>JAGCZO010000031.1 GCA_017959965.1 Clostridia bacterium | reverse complement strand
TGCTTGCACTTTTGGGGAGGAGGAGCCGCAACGGCGAAAATGAAGTCTTTCAAGGAGAGACCGTAGTAGTTCCTTGGAAGACGAAATCGACGACGTTCGCGGCGACGAGAACCCGTGAGGGTCGAGGCGTTAAACAAATCATCCGGTGAATGATTTGTAGCCGAGATCGTGCAGAAAAGGGGCCCCCGAAAGTGCTTGCACTTTTGGGGAGGAGGAGCCGCAGCGGAGCGAGCGATGTCATCAAGAAAAGCTTTGTTTGGCCTGTGATGACGAGCAGGCGCAGCTTGCAGCGACGACAAACAGCTCGACAGCTAGCGAAGCGACGCGGTCGGCGAATCCCATCCTCTCCGCCACAGAACTGAGGGGTAACCGCAATGGTTACCCCGTGATTCGTTTGTATAAGAAACTAGGGGCCCCAGAATTGATTTCGCATTTGTGGCGCAACAGGACCTTGACGAGATCCTGAAATCAATGTGATCTCAATTGTTAATTACAAGAAATGCGGCTGCGCCAAAAATGTTTTTGCGGGTATTGGCGACCGGCTCTACCGATCAGGTCTTGTCCTTTTCCAGAGTGACGAACAAAACGCTGTGGCCGCTTACTTCCGCGATTTCTGAAGGTTCCGGTCCGGTGACTTCAAAATCGTTGCTGTCGAAGGAATACTCTCCGGTCTTGATCTGCGCAACGGTCAATGCCTTGCAGCCTTTAATTTCGAGTCTTAAGGGCTCGGAGCGGCGGTTCACGACGGACATGAAGAGCTTTTCGCAGTGATCGGTGCACAGTATGTCGATATCCTTAGTTTCTGCTTCGCATTCAACGATCCTGCCGCCTTTGTGACCTGCCATCAGCCTGAAAAGTTCGCCTGTGCTTTCGATCCTGCAGACGTTGCCGTTGACAAAGATCATTCCCTCGTTTACGGGCATGAAAAACTCAGCCCGCTTTATGTGATACTTTTCGCCGCTTTTGGCAAAGAACTGGAATTGAAGAGCGTTAGACAAAAACAGTCCGTTGTTGGACCCTTGGCCCCAGTTGTAGTTCCATTCGTCCGCACAGACTTTGATATCCGAAAAACGGCCGGGGTATAGTGAGTTTTTATAGAAGTTCAGTCCGCAGCTTTCTCCGTCGCTGAAGAGATCCTCGACCATTTCGAGAGTTGCCAGTCCGTTTTTTCCCTGGGTCGGATCGGGCAGGATGCCTATATAGTCGTGGAAGGAAACGTACTCATAATCAAAATCGATGTTTGCTACGAAATCGTAATTCCATTTGTGAAGATCAGCGCCCCAGGTGAGGCCGAGAATTGGGACGATAGTGTTGTCGACGCGCCTCATTGCGTGTACAAGCTCGTTCGTGCGCTTTGCAGCCAATGCACCGTCATCCCGGTACTGAAAGCCGAAAAAGTACACTTCGTTGCCGATGAACCAGTATTTAATGTCGAACTTGTCGAAGCCGAGCGACTGTCTGACGGCGCCGTACTCGGTGGTCTCATCTCCGTTGCAATACTCCACAAGCTTTGAGGCGTCCTCGCCGTCCGACAGGAGAAGGCTCACCGTAAATTCCGGTTCCGCACCAATTTCCCTGCAAAGCATCATGAATTCGTTGATGCCAATGTCAAGGCAGTCCTGATCGTAGGAGTTCAGGAAGAGGAGCCAGGCTTTTTCTCTTGCTTCGGCAGGCCGCCTGAATTCCGGCGCTTTCAGCGATTCGCGCCATTCGAAATGGTCGGAGGCACATCCGCCGGGAAAGCGGACGGAGGTGGGGCCAATGTATTTCAGCGCCGCGATCACGTCGCGTCTCATGCCGTAAAAGTTGTCTGAAGGCATAAGTGAGGCTTCGAAAACCGCAACGTCGCCTTCCGCTTTGATAACAAAAGTTCCGTTGTCCGTATCTGTTCCCGGGAATTCGAAGGATAATTCAACGCATTTTTCTCCGTTTGCGGTGACGTCAAACCTTCTCGCAAGCTCTTCGGGCCCGAATTCTACGGCTGCCTTCCCGGTGAGTGCTTTGACCCACACTTTGGCTTCGTACTTTTCACCATGCTTCATGGCAATGATGGTCGACGTCTGCTTCATGGTGCCGTTCCTGAGAATGACAAAGCTGCTCCGGCACAGGCTTTCCTCGGGCCTGTCCTTGACGTATTCGAAGTTCTCGCACTCCCAGCCGGCGGGCGCGGCGCTTCCGGAAAAAAGCTTGCGGTTGTTAATCATCTGCGCAAGGAGACCGCCGAAATAACCTTTGCGCGTGATCTCTGCATTGACGCCGAAAATGTTGTCTTCAAAAGGTCTCCCGGGGAGGCCGGGCTTTATTGTTACTGTGTTCATTCAAACTCCTTGCCGTTTTGTGAACGGCGCTTGTATTCTGCGGAGATTATATTATCCTGTGAATGCAGGTGTCAACAAAATCCTGACCCCGGGCGGCGTCAAGGGCCGAAACCGCCAAACCGCCAAGACCGCTTGTAACGCAGCTCATACAAAAAGGCTATTACCAATGTTTAAGCCATGTGGTATAATTGGCTTACCCAGGAGGAATTTAACATGAAAAACATGAGAAGCCCTTTGTTTATCGTTTTGGCAGTTGCCGTTACAGGTATAATGGTCGGATCATTTTTTGATCTGATCATTTCCCAATCTATAGCTTCCGCAAGCAGCGTGATAGGCCTGGCAATTTCGGCGATCGGTCCGACGATCGGTTTTGCCGGTGTGGCTGTGATGGGGGGAGGGTTTATCCGTTTCGCACTGCACGGTGAATATAACCCCTGGCTGAAGGTCTTATTCTGGATATTGGCGTTGGCTTGCTTTGGCGTGTCGATATACTATCCTGCAGGCGAATACTTTGGCATCAACGGTTTTTACGGTTCTGCTCCCGAGTGGGTCGGTTATCTGATCGTTTTGCTGCCGGAAGCGGCCGCGGTCGTGCTGGGGTATTTCCTGTTCAAAGACTGCAAAAACAAGAACATGTGGATCATTTTTGTGATCGTCATAATACTGCTGCTCTGCGCTTTGCTTGGCGTTATTCCGACGCTCAAGGATAACATTCATCGGCCCCGTTTCAGACTTATAGAAGCGACGGGCATCGAGTTTCACAATTGGTGGGAGCCTTGCAAAAACTATAAAGAATTGATCGAGCAATACGGAACTGCAAGTGATAATTTCAAATCCTATCCGAGCGGACATACAGCCGAAGCAGCCATTTTGCTTGTTACGACACTGTTCCTGCCTCTTGCGGATGATAAGTTTAAAAAGCTCCAACGCCCGTTGTTCATTTTCAGCTGCTGCCTGATCCTTGTTGTCGCGTTTGCGAGAATTTTGGCCGCCGCTCATTTCCTGAGCGACGTTTCGACCGGGGCAACGGTAATGGTGGCGCTTCTTATAATTGCCAATGAAATAGTGATCAGAATCAAACCGCTGCACTTGAAGGAGGACATTGGCGGGAAAAACTGATATTTGCCAAAACCGCCAAATGAAATGAGATTCAATTGTTTATTCAGGAGGTAAGAAAATGAAAACAAAAATAGTTTTTGCTTGTTTCGTAGTAGTATCTATAACTATCCTTGCTTTGACGATTGTGTTTGCTTCATTAAGATCGAACACCCAAAGAGAAATTTCTGCCGGAGATCCTTATTCAAAGAAAGAAGCTTATGGTGAACGAACTAATAGGCTATTGCAAATGGATATTGAAAAAGCACAGATCATGGAAAATATCAAGGAGGATCCGGGAAAATTCGAGGCAGAGAGAATGTCGGAAGAAGATCTCAGTGTGCTTCGAGAAAAACTTCTTCTTGCTGAGGAAGAAGCGTCGACGATTCTTCAGTACTTCAATCAGGCGCTCGGCATAGTGGATAGCAAATATCCCGGCCAGTTTAAAAACCGGATAAGCAATCTTGCGGAAGTGGACAGAAACGTGATTTTTTCTTTAGTATACACATTAAAAAATGCCTCTCTTTCGGAAAGTGAAGAATCGTTGCTGAAGGCATGTATTTCAGAAAAAATGTTGATCATAACCGAATCAGATCCGCTGATCAATGATATTAATTATTTGTTGGGATTGGAATCGTAACTGTTATCTCCGGTCCACCATGAGATTTCGGATATGTACTTTTTTGGGCCGGCAATGACTTTGGGAATACGTATCTTATCTTTCCGAGAAATGTAATAATCTCATAACGACATGCAAAACGCCAATGAGTTTTAGATTATTATTGACAACGCTCCTTTAAAGAATTACAATACATGCCGTACCTGCGAAGGGCGGCGGCAAAACCGGCTGAAGACCATCCGGAAATGCGGCGTGTTCCGGCAGGAAAGATGCGCCCAGAGGTCAATTGGATAGAGCGTCTGGCTACGGACCAGAAGGTTGTGGATTCGAGCTCTGCTGGGCGCGCCAGTCAAAGGACAGCTGATATTGCGGTTGTCCTTTTCTAATTGTTTGCGACCGTGTGAGCGGGCGGGTCCGCGGGAGTTCATTTTGTTGATACTTTTACCGGTTTTATGATAAAATACGGGGGTCGGAAACGACACTTTTATATTCCGGGAGAGACGTTAATGTACCGGTTTCAAAGCTTTCATCCGATAACGA
>JAGCZO010000030.1 GCA_017959965.1 Clostridia bacterium | reverse complement strand
CCGGCCTTTTCAGAATCGAATATATGCTTAAATGCGCGGGAAACCCCGAAAAGGGCATCAGATACGTCCACGTGGCGGGGACCAACGGTAAGGGCTCCTGCGCATCCATGGTCGCATCGGTGCTCGCGTCAAGCGGCCTTAAGACCGGCCTTTATATTTCCCCCGACGTTTCATACAGATTTGAGGGGATAAAGATAAACGGACGCTCCATCGCCGATGAGACCCTGGCAGAGCTTGTGGGAGATCTGTCCGGATCCGTTAAGGAGCTGGACGAAAAGGGAGATCCTCCCACAGCCTTTGAGATCATCACCGCATGCGTATTTCTTTGGTTTTACCGGGAAAAATGCGACGTTTGCGTTGTGGAGTGCGGCATGGGAGGCGCTCAGGACGCCACCAACGTCATTCCGGCTCCCGAATGCTGCGTCCTTATGAATATCGGCCTTGACCATGTGAAGGCCCTCGGCGCCAGCGTTGCCGAGATTGCCCGGAACAAGGCGGGCATCATTAAAAAGGGCTGCGACGTTGTGTTTTACGGCGGAGATAATGACGCCTTAAAGGTCATCAAAAAGGTCTGCCGGATCAAAAAGGCAAAGCTTACGGTGCCTGATTATAACAGACTGAATATCCTGTCCCGGGACATTTCCGGTTCAAGCTTCGATTACGGAGAGCTCAAAGGTCTTTTCATTGCTCTTCCGGGACGTTCACAGATAAGAAATGCCTGCTGCGCCGTCGAAACTGTCTTCTCTTTAAGACGCAAGGGCTTTGAGATCGGAGACGGTGCGGTAAGGACGGGACTTTCCGGTGTCAGAATGCCCGGAAGATTCGAAGTATTCTCAAAAGAACCTGCCGTTATTTTCGACGGAGCCCATAACGTGGACAGTGTAAAGGAGCTGACGGAGAATCTTGACGCCTTTTTCCCCGGGAAAAAGGTGAAAGCGGTCTACGGAGTAATGGCCGACAAGAATTATTTGGCGATGCTGGATATGCTGGCGCCCAGAATCTCAAAGCTGTACGCTGTCACCCCGTCAAATCCCAGGGCTCTTGACAACGTAAAACTTGCCGGGATCGCCTGCGAAAAAGGAATTGACGCAAAGCCCTGCGGAATTGACGAGGCGATCGGAATGACCGTTTCAGACGCGGATAAAAACGACGTGATCCTGATCACCGGATCGCTCTATCTATACAAAGACGTTCTCCCTTTTCTCAAAAAAGAGACGGAACGGAAGGAGAAAAACATGAACGACAAGATCATTACGGTAGCTATCGACGGCCCCAGCGGCGCAGGCAAAAGCACTGTCGCCAAGGCGATCTCAAGCATGTTCGGTATCGGCTACCTTGACACAGGGGCAATGTACCGCACCGTGGCGCTGTTTATGGACCGCAGCATACCTGAGCTTTCCGGCGAGGTGGAGGAAGGGGCTATCAGGCCCGAAACGGTGGAAAAGATCGTTTCTCTGCTTGACAAGACAGGTATAGAGGTCAGATATGACGAGGCCAACGTCCAGCACGTTTACCTTGGCGACGAGGACGTGTCCGGAAAGATCAGAACTCCTCTTATCTCCATGGAGGCATCCAAGGTCTCCGCGATCCCGGAGGTCAGAGTTTTCCTTGTGGATATGCAGCGGGAGATCGGTTCCAAAAACAGTATAGTGATGGACGGACGGGACATCGGCACCCACGTTCTGACCGACGCCTCCGTCAAGATCTTTCTTACTGCAAGTCCCGAGGAAAGGGCACGCAGAAGATACAAAGAGCTTGCTGAGAAGGGCAGCGACGTCACTTATGAGGATGTTCTGAAGGATATAATCGACCGCGACTACGGCGATTCCCACAGAGCCGCGTCGCCCCTGAAACAGGCTGAGGACGCGATCCTTCTGGACACTACAGAGCTGAACCTTGAAGAGTCTGTGGCAGCCGCTGTGAAGATCGTCAGAGACAAAACAGGAGCCGTTACGAAATAATATGACCTACAAGCTTGCCAAGACCGCCGGCTTTTGCTTTGGCGTGAATAACGCGGTAAACGTTGCCACGGAAGCCGCCGGCGACCCCGGAAATGCCGGCAAACGCATAGTTACCCTGGGCCCCGTCATCCACAACCCGGGCGTTGTGGAAAAGCTGAAGCAGCAGGGCGTTGGCGTTATCGATTCGCCGGAGGAGGCGGGTCCCGGTGACGTTGTTATCATACGGGCCCACGGCGTTTCTCCCGACGTTTGCAGACGTCTGGAGGAGCGGGGCGCAGCGGTGATCGACGCCACCTGTCCTTTTGTGAAGAGAATACACAAGATCGTTGCCGACGACAGCGATTACGGCAGGAATATAATCATTGTGGGCGATCCGGACCATCCCGAAGTGATAGGCATCAACGGCTGCTGCGGCAACAAGGCCCTGATCATCGCCAATGAGACCGACTGCTCCAAAATCAAACCTTCAGCTTCTCCCTTCTCATGCGTCGTACAGACTACTTTTAATACAAAAATTTTCGCTAAAATTGAAAAAATACTGAAAGAAACGCTTGACGAAATTTTTATTTATGATACTATATGCTATGCTACCGTCCAAAGGCAGGAAGAGGCCGCGAAACTGGCCGCCGAGAGCGATATGATGGTCGTTATCGGCAGCAGGACCAGCTCCAACACGCTTAAGCTCTTCGACATATGCAAAGCGATATGTCCCAGGGTCCAGCTTGTTGAAAAGCCTGCTGATCTGGACCTTAGCGGAAGTAATTTTTTTCATATAGGTGTGACAGCCGGAGCATCTGCGCCCGGTTGGCTCATCGAGGAGGTTTTGGTAATTATGGATGAAGTGAAATCGATCGTGAACGAAAATTTGACCGATGAAGCTGTGGAATCTGCCGATACAGCGGAAGAGACCGTTGAGACCGTTGAAGGACCGGTGGAAGCTGCGGAGCCCGCTCCGGAAGCTGAAGGCGAGAGCTTTGAGGATCTGCTCAACGAGAGTCTTACTACTGTTAAGAGCGGAGAGGTTGTTGAAAAACCGATCATTAAGGTTGACGCTACCCGCGTTTATCTTGATCTTGGTTTTAAGTATGAGGGCTATGTTGATATCAATGAATTTGATGAAACACCGGAGATCGGTGCAATGGTAAAAGCATACGTTGTTCATGTCAGCGACAGAGACTGCGAGGTAAAGCTATCCAAATCAAAAGTTGATAAAAATGTTGACCTTATCGCACTCGAAGAAGCTTACAAGAACAAAACCCCCGTTACTGTTAAGGTTATCAGAGCTACCGAGAGAGGCGTTATCGCCGCTTACGGAACTGCTCAGCTTTATATTTCAGCCTCCCAGCTCGGGCTTTTCTACGTAAAGAAGACCGAAGAAAAAGTCGGACAGGAGATCGAAGTTATCATCACTCGCTATGAGACTGATGATAAGGGCAGACTCAGGATCGGCGGATCGGCTAAGACTATTCTTCTTCAGAAGAAGCAGGAAGCCGACGACGCTTTCTGGGGCTCCATCGAAGTCGGTAAGATCTATAACGGAACGGTTAAGGGTCTTACAAAGACCGGCACCGGTGCTTTTGTTGAACTCGCAAAAGGCTATGACGGATTCCTTCCCGTAAGAGAAGCATCCTGGCTCCGCATTAAGGAGATCGGCGAGGCTGTTAAGAAGGGCGACGTTATTAAAGTCAGAGTCCTTGACTTTAACCGCGAGAAGAACAGGATCAACCTCACGGCAAAGATGCCTGAGGATGACCCCTGGTACGATGCTGAGAATATTTATCAGGTAGGCGATATTCTGACTGTTACAGTTGCCAGATATGCCGTCACCAAAGAAGGCAAACACTATGGCGTTTTCGTCGACGTTGTTCCCGGTGTTACTGCTCTTGTTCACATCTCCCACATCTCCAACAAGCGCATCGTAAGTGCTGAGGAATGTCTCGAGATCGGACAGCAGGTCGAAGCTCAGGTCCTGGCAGTAAATGCCGAGGAGAAGAAGCTCAGCCTGGGTATCAAGGAAGTTAAGGCTTACGATCCTCCCGCCAAAGAGGGCGAGGAAGAAGCCGAGGCCGCTCCCAAGGAGAAGAAGGAAAGAGCACCGAGAAAAGAACGCAATGCCGAAGCTGAGGGCGAGGAAGACAAGAAGCCTTCCGAGAGAAAGCCCAGAGCTCCCAAGAAGCCCAAGGAAGAGGAATTCCACGATGACGTGACTCCCTCCGGAACTTCTATCGGCGATCTTATCGGAAATCTTAATTTCGACGAGACAGAAGATCAGTAACACATGATGACTTAATTTTTCGGAGCATATGCCGCACCGGAGATTCAAGTCCGATGCGGTGTTTCCGTGAAATCAAAAACAGGAAGGAACCAGAAACAGATGAAGAAAAAAGAATTAATTGCGTGCCTCGCTGAAAAAAGCGGTTTTACAAAGAAGGATACCGAGTTAATGTTGGATTGCATTTTCGACACTATTGGTGATCTTGTTGCATCCGGCGTAGAGGTTCAGGTTAACGGTTTTGGCGCTTTCGGTGCAAAGCCCCGCGCTGCAAGAAAGAGCGTTGACATTACCGGATTAAAGAACGACAAACGCTCCAAGAACATGATCGACGTTCCGGCTGCGAAAAAGGCTTATTTCCGTGTAGGATCTACGTTGAGACGTAAGATCAATGAATCTGCTAAATAAAGATTTGTTTACGCTTTAATTTTTGATATTTGATCCGCAAACCGGATATTTGGAGGTGACAAATTTGCCTAATATTAAATCTGCAAAGAAAAGAGTTATTACCGCTGAAACAAGACGTCAGCGTAACGTTCAGGATAAGTCGGTCCTCAGAAAGACCATTAAAAAAGCCCGTATAGCTATCGTCGAGAATGCCGAGAACAAGGACGAGCTGGTTAAAAAAGCCGACATCAGCCTTGACAAAGCTGCTTCGAAGGGTCTTATTCATAAGAACAATGCCGCAAGGAAAAAGTCGAGACTTGCCAAGAGCGCAAACAAGCAGGAAGCTGATAAAGCTTAACGAACGTTAGTTGCATTCGCGGATCTTCCGCAAAAGAATACAGGGCTGCATTCCCGCCGTCGCGGAATATGCGGCCCTGAATTATAGGAACCGTCCGTTTTCGATACGGACGATTTGAGGAGAAGGTTATGGAGATCACTAAAAACGACAGGATAGGCGATATTCTGATGATGAAGGAAAATGCCGCCGATATATTGACTGAGTGCGGAATGCACTGCGTTTACTGCCCCTCGGCCGCTATGGAGACCCTGGAGGAAGCCTGCATGGTCCACGGACTTGACGTTAAATATGTGCTTGCTGAATTGAACGCAGACTCAAATTGATCTTATGAATAAGGATAATACTGTTTTGCTCTGCGGCGCGGGGCGGGAGGATATAACTCCGGAGATAGGGACCTGTCTTTACGGCTACCGGCCCGATATTTACAGCAAGGCCGTTCATGACAGTTTGTTTGTTACGGCTGCTGCTTTTTCCGACGGAGCCGACACTTTCCTGCTCGTCACCTGCGACGTTTGCGAGATCGACTGCGATCTTTCGGATAGGATCTTAAAAGAGACTTCGCTGTGCTGCGGCATCCCCGAAGACCGCATTACGGTCTCCGCGATACATACCCATTCGGCGCCAAACGTTGCCGGACTTGAGGGCTGGGGAGGCATCGACGAGGACTATTCCCTGAACATTTTCCTCCCTGCCATAAAGAAAGCCTCGCAGAAGGCTCTGGAATCCATGAAAAAGGCCGCCGTTGGCGTATCTTCCGTCAAAAGCGACGTGGGCATGAACCGGAGAGAGATCACGAGACAGGGCAGAGTTATCCTGGGTCAGAACCCCTGGGGACTTTACGACCCGGAGATGACGGTCATTGCCGTAAAAGATGAAGACGGAAACGGTATAATTAACCTTGTTCATTACGGCTGCCACGGTACCGCCGCCGGCGAGAATTTTGAGATCAGCAGGGACTGGCCCGGCGTCATGGTCGACCGTCTTGAAAAAGAGTCGGGCGTAATGACCGCTTATTGGCAGGGCTGCTGCGGAGACGTGGGTCCCAGGATCCCCAACGGATACACCGTTGGCCTTGGCGATATTAAATACGCTGAAGAGCTTGGTGCCGTTGCGGGACGGGACGCCGTAAAAGCGTATAAACAGATAAAGAGTTTTGAACCCAAAACTGTTAAGGTTTTTTCGGGAAAGGTGAGCCTTCCCCTTGATCCTCTGCCGGATATTTCCGAGATAGAGGAAACGCTGAAGGCCGTAAAGGATCCGGAGAAGCTTATAAACATTGATCGGCTGAAATACGATCACCTTGTCAACGTCAGGGACGCTGTTAAGAACGGTGTTTCCTTCGGCAATGAGTTTAATTTCAACGTATCGATCCCCGTTTTGGGCGATATCGTTTTTATGCCGTTCCCCTTTGAAATGTTTTCCGAGACAGGTCTGAAGCTGAGACGCTTTGCTCCCTACGAGCATGTGCTTGCTCTTTCCAATTCAAACGGAACGTATCTATATCTCCCCACCAGAGGAGAGATCCTGAACGGCGGCTATGAGGTCGAATGCTTTTTGTACGGCCATGTTTTTAATTTTTCCAGCGACGCGGAGATCTGCTTAGTCAACGAATATCTTCGCATCATGGGTCTGTGAGAAAGTCAGGAGGTATAAAATGTACAGGATAGGTCAGGAAGAGATCGATGCGGTCGCAAGAGCGATCAATTCAAAGGACTTTTTTAAGATCAACGGCAGCGGCCAGGAGGTGCTTCACTTCGAGAACGAGTGGAAAAGCTTCGTCGGATCAGACTACGCGCTGCTCATGACTTCCGGATATGCCGCCATCGTTTCCGCGCTTATCGGCATTGGCGCAGGCCCCGGCGACGAAGTTATCGTTCCGGCTTACACCTACATTGCAACGGCTCTCGCGGTACTTGAGACCGGGGCGATCCCTGTAATTGCAGACGCGGACGAGACTCTTACCATTGACGTAGAGGACGTGAAAAGGAAGATCACCAAAAACACCAAGGCCATCATTCCGGTACACATCCAGGGCTTTCCCTCGGATATGGACGGCCTGAAAAACGCTGTCAAGGGTACAAATATAAAGATCGTCGAGGACGCCTGCCAGAGCGCCGGAGGAATGTACAAAGGAAGGCTCCTTGGCAGTATAGGCGACGCGGGAACCTACAGTTTTAATTATTTTAAGATAATTACCGCAGGCGAGGGCGGAGCGGTAGTCACCAACGACCGGAAGATCTACGAGAGGGCGCTCATTTACCACGACGCGGGAGCTGTGGCCTTCTTCGGCGACCAGCTGAACGGAATTTCGGAGGAACTGTTCGGCGGAAGAGAATACAGAGTATCCGACATCACCGGCGCAATTCTCAGGGAGCAGCTCAAGAAGCTTCCGTACATCAGGGCTGACCTTAAGAAGAATCAGAAGCTCCTTCTCTCATTGCTGACGCCAAAGTATACTCAGGCTCCGTCTCACGATTTCGAAGGAGACCTGGGAACTACCGTTGCCCTCAGATTCGGCAGTGAAAAGGAGACCAGGAGCTTTGCGGAAAGGTGCGCCGCCAACGGCATTGGCGTCACCATTCCCTTCGACACGGGAAAGCACGTTTACACCAACTGGACCCAGATAATGGAAAAACGGGGCGCTTTGAATCCTTCGATGGATCCCTACAAATTCCCTGTGAACAAGGACCTCCAGATGGATTACACTCACGACATGTGTAAGAAGACACTGGAGCTGCTTTCAAGGACCGCTTATATCCTTGTAAATCCCGACTGGCCGGAGGAGACAGTTAAGGATATTGCCGCAAGAGTGCTCGATATTTGATTTGCTGCTTTTATAGGTTAAAAATGAGGAATTGGAGTTGTTCCTTTTCCTCTTTATTTATGTCACGAAAGATATTTGCCGGTGTTGCGCGTCTGCTTTTTACATGCTATAATAAAAGCGGTTTCTGGGGTGTGCGATAAACATCTTATATTTTGGACCTACACTATTTTTTTGGGGATCGGGCGGTTTCTTAACATATCGGGCCGCACCCTTTCCGGGAGAGGATATTTCCGAACAGCGGATGGTAGACGAAGATGCGATGATCCCCGCTTTGGCACTACCGGGTGCCAAAATTTTGATACGGCACCCCGGAGATCCTTGAAATAGTTTGTAATTACATTGAGCGGCGGCGCTTTACTTCCGCCGCAGCTTTTAACTTATTTTGGTTTAGCTATGGACGGATCACTTTCAAGAGCGGAGCTTGCGGAAAAGTATTTCAGAGAGGGTTATAACTGCTCTCAGGCTGTAGTGCTTGCCTTTTCCGATATACTTGACACGGATTTGGAATCCCTTAAACGCATCAGTTCCTCATTCGGCGGAGGTATGGGCAGATTGCGGGAGGTGTGCGGAGCTTTTTCGGGAATGCTTATAGTTCTCGGATACGTTGCAGGCTATGCCGCTCCCGAAACGGGTCCCGTAAAAGCTGAACACTATAAGAGAATACAGGAACTTGCCAGGCTGTTCTCTGAGGCGAACGGAGGAAGCATAGTCTGCAGAGAGCTTCTTCATCTTGACAAGAGCTCTCAAAATGGCACTCAGCCCTCCCCAAGAACGGAGGAGTTTTACAGGAAAAGACCCTGCCTTGGCATCATCGGAAACGCCGCGGTTATCCTTGACAAATATCTTAAGGAAAATGATCTCATATAAAAACCGGATCCTGGGAAACGATCTCTTTAAGACGTTTCAGATCCGGTTTTGATATGTTATATCAGGTCAGGGTGTTTTTACAGTTCACCCGATGCCGCGAGTATTATCTTCGGAAGAAGGGCGAAGGCATTCTTTTTCCAGCTTTCGCATATCTGCTGACCGGTCTCGCTGTCAGGAACCGGCAGCCTGAGATCCACCACCAGGTTTCCTTTTTCTCTGATAAAACATCTCACGGACAGGTTTTTATTGGCGTCGATGAACGTATACGCATTTACGGTCATGGCCGATGAGAGCTTGTCCTTTTCCTTTTCCAGAAGGTCGTCATAAGGGTTCCTGAGGGACTGGGAGAGAACAGATGACATTGCCCTGCAGGAGACTCTTCCGGAATCGGTGATGTTAAAGATCTCTCCGCCGTCATTGGTCTGGAGCTTGGAAACGTAACCTCCGGAAAGGAGCCTGTCAAGAGATTCCTTGTAGCTGAAATAATTGATAAGACCCGGCTTCATGACAAAATCAGTCAGCACCGCCTCAGACAGGCCGACGTCGATATTGTCAAGAATGTACAGGATCAGTATTTCGTTCTGTATCAGCTGCTCTTTGTTCTCGTACATGCTGCCTCCGGAAACCGTTGTGTGACAGTGTAAGTCAGGGACATCAGTAAGCTATAAGCCCCATGAAGCTCATTTCGCTTTGTGTGGTGTCGAGTCTGCTGTACTGGCAGACGATGGGAACGTCGCTTTCAACTAAAATAGCGTAAGGAATGCCTCTTTGGATCTTCTTTCCGCCTTCGCCGACTATCCTGTCAAGTCTTATGTGGTGGGTCCTTCTGGCGCCGCATTCAGTGTAAAAACCCTTTTCAGGCTCACGGTCTTCAAAGTAAAGCGTAAGATTTATGTGGGCGTCGGAATCGCCGGTGTTGAGAACGCATACCGCCTCGTGACTGACGTAGTCGCCGTTGTCTTTTTCAGGGTAGAAAGCATCGGGAATAAACCAGGTACATTTTCCGTGATCCATTTTTTAACCTCCTTGAAACAGCTTTTTTGCTCCGTGATATTTTAGCATATTTAGAACGCGACTACAAGGAAAAACGAGGGTGCTCCAAGCTGCAATGACGCTTTTTTTTCTTTTGTTTCGCCGGAATTTTATTTAAAAACATACGTCTTTTATATCAAACGGACCGGGGCTTTCCGGGGTTTAATCAAGTTGAAAAAACTCAGGCACTTTAGTATAATAGATTCATAAGGTAAAATACCGCTCAGGAGGCCTCTTATGAGCAACGAAAGCTTTTCAAAAGTATTCCCCGATATCATCCAGGACGATGAAAAATATGATGAAGCTAGAAAAGAGGCCATCTTCAAAGGAGCCGGCGGATACAGGAATCTTGAGCACCTTTACGACTCCGCCATTAAAACTCTTACCATGCGTTTCGAGATCCTCAACCAGGAATTCAAGGTCAAATACGAACGCAATCCCATCCACCATATCGAAGCCCGTATCAAGAGCGCAAAAAGTATTATCAATAAACTTAAGGACAGAGACTACGAGGTGACTCTTGAGTCCGCCAAATCGAATCTTCACGACATTGGCGGCGTGAGAGTCGTCTGCTGCTACATTGACGACGTATATTCGGTGGCGGATATGTTTCTGAATCAAAAGGACATTACTCTTATCGAGCGCCAGGACTATATCAAGGAGCCCAATTACAACGGTTACAGGAGCCTGCACCTTGACGTCAGCGTTCCTGTTTATCTTTCGGACCACACGGAATACGTCACCTGCGAGGTGCAGCTGAGGACCGTTGCCATGGACTTCTGGGCAAGCCTCGAGCATGATCTCCGGTATAAGACAAACAAAAAGATCCCCGAGGACATGGGAAAGGAAATGCGGAAGGCAGCTGACAGAATTGCCGAGATCGATGAGGAAATGCAGCAGCTGTACAAAAAAATGGAGAGCTTGTAATGAAAAAATTCCTTTCAAAATTTTTTGGTACGAATCCGATAGATACGTCTCATATCGGCGTCCTTGACGGAATAAGGGCGCTTTCTATCGTGTTTGTGTGCGGCTTTCATTTCTGGCAGCAATCCTGGCTCTGGTACCTTCAAAAGGACCAGCCCTTCGGATTCTTTGCGAACCTTCTGAAGGGTATCGGCGTGGACGACGTAAACCTTAACTGGCTTTATCAGTACGGCTACGTTTTTGTCGACATGATGATCCTTCTTACGGGTCTTTGTCTTTTCCTCCCTCACGCCAATGCCATGCTTGACAAGGGCAAGCTTCCCCTTGTCGGTAAATTCTACCTTAAGAGGGTCGCCCGTATCTTTCCTTCGTACTTCTTCCACCTGGCGATCCTGCTTATCTTTTTTGTCTCTGTTGATTCCTACGGCGGGAATGCGGGCTCTTATCTGAAGGACGTTGTTACTCATTTTACATTCACCCAGATGTTCTGGCCCGAGACCTACGTTCACACGAAGCTGAATCCCGTTCTCTGGACTCTGACGGTGGAGATGATCTTCTACATCATCTTCCCCTTCCTCGCTTGGCTTTTCAAAAAGGCTCCGCTTGCGACTTATCTCGGAATGAACGCGGTATCGCTTGTCTGGTACATAGTTGTGATCAAGAACCCGGAAATCGACATGTCCCTGCACGTGAACCAGTTCCCCACCTTCCTCTGCGTTTTCGCCAACGGCATGATGGCGGCTCTTCTGATCGCCGCATTGGCCAGAAATTTGAGGCAAAACAAGTATACAGGGCTGTTTTTCACGGGACTTGCGATCCTGTCTATATACGTTTTACGTCTGCTGATAAAATACGGACTCGGAACTTACGACAAAAACAAGCAGTTCTGGCAGGTGCAGAACAGATTCCTTCTCTCCGTGATATTTGCCGCGATCATCATCGGCGCCACATTCTCCTTCAACTGGTTCAGGGCCATATTCTCGAATCCCGCGGCGAGATTTTTCTCCACCATTAGCTTCAACCTGTTCATCTGGCACCAGTATATCTGCCTTAAGCTGAAGGAGTGGCATATACCTCCTTACGTAAGCGAGTCGGGCATGCCTCAGAAGGATGCCGGAAGAGAATGGCAATGGCTTTATACGATCGTCTGCTGGATCATTTCGATCCTGTTTGCGACGCTTGTGACCTACCTTGTCGAGAAGCCCATGCATTCTCTTATTCTCGGAAAATACAGAAAGAATAAGCCTGCCGTTAACAATAAAAACAGCGGCGGAAAGCTTCCTCCGCCGGAAGCAGAGTCATCGGAGACGTTCCCGGAGGATAACGGCGACACTGCTTTAGTCAAGACCGTTTCCAAGCACTCGGGATCCGGGACGGGTCCGGCGAAGAAAAAGAAGAAAAAGAAATGACCCGCCTGCCGTTTGATGTTGCAGGGCGTAAATTATATTTTTTGTTACAGGAGATCTATTATGAAGAGCGACATGGAACTGATGCTCGGAAACGAAGCGGTGGCAAGAGGCGCTTACGAAGCAGGTGTAATAACTGTTTCAAGTTATCCCGGAACACCCAGCACCGAGATCACAGAGTTTATATCGAAATATGACGCAGGCGAAGTATACTGTGAATGGGCGCCTAATGAAAAGGTGGCCGCGGAGGTGGCTATAGGCAGCTCCTTTGCCGGCGCAAGATCTATGTGCTGCATGAAGCACGTCGGCCTTAACGTTGCCGCGGATCCGCTTTATACCGTTTCGTATACCGGCGTCAACGCCGGCCTTGTTTTTGTTGTGGCGGACGACCCCGGCATGTTCAGCTCCCAGAATGAGCAGGATACCAGGTTTCACGCGCTCTCCGCTCATGTTCCTGTTCTGGAGCCCTCAGACAGCGAGGAATGCATCAGATTCACAAAGCTTGCCTTTGATATAAGCGAGGCCTTTGACACTCCTGTTATTCTCAGACTCACCACAAGAGTGGCACATCAGAGAAGCCTTATCGAAAAGGGCAAGCGGGCTGTAAACGTTAAGCCTTACAAAAAAGACATCTGGAAATATGCAATGATGCCCGCAATGGCAAAGAAGCGTCACCTGGCAGTTGACGCAAGGCAGAAAAGACTTGAAGCTTTTGCCTGCGGAGCTCGCGAGGATCTCCCCTTCAGCATCCCCAACGAGGTCATATATGCAGATAACGCCGAGGAAAAGGTTGGCGTCATTACCTACGGCATATGCTACCAGTACAGCCGCGAGGTGTTCAAGGACGCTTCCTTCCTGAAGCTTGGCCTTACGTACCCGCTTCCGGAAAAGACCATCAGAGAATTTGCTTCAAAGGTCGGCAAGCTCATCGTTGTAGAGGAGCTTGAACCCTTCATTGAGAACTATATCAAAGCTCTCGGCATTGAGGTTGCCGGTAAAGATTATTTCACGAATCAGGGAGAGTTGGGAACCGCCGCGGTAAGAAAAGCTTATTTCGGAGTTGATCCGGACTGCGAAGCCCTTGGCGAGAGCGTGGCTATTCCCCCGAGACCTCCCGTTTTCTGCGCCGGATGCCCTCACAGAGCGGTGTTTTACGTGCTCTCAAAGATGGGACTCCGGGTCTGCGGAGACATCGGCTGCTATTCCATGGGAGCTCAGGCTCCATACGCCGCCATCGACTCGGTCATCTGCATGGGCGCTTCCGTCAGCATGGCCCACGGCATGACAAAGGCAATGACTCAGTGCGGCGATATCGATAAACAGAAGACCGTCGCTGTGATCGGAGACTCCACTTTTATCCATTCCGGCATCACTTCTCTTATAGACGTTGCTTACAACAAGGGCATTTCCACCACGATCATTCTTGACAACTCCATCACAGGCATGACCGGCCACCAGCAGAACCCCGCCATGGGATTTACCATCAGAAACGAACAGACTGTGGCCACGGACCTTGTGAAGCTTGCGTACGCCATTGGCATCAAGGACGTTCAGATAGTGGATCCTTTCGATATGAAGGCCTTCAGGGAGGCTGTGAAGGGCGCTGTGGAACGGGACAATCCAAGCGTTATCATTGCTCAGAGACCCTGCGCTCTTCTTAAGTACGTTAAGTACGGCGGACCCGCAAAGATCGATACCGAAAAATGCATCAGGTGCGGTTCCTGCATGCGGCTGGGCTGTCCCGCCATCAACAAAAAAGAGGACGGAACCATCATGATCGATTCTTCGCAGTGCGTAGGCTGCGGGCTTTGCTTCGGACTCTGCCCCAAGTCCGCAATTTCCAAGTGATCCACGGGACAAGGAAGGTATATTGATATGAATAGTGACAGTTTTAATATTCTTATAGTCGGTGTCGGCGGGCAGGGTACTCTGCTTGCTTCAAAATTCCTCGGAATGGCCGCCAAAATGGCCGGACGTGACGTGAAGGTCTCCGAGGTCCACGGTATGTCCCAGAGGGGCGGAAGCGTTATCACCTGCGTAAAGATAGGTGAAAAAGTGTATTCCCCGGTGATAGATCTTGGCGAGGCAGACGTAATGCTCTCCTTTGAGCAGCTTGAGGCGGCCCGCTGGATCGGTTATCTTAAAAAGGGCGGAAAAGTGATCACCTCCACCCAGAAGATCGAGCCTATGAGCGTTGTGCTCGGCCAGGCCGTTTACCCCGACAACGTCATTGGCGGCCTTGAAAAGTCAGGCGCTGACGTTATTGCCTTTGACGCGTTTTCCGTTGCTGAGGAATGCGGATCGGGCAAGGCTGTTAATATTGTTCTCTGCGGCGTTCTGTCCCGCATGATCGGCGATATCCCCGAAGAGATATGGACAGAGGCTCTGAAGAATACAGTTCCGGCAAAGCTGCTTGATATCAACCTGAAAGCATTTTACGCCGGAAGAAACCGTTGATACAATTTATTATTATTTTTGTAAGAAGGTGATGATATGAAATATTATGATGAAAAGCTCGAGTGCATGGAACGTTCGGACCTGAAAAAGCTTCAGTCCGAAAGACTGGTCAAACTGGTTGAATATGTTTATAAGAACGTTCCCGCCTACAGAAAAAAGATGGATGAGAAGGGCGTCAGCCCCGCCGATATAAAAGGCGTTAAGGATATCACAAAGCTTCCCTTCACATTAAAATCAGACCTCAGAGATAATTACCCCTTCGGACTGTTTGCGGTTCCAATGGATAAGATCAACCGCATACACGCATCCTCCGGAACCACCGGAAAGCAGACCGTCGTGGGATACACAAAAGGCGATCTTGACGTCTGGGCGGACTGCATCTCAAGAGGCTTTGTCAGCTGCGGAATAGAACCCGGAGATATGGTACATGTCGCATACGGCTACGGACTTTTTACCGGCGGTCTCGGCGTCCATGACGGCGCCACAAGACTCGGTTGCTCCGTGGTTCCCGCTTCCTCCGGAAACACCGCAAGGCAGGTCACTCTCATCGAGGACTTCAAGCCGGACGCCATATGCTGCACTCCATCATATGCTCTTTTCCTTGGAGAGGAGCTTCATAAAAAAGGACACACTGCTGAAGATATTTCCCTTAAAGTAGGAATTTTCGGCGCTGAGCCCTGGAGTGAGGCCATGAGGACCGAGCTTGAAAGGAGCCTTGGGATCAAGGCCTGCGACATATACGGTCTTTCCGAGATCATGGGACCCGGCGTTGCCTGCGAGTGCAGCGAGCGCAAGGGCATGCATCTTCAGGAAGATCATTTCCTTGTTGAGGTCATCGATCCCGAGACCGGCGAGCACGTAAAAGAGGGTGAAAGCGGCGAGCTCGTATTTACGACTCTCACCAAGGAGGGCTTCCCGCTTATCAGATACAGAACAAGGGACATCTCCCGGGTCATTTATGACAGATGCTCCTGCGGCAGGACCACAGCCAGGATCCTCAAGCCTTCAGGCAGGTCCGACGACATGCTCATTATCAGAGGCGTCAACGTGTTCCCGTCTCAGGTCGAAACGGTCCTTATGGAATTCAGCGAGACCTCGCCTTACTACATGATCTACGTTGACAGACAGAACAACCACGACACCATGGAGGTCAAGGTCGAAATGACCGAGGCTTTCTTCAGCGACAAGATCTCGGATATCAACGGACTTGAAGCCAGGCTCAAATCACGCCTCAACAGCCTTATCGGTCTTTCCATTGGCGTTACGCTTGTTGAGCCCGGCACTCTTCCCAGATTTGAAGGAAAGTCCAAACACGTTGTCGATTACAGAGTTATTTAAAAGGAGGTTCCCGTTATGGCAGGCATAAGACAAATTTCCGTTTTTCTGTCGAATCAGGCAGGCAGACTGGCTGAAGTTACCAAGCTTCTCGCCGATAACAATATCGATATTATTGCTCTTTCGATTGCCGATACGGCCCAGTACGGAGCTCTCCGGATCATTACCGACGACAACGACAAAGCTATCGAGATCCTGAAAGCAGGCAATTTCATCACCAAGATCAATCACGTACTCGGCATAGAGATCCCCAACGAACCCGGAGCGCTTTCAAAAGTCCTTTATGCTTTTGAGGAGAACGGTATCTCCGTTGAATATATCTACGCTTTTGTGGCCAGATCCGGCATCAATGCGAGAGTGATAATCCGCGTCAACGACAATGAGCACGGAACCGAGGTCTTAAAGTCCATCGGCATAGGACTCATTTCCGAGGATGAGATCTTAAGACACTGAGATCAGATTTAAAATTCAGAGGCACTGATGATAAAGATCGTTCTTACGGGCGGGGGAACCGCCGGACACGTAATGCCCAACGTGGCTTTGCTCGAATACCTTAAGGATTTTGAGGTCCATTACATTGGCTCCACCAACGGTATCGAGAAAAAGATAATATCCAAGATACCGGGTGTGATTTACCACGGTATCCACACAGGAAAGCTGAGAAGATACCTGTCGCTTAAAAACGTGAAGGACTTTTTCAGCTTCAACCTCGGGCTCATTGACGCCAGAAAGCTTCTCAGGAAGATAAAGCCGGATATAATATTTTCAAAGGGCGGCTACGTTGCGGTACCTGTTGCGGCAGCGGCCAGAAGGCTTAAGATACCTCTCCTGACCCACGAGTCGGATTATACTCCCGGACTTGCCAACAGAATGATCTCAAACGTGGCCTTTAAGGTCCTGACCACTTTTCCCGAGACCGTGGAGATGATCAAGGACGGAAAGGGCGAGTTCTCCGGAGCCCCAATAAGATCCGTTATTCTTCACGGCGACAGGGAGAAAGGCCTCTCATTCCTTGGTTTCAAGGGTGAGAAACCTGTTCTCACGGTCATCGGCGGCAGCAAGGGCTCAAGAGTTCTGAACGGTGCCCTTTACGAAAGTCTTGACGTTATCTGCGACCGGTTTGACGTTGTCCATATTTGCGGAGACAGGAACGTTACCGACACCTCTGGATACCCGGACAACTACAGACAGTTTGCTTTCATCAACGAGGAGCTTCCGGACGTATTTGCGGCCACTGATTATTTCGTCACCAGAGGCGGATCAAATTCCATACATGAATTTGCCGCTCTTAAGAAGCCCATGCTCATCATCCCTCTTTCGAAATCCGCAAGCCGTGGTGACCAGATATTAAACGCCGATTCCTTCGAGAAAAGAGGCATCGGCATAAAGCTTGAGGAAGAAGACCTAAGCCGCGAGTCCTTCCTTGCCTCCATAGACAAGCTCGAGGCTATGAAGGATACCATCGTTAAGAATCTGTCCGACGCGGACTACCTTAACGGCACTGTTAAAATATATGAGGAACTGATCGGGAAACTGAAGGCCCTCGGGAAAATGTGATCCCGATATATACATGAAAGGAAACTTTTGACATGACCGACAAGAAAAAGAAATACGAGGAGCCGGGAGATCCCGGTTCGCCTGATTTTCCGGATGATATAGTCGATTTTGACGATTTTGACGGACCGACCGTCATCACGATATACGATGAAGAAGGGAATCCCCTTGAGTGCGAGCTCCTTGGCTTTGTCGACTATCAGGATGAAAGATATGCCATAGTGTCGCCGACGGATGACGAAGAGGGCATCGCGGCAGTTCTTAAGCTTAAGAACGACCCTGAGGATGATGAATCCGCCATTCTCGAGACGGTTGATGACGAGGACCTGGCGAACACCGTTTTCGAAAAGTTCAAGGAAGAATACGCTCAGGACGCGGATTTTGACGATGAAGAGGACTGACCGCCGGGAGACTTTCCCCGGACTTTCAGATAACGCCAATGAATTTACGGTCATAAGATCGTCAAGGAAAACGCTCTGCGTCACAGTGGGCGCAGGCGGTGAAGTTACGGTCAAAGCGCCAAGGTTTCTTTCCGATAGGAGGATCCGTGAGTTTATTGCCGAAAATTCATCTTTTATCGAAAAAGCCAGAGCAAAGGCTCTGTCCGTATCAGATGCCGCCGAAGCCGCCGGGCCTTATACCGAAGCGGATATAAGGAAGATGAAGGATAAGGCCGCAAGCGAATTCCCTGGGATCGTAAAGCTCTATGCCGATAAGCTGGGCGTTTCCTTCGGAAGGATCACCGTCAGGCGTCAAAAGACCAAATGGGGCAGCTGCTCTTCCGGGAAGAATATCAACCTCAATATCCTTCTATGCGACTGTCCTGAAAACGTTATGCACTCAGTGATAGCCCACGAGGTCTGTCACTTAAAGCATATGGATCACGGGAAGGATTTTTACAGGGAGCTTTACGCAATATTCCCGGACTACGATAAATGCCGAAAATGGCTTAAAGACAACGGAAGCTTACTGAACAGAAGATATGAGCTTTATCTTTCATCGAAAGGGAAATAAAGATCCGCACCGAAAGGTCGTTTTTAAATAAAGCTCAGATCCGTACTGCCGGACAAAGGAAACTGTAAAAGTGGAAAATCTGCATCCGAAAAGAATCAAATACCTTCACCTTTTCAACGGGTCAAACTATGCCACCATCAATAACTTTGTAAGGATGGTAAACAAAAACTTTGATCCCAGGGAACATTTTTTTGTTATCCGCGACTCCAACGAGAACCCCAAACAGGATATTTCGGGCTTCAGAAACGTTGTCTGGCTGCCTCACGCCGAGGGCATTGAGTACTCTGTATTCCTTGCCTAT
>JAGCZO010000029.1 GCA_017959965.1 Clostridia bacterium | reverse complement strand
GGAGGTGTTGACCTTCAATTCCGGTGCCAAAGTGACCCGCAACAGCCGCGTTTACACTGACGCTTCAGGTCAGGAGCACACGATCTCCTGCGGCCTTCCGATCTACGTCACGAACCCTGTTTCGTATAAGTACGAGGACGGGTCCGGAAGAAGCAACGCTAAGAAGGGCGAGGCCTGCGCGGTATTCTACGTACCTCAGGAGGTGCTGGACACCCTTGGCATTTCCCGCGCAGACTGAGGCGCATAGCGAATTAAATGTCAAAAATCGTATTGATGATCACAGTGAGGTGGATATGAAAATTTCCGAAAATGAAGACAAGGAGATCGTCAGAATGATCAGGGAGGGTCTCGAACAGACCGGCGGATACTGCCCATGCAGAAGAGAGAGAACTCCCGATACAAAATGCATGTGCAAGGAGTTCAGAGACCAGATAAAAGATCCTTCCTATGAGGGGTATTGCCATTGTCTTCTTTACTATAAGTCTCTTTGACGTTGGCGAGGGACTCTGCGCACCGATATTATTTTATTGGAGGATGATACAAATGGCTGAAGTAAAAGTTACTGCCGATAATTTTGAGACCGAAGTATTAAAAGCCGACAGACCTGTCATAGTTGACTTCTGGGCGACCTGGTGCGGCCCCTGCAGGATGCTTGCACCCGTTCTTGAGGAGATCGACAGAGAATACGGAGATAAAGTAAAGATCTGCAAGGTCAACGTTGACGAGGAGCCTGCTCTCGCGGACAGGTTCAAGGTAAGCGCGATCCCCACTCTTTACATTTTCAAGGACGGAAAGATCGCTCGCTCGTCTATGGGTTATAAAAGGAAGGAAGAGATACTGAAGCTTGTCTTCTGATAAGAAATGATCCTCAGAAACAGTTTGAAATCCGTGCTGAGAAGCCCGGTAAAAAGCATATTGTTCTTCATACTGATCCTCTCGCTTACGACTGCGCTGACCCTTGGCTCAGCGCTTGTAGGTATGTGTTCCATGCTTATCGAGGAATGCGACAGGACTTACATAACGGAAGGCTCTCTCGAGTACAGAGGAGGAAGATTCCCTTTCAAAGCCGTCACGGACGCGCAGGCCTATGCTTTACGCCAAAAGACGGATCTTGACGCCATTGCGGCGCTTCCCTACGTTGAAAACATCGACAGTTCAAGGACCGTCATCGCATCCGTTCCCGACTATCCTACCATACTTTCTGATACTTCGGCTCAGAATGCTTTTGTAGGTGTCATAAGACGCGTAGGAACAGCCGATAAAGCATATAACGTTCTTTACGCTGACATCGTGATCAACAACTCTGTCGTGAGGACTGACAAACGCGAAGGCAACGGAGAATTTTACCTTGTTACAGGCTTTACCGACGGCAAGGCCGCCGGCGTGATCAATATTTCAATCGGCGATATCATAAATGAAGCCGGCACCGCTATGGGGCTCGTACAGGAATACAACTGCATTGACGTATCCGATGATCCGAATCTTCAGAACGGCGACCCCAGGTATGAATTTTTCTTCAGAGCAGCCGAAATATATACAAAAATCAATTCTTCGTCCTATGCGGTAGTTTCCGGGGACCCCGGATTTCTTGAACCCTTTGTTGAAAAGGAGTATGCGTTCAAGGACGGCAGTCTGTGGACCGCCGAAGACCTTGAGACCAGGGGCACCTGCTGCATTCTTCCTACTTTTATTGCCAACAGAATGGGAATCAAAGCCGGCGACACGACCACCTTGGAGATAACGTCAACGGATTATTCAACTATAATCGATTCCGTCTGGTACGGTCCGGAGGGCGACAGCAGAGTGATCAGGCTGGAATGCTACGTCTCAGGTGTTTTCAGTACGACCTCGGACGAAAAGCCTCTCATTTATCTTTCTGACTGTGGGGAGAATATTTCCGAAGAAGAGATCACAGGCTTCTGCGGGTATACTCTTGCCACCCTGAAGCTTAAAAACGGGATAACGTCCGAACAAATAAAGGAGATAAAAAGTCTTCTTCCGGAGGGCGTCGACCTGGCAATTAGAGATCAGGGCTACAGCGTTATCGTTGAAATGCTTTCCAAGCTGCGCATGGATGCTCTCGGTGTCACGGCAGCGGCGCTTGTCGCGACTTTGGTGATGCTGGTGCTGTTCGGCTACGTGTTCGTCGGAAGACAATCCGAGTCTCTGGTCACGATGTACATGATGGGCACCCCGAAAGGGTCGCTGGCAGCTTACGTTATTATTGCCTCCGGGACAGTACTTGTTCCCGCCGGAGTCTGCGGATGCGCTACGGCTTCACTCTTCTCCGATTTTCTCATCTCCTTCATTACGAAGACTATTGAACAGGGTCAGTCTGTACTGAAGCTGTACAGCACGGCCAGCCTCGGCACAGTTAATTACATTGAAGTCAATATCACCATGCCTGTGTGGCCGGGTCTTGTGTGCGCCGCAGGCGTCATTGGCGCCGGACTGATCTCGTGCCTTGCTTTTCTCAGATTTGCCGTAGGCAAGATCGGAGCCAAGGTAAAGGAAAAAACCGTCAAAAAAGCCAAAAAACAGAGACTTCCGGCCAGCGCTAAACCGCTTAACATCAGCGGTGCAGGGCTTAAGTATTTCATTCTTTCCTTTATCAGGGGCGGGCTCAGGAGCATTGTCATTCCGCTCATCGGCTTTTTGATGACGCTTTTTGTCCTCGTTCCGGCGGGAGCTATCACTGTTTACGAAAACAGGCTTAAACAGCTTGAAGAAAGTACAGTTATAAAAGGTTATCTTACCGATTACGGCGGAAAAAAGAGCTATGACCTTGTTTTCAACGACGGTATGCTTGACAGGCTGATGGACGGCGATTATTTCTCGGACTTCCACCTGTCGATGAACGATCCGTACCGCGTATGCTACGTTACCAGGTCGGAAACGGGAGAGACCGTCAAAGTCGCGGAGGATAAGGTCGAGGGCGGTTTTGCAGGCGAGAATTTTCTGACAAACTTCCTTAACGGGCCCAAGATGTACTATACCGACAACGTGGGATACACACCCGAGTTCTTCTCCGCCCGAGAACCTGAGATCACGTATCTGGAAGGGTACGGCGACGACTGGTTTGAAAATACGAGCAGCCCGTTTAAGGGACTTCAATCGCGTTGGCAGTCATCCGGAGAAACTTATTTTTATTTTGAAAAAGACCTCAGAGAGCTTTGCGTAGTGGTATCGGACAGCTTTCTTGAGCAGTACGGACTTAAATTAGGAGACAGTATAACCGTCGACATCAGTATCGACATGGTGACTGAGACCTACCTTATCATCGGGTCGTTCAGACCGGTAAGCTCCGGAGATACGATGTACACACGTATTACAAATTCTCCTAAGATAATCAAAGCCGGATACGACAAGCTCGGCACGACGATCTACTCCGCCAAGCTCAGGGGAGGCTATTCCTGCTGCACCTTCAGGCTGACGGATACTTCCAAGATCGTTGAAGCCAAGGAATGGCTCAGGGACAAAGGCTTCAGCAGGGTCCATTCCGCGGGCTTTTACAGACTATATCCCGTGCTCGTTGACGCCGAATACTGCGAATCCGTAGAAAAGATAGAAAAGAATATCGGTTATCTGAAAAATATCGTTCCGGCACTTTCGGTACTGGTGGGTATAGCCGGCTTTGCAGCCTCGGTGCTGATGGCTTACAGACGGAGAGTAGAGATAGCTACCCTGAGATCAATAGGGCAGAAGGACTTCTCGGTGTTCCTTCTCTTCCTTACGGAACAGCTGCTTCCGTGTGTTTTCGGAGTTGCCGCAGGTACTCTGCTGTTTATGCTTTTCGCTGAGATCAACGGCTATTCGCTTTACGCGATCAGCTTCATTGCGGGTTTTTCCGCGGGATCGCTGATCTCTCTCTTAAGGATGTCAAAGACCAATCTTCTGGACGTCCTTTCCGACAAGGAGTGACAATATGATTCTTGAGATTAAAGACGTAACGTTCAGTTATAATTCAAAATGGAACAGGGTAGACGTTTTAAAGGGCGTCAACTGCAGCTTTGAAAGAGGCAAGGTTTACGGAATTATAGGTAAATCAGGCAGCGGAAAAAGCACCGTGCTCTCTCTTATGGCCGGCATCACTCTTCCTCAGGGCGGCCAGGTCCTCCACGAGGGCGTGCCCACGTCGGAAATGAACCTTCAGGAGTACAGAAGGGACAAGGTTTCAGTTATATACCAGAGCTTCAGACTCCTTCCTCTTCTTACGTCTGTGGAAAACGTGATGTATCCCATGGAGCTCCGCAAGGTGCCCCGAAAGGAGGCAAGGGAAAGGGCGGAGAAGTACCTCAAAGAGGTTGACGTGCCGGAGAACTGCTGGTACCGTTTCCCCGTCACTCTTTCAGGAGGCGAACAGCAGAGAGTCGCTATCGCGAGAGCTCTTGCCTCTGAGACCCATTTGATCCTTGCCGATGAGCCTACCGGAAACCTTGACGCCGAAAACTCCGAGAAGATCATCGAGCTCCTTAAAACGCTTGCAAGGGAGCATGATTACTGCGTTATTATCGTTACTCATGACGTTGACGTTATGGATAAGCTTGACGTTATCTACAGGATGCAGAACGGAGTCCTTGTCGAAAGAAAAAATCCCGCTTGATTAACCGGTTATATAATATTAAAATTAAGATTTACCGCAACCCGGGAAACGGGCGGTGCGCGGCTCTTTTTGTATGTCCGCGTTCTTACACAGGATAGTAAAAATGTTACTTGGAAAATACTTAAACAAATATTACCTGAAATACTGGTACATGTTCATCGTGGGGGTACTGTCGCTGGTCACCATTGACTACATGCAGCTGTTTCTCCCCAGATACCTTGGCGATATCGTGAACATACTTAACTCGGAAGGCCCGGTGGACGTTGAGGCGGTGGGTGTTCTCTGCCTGCGGCTTCTCGGCATTGCCGGTATTATGTTTTTGGGCAGGATGCTTTGGCGTTTTACTTTGTTCACCGCGTCCTTCAAGATCGAATCCGGCCTGAGGCGGGAGATGTTCATCAAGAGTGAACGTCTCTCCCAGCGTTACTACAACGAGACCAAGGTGGGCTCCATCATGTCCTGGTTCACCACGGACCTTGAAGAGATCCAGGATTACACCGGTTTCGGCACCGTGCAGATAGTCGACTCGATTTTCCTTGGACTTCTGGTAATCGTCAACATGTTCCGTATGGACTGGGTAATGGCCGCTTTTGCCATGATACCCATGGTCCTCATTTTCGTCTGGGGCATGCTTGTGGAGAAGTTCACGGCCCAGAGATGGACCGAGCGCCAGGAAAAATACGATAAAATGTATGATTTCACACAAGAGAACTTCACCGGCATCAGCGTTATCAAGGCTTTTGTGAAGGAGACCAGTGAGATCCACGCCTTCGGCAAGGTTGCAAAGGCAAATAAAAAAGCCAATCTCGATTACGTGAAAGTGCACATCGTTTTCGACACACTGATCGAGCTTATAATCGGCCTTATACTTTCCCTTATAATGGGCTTCGGCGCCTGGTTCGTTTTCTCATTTATACAGGGAAGTCCCATTGCGATCTTCGGACACGAGATCAGAATGAACGCGGGAAACCTTGTGACGTTTATCGGATATTTCGATTCTCTTATCTGGCCTATGATTGCTCTCGGAATGCTGGTAAGCCAGCTTGGCAGAGCCAAAGCCTCTCTTAAGAGGGTCACAGCTTTTCTTGACACCCCGGAGGACGTTAAGAACTGTGAGAACGCGGCCGTTTTGAGCGACGTTAAGGGCGATATCGAATTTAAAAACTTCAGCTTCTCTTATCCCTCCAAACCCGACATCGAGGTCCTTAAAAACGTTTCCTTTAAAATCAACGCCGGAGAACTGATCGGTGTTGTGGGACGTGTGGGCTCAGGGAAAACGACTCTGCTCACCGCACTTTCCAGGCTTTACAACCTTCAGGAGGGCACGCTGTTTATCGACGGCAACGACATCATGAAGTGCGACATTGCTTCCGTAAGGGATTCAGTTGCTTTCGTTTCACAGGACAGCTTCCTGTTTTCGTCCACCGTGGGCAAAAACATTTCCTTCTCAAAGCCTGACGCTACGGAGGAGGAGATCAAGGCCGCGGCTCGCTTTGCCGACGTTGCGGAGAATATCGAAGCCTTCCCCGACGGTTATGATACTGTCACGGGAGAGAGGGGCGTTACTCTTTCGGGAGGCCAGAAGCAGCGCGTTTCCATTGCGAGAGCCTATCTTAAGGACGCTCCCGTGCTGATTCTTGACGACTCTGTTTCGGCTGTTGACGTCAGGACCGAGGAACACATCCTTGACAATATCAGGAATCAGAGAAAAGGGCGCACCACCATCATAATCGCGTCCAGAGTTTCTTCGGTTGCCCATGCGGACAGAATACTGGTGCTGAAGGACGGCGAAGTGGAGGCTTTTGACACTCCCGCAGCTTTGTCGGCCTGCTCGCCTACCTACGCCAAAATGGTGGAGCTGCAGGCCCTTGAAGATGAGATCAAAGGAGGCGGTATCTGATGGCAATTATGTTTGACGAAAAAGACCGCCTGAAAGGCGACAAGAAAATACCCTTCGGCCAGTTTGTTAAACGGGTCGCCGGCTACCTTAAGCCTGAGCTCGGAAGATTCATATTGGCGGGTATCCTTATTCTGATCAACGTTGGTCTTGACGTTGTTCTCCCTCTGATCACTGCCAAGGTAACAGACAACCTGTCCTCAGACACGCCGGTGCTTTCCTACGTGATCATCATGGCGGTGGTCTATCTGATCATCTGCGTCGTGAACAATATTTTCCTGTACTTCGAGCAGATGATACTTCAGAAGGCCGGTCAGGAGATCATTTACAACCTGAGAGTGGAGGTCTTCTCCCACATAGAGGGCATGAGCCTTTCCCAGTTTAACGAGATGCCTGTGGGATCGTTGGTGACCCGCGTTACCTCCTATACACAGTCCATGAGCGACATGTTCACTAACGTTATAGTCAACGTTATCAGGAACCTCCTTACTGTGGTCAGCGTTTACGTGATCATGTTCTTCATCAGCGTAAAGCTCGCCGCAATGCTTCTGATCTCCGTGGCGCTTATATTCGTATCGTCTCTGATCTTTTCAAAATACGTCAGCGGCGCCTTTAAAAAAGAACGCCAGGCTGTATCCGATCTCAACGCGTTCATGAACGAGACGCTCTCGGGTATGAAGACCATAAAGCTGTTCAACCGTCAGAAGGGCAAGCTCTCGGAATTTGACGATAAAAACGACACGATGAGGAAGGCACGGTTCAACGTCATAAAGGGCTTCGGAATATACAGACCCTTCGTCACGCTGGTATATATCTCGACCATGGCGCTTATCTTTTGGTTCGGCATAAAAATGGGACTTTCCCCCGGATCCATCGTGGCGTTTTACCTTTATACGGGACGTTTCTTCAACCCGGTCCAGCAGCTTGCCGACCAGCTGAACAGCATTCAAAAGGCCCGCAGCGCCTCCGAAAGACTATTCAATTTGCTTGACGTTGAACCCGAAGTCAGGGACACTCCCGACGCTGTGGAGCTTACCGACGTGAAGGGGCGCATCGAGTTCAAAAACGTTTGGTTTGCCTATGAGGGCGAGCATTGGATACTGAAAGACGTTTCATTCGTGATAGAGCCGGGACAGACCTGCGCCTTCGTGGGCGCCACGGGAGCCGGTAAGACCACCATTCTCGGCCTTATCGTGAGAAACTATGAGATTCAGAAGGGTCAGATACTGATCGACGGGATCGATATTTCACGCATCAAGATCAAATCCCTGAGAAAAGCCATCGGACAGATGCTTCAGGACGTTTTCCTTTTCTCGGGCACGGTCAGATCCAATATAACTCTCCACGACGAGACTATTCCGGATGAGGACGTGAAGGCAGCCTGCAGATACGTCAACGCCGACACCTTCATCGAAAAGCTTCCGGAAAAATACGACGACGCGGTGGCAAACCGGGGCGAGAACTTCTCTCAGGGCCAACGCCAGCTCCTTTCCTTTGCCCGCACCGTTCTTCACAAGCCGAGCATACTGATCCTGGACGAGGCTACCGCCAATATCGACACCGAGACCGAATCGCTGATCCAGGAGTCTCTTGAAAAGATGCGCAGCATAGGCACTATGCTTATTGTCGCCCACCGCCTCTCCACGATTCAGCACTCCGATCAGATCATCGTTCTGCAGAACGGAGAGGTCATTGAACGAGGTACACATCAGGAACTGCTGTCGGAGCACGGCTACTACTGGAAGCTTTATAAGCTGCAGTTTGAACAGTGAAAAGAGCCTGCGCAAGGCTGATACGTTTGTACTATGGACGATCCTCACTATCCGGACTATTCCGTAAGACCCGCGGAGCTTTCCGACGTTCCCGTTATTCTTTCCATCTACAGGGACGCCAGAGCTTTCATGCGGGAAAACGGAAACCCGGATCAGTGGGGATCTTTTTATCCGCCTGACAGTATGATCCTTGAGGACGTACGGCTCGGCAACAGTTATGTAGTTGCTTTGGGTGACGAGATATGCGGGGTTTTCTGTCTTTTCGAAGGAGAGGACCCTTGCTACGACGTTATAGATGACGGGAAATGGCTCTCGGACAGTCCCTACTCAACGGTCCACAGGATAGCCGCCAAAAGGGGCCGCAAAGGCATACTTAAGGCGGCCTGCGATTTTGCTTTGTCAAAGTGTTCACACATACGCGCCGACACCCATAAGGACAATATACCGATGCAGAAGGCGCTTTCTAAATACGGGTTCAGACACTGCGGCACGGTTTACGTAAGAGACCGTTCACCAAGGCTTGCCTTCGAATATACAGGGGAGGAAAACAGCCCGCCGTCCTTGACTCTCTGAACGTCAGGTTGTATAATTCTTTAAAGAAGATTCGGTTTTCAAAACCGGTAATATCTCGGATCTTTTGATCATGTTACAGTGCGTTTTCCGGTCCCTTCGGTCGGGGGCTCCGGACTGACTCGGGCACTACGGAGGTTGTTGAAGATGAAAGGCATTATTTTGGCGGGAGGAAAGGGCACCAGAATGTACCCGGTGACGAAATCCGTCACGAAACAGCTTCTGCCTGTCTATGACAAGCCTATGATCTACTACCCGCTCTCGGTGCTTCTGCTTGGCGGGATCAAGGACATTTTGATCATCTCCGACAGGGACAATCTCCCCCTCTTTAAATCGCTGCTGGGCGGCGGAGAGGACATCGGCGTCAGCATTTCATACGCAGTTCAGGAAAAGCCCGACGGCATTGCCGAGAGCTTTGTTATCGCCGAGGATTTCATCGGCGGAGATGACGTATGCCTTATCCTTGGCGACAATATTTTCTACGGACAGGATCTTACCTCAAAATTTGAGGAAGCAAAGAGTCTTATCGAGAACAAAAAGTGCGAGGCCGTTGTCTTCGGTTATCCTGTCATGAATCCAAAGGAGTTCGGCGTTGTCGAGTTTGATGACGAAGGAAAAGTGATCTCCATTGAGGAAAAGCCCGAAGAACCAAAGTCTGATTTTGCCGTTCCCGGACTGTATTTTTACAACAGCGGCGTCATTGGCGTCGCAAAGAGCATCAGACCTTCAAAGCGCGGTGAAAAAGAGATCACCGCAGTTAACAAAGTTTATCTTGAGAAAGGCACGCTTATGTGCACCAGACTTTACAGAGGGTTCTCGTGGCTGGACACAGGTACGCCGGAAAGACTTCTGAAAGCGGCTGCGTTTATTTCCACCGTACAGAAAACTCAGGGCTTTTACGTAGCCTGCATAGAGGAGATCGCCTGGAGACGGGGATTTATAACCAAAGAGCAGCTCCGGGAGCTGGGAACGGGCCTCAAGGACACCGAGTACGGAAGATATCTTCTTTCTATAGGAGATTGAGTTTTGATTTGCCACGGCAGCGCGTTAAACGTTGCCGTTTGTGATATTTGAATAACCTTTAAACTGAGGGGGCAGCTGAATTGAAAAGAGTTTTTTTGCTTTCTGTTGTTATTGCGGCCGTGATCGTTCTCGCGGGATCCGTAAGTGTATTTGCCATCTCCGACGAGAAGTTCGACGGTGAGACCTCCAGGACCGTTGTGGAAAACTATGACGGTGTTGTGACGACTCACATAACTCTCGGAAGCAGTTCGAAATACGGCCAGCAGTCGTTCTGGGTCACGGAATTCGACCCCAGGAGGGCTGACCTTACCGTCGACGTGACGAACAAGGGAACTTACCTTAACAGCCGCGTCACCACGAAGACTACCATGTCCAGGATCGAAGAGCAGTCTCAGGGCGTGAAGGAGCCTATCGTTGCCATCAACGGCGACCTCTGGACCGTAAGCTACGCCCATTCCAGAGTCCTTGGTTCCGGCACGACCTACGGCGGATACAGCGACGCTGTCGTTACAAAAGTGCTTGAGATACCGAGAGGTCTTTCAATGTACAACGGCGAGATCGTATCCAGCCCACACACCACGGCCGAGACCCCGTACGAGGGCAATTTCGACTGCTTCGGCTTTACCGCGGACGGCAGGACAGCCATCGGCAACGTCAGCCTCAGGATCAAGATCTACGACGAATCCGACAGCTCTGTTTCTGTCGTTACAGCTACGGGCCTCAACAGACTGCCTTCCGACAATGCCATCATGGTCTACTCCGACAAGGGCCCCGGCGACCATTACCCCCTTGACGACGCATATGAGGTCATTATAGACACCGATTATGACTACTGCATCAAGCAGGACGCCTCCGTTACCGGCAAGGTCGTTGCCATAAGCAGACCCGGCGAGTCCCGCGTTCTGATCCGTGAGAACCGCCTCATCATCACTGCCAGGGGCGAGTCAATGATCAATAAGATCAACAAGTATAAAGTCGGCGACGATATCAGACTTGATTTCAAGCTTGTTGCTCCTTCTAAGGACAATGAGATCTGGCAGCAGGTCGTCAACGCCGTCGGCGGTCATATGATCCTTGTTAAAAACGGCGTCAGCACCAATACCGGCGACTCCACCAGATATCCCACTTCCATTATAGGAAACAAAGCCGACGGCACCTGCGTGTTCATAACCATGGACGGCCGCCAGAGCGGATATGCAGTGGGCTTCAAGATCTCCGACATGGACGACATACTCCTTAAGCTTGGCGTTTACAACGCTTTTCTCCTTGACGGAGGCGGAAGTGCCGACATGGTGGCCGCCAACGGCTCGGGAGGCTATGAAGTCGTTAACAAGCCCAGCGACGGTACTCCGAGGTCCGTCATCAATTCCATCGTTCTTTCGGTCATGCACCCGAAGGACGCTGCGTACTCCAGGGACAGAGTCACCGGCATAAATGAAAGTTCGCGCACCGATCTCGTTGAGGCGGGCAACCTTGGCGATGATCTGAAGCTCGGCAACGTTGACATTGCGGAATACAGTAATATCTCCCTCTACGGCTGGGCTGCCGCCAATGAAGGCTACGGTCTCATCCGCCAGTTCGGATATTCTCTTGACCACGGCGACATCGTTTGGTCTGACGATTACAGATTCATTGGCGCCGATGCGCAGGATATACGTACCGCCGCCAATATCCTTCAGGGAACCGGTTCCGACGCCACCAGGTTCGACATCCCGGTTCCGGCAAAAGAGGGCAGACATACCGTCACCGCATATATGCGCACCTCCAACGGAAATGAAGAGTCCTTCTGGACCGTTGAATATTTCGGATACAATTCCGCGGCTCCCGCAGACGGCCCTGCGCTTAACATCGGCGGCGCTGAGGTAAATCCCGGAGAGACCTTTGACGTGGTTTTGTCCATCGATAAAAACCCGGGCATTATCTCCCTCAGGACACTGATCTCCTACGATCCCGAAATAATGGAGCTTGTCAAGGTCGAGGATCTTAAGCTTCTGAATGGCTATACAACTCCGAACCCCAATATAACGTCTCCTTATACGATAAGATGGGCTGACGCTCTTGCTTCCGAAAACAATGAGTCAAACGGTGACGTTCTTAAGCTCACGTTCACGATCAAAGAGGACGCCAAGCCCGGCTCTTCGCTGCTGTTCGCTCAGTTTGTGGAGGCAAGAAACGCATCAGGAAAGAAGGTCACTTTTGCCAGCGGATCCGCCGATATCGTTATCAAAGATAAAGTGGCAGGCGATGCTGACGGCGACGGTGAGATCACCGACTGGGATGCGATGCTTTTTGACAGGTATCTTGCCGGCTGGAAGGTAGAGATCGATCTTTCCGTTCTTGACATTGACGGCGACGGCGAGCTTTCCGACTGGGACGCCATGCTTCTTGCCCGTTATCTCGCAGGCTGGAAGATCGACCTTGTTCCCGCAGTTGAAGAACCGGAAGAAGCCGAAGAGATCCTGGATTTTATCGAGGCTGAAGGGTTTAACAGCTCCTTCGACTCAATATTTATCAACGGAGTAAAAGTTGCCGACGGCAACGTTCCTCAGTATCTGAATTCCATCGGCGGCACTGTTGACGGAAAAGACGGAAGCGTAACTTCGGTCGGCATGAGAGGCTGGACAGGCTTTTCCGAACAGGCTATCATCGGCTACGGATATCAAATCGATGAGGAAGCCGTTCAGTGGGACGAGGGCGCCGCAGAAGCCACCGAGAAAGCTGTTCTCAACGCGGGAGGCCGGTATGCTCACAGATTCAGCGTTACGATCCCGGTCTCCGAGCTTAAAGGACAGGGGCATCTTCTCAGGATCGTTGTTAAACTGGAGGACGGGACTGTTGTTTACGTCAACCAGGAATCCGCAGTGTTTCAGTATTACTACGACGGCCCTGAGGCCTGAGTCGAGTCGTTATGACCGTAACAGGCCTGCTTCTTGATTATTTTAATACCTTTCTGGAGGTTTCAATGAAAAAGCTATTATTTGCGGCCGCAGTTTTTGTCACATTGGCGATGTTCACAGTCGCTTCCTTTGCCGCGACTTCCTTTGACAGAATGTACGTTAACCAAAACGTTCTTGACCAGGCACAGAATATCAGCTCGTCATCCTTCGTCAACATAGAATCCGGCGACAGGATATATATCCTCGGCTGGGCCGCCAAGGACGGCACCGTTCTTCAGGAGGTGTATTACAAGCTTGACGGCGCTGCCAAAGCCTGTGACGGCTCTACAAGCTATGCGGAGAGAAACGACGTGGCCCGTTCGCTGAGCCTGGATCCTTACTACTGCTCCAGATCGGCAATCGGTTCCAACGGGGCTATGATGGAGCTCCTCGGCATCAATGAGCTTGAGATCGGTTCTTATTCCGTTGAGATCGTTGCCAAGTATTATAACGGCGATGAAGAGGTCATCAAGATTTTCGATCTCAGAGTGGGGCCGTCCCTTTCGACGCATTATACGCTGGTTCCCGGAAATCTTACGCCCGGTGAAAACGCTCTTTGGCTTGTTTATGACGGTCAGCATGCAGTTGTTGAGTTTACCTCCAACGTTTCATTTTCACGCATCATGGCAGATTACACCTGGGCCAGCAGAATGGACCTGGGAAGATCTGCTACAGTCGTTTTAAATCTGTATACGTTTACATTCAATCCGGCTTTCAGCATGTCAATGGAACCCTTCGCATCCTACACGTTCCAGACTATCGGCGACAATAATCCCTCCTGCGTTCTTGACCTTGAAGACAAAGCTGCTCCCGCAGGAACTTACATTTTCGAGATCAAAACCGTCGGAACGAATATGATAGGCAATGTCGGAGCGGGGGGCTACCTTGTTCTTGACGGCGCAAAAGGCAGTCCGGACCCAAGCAAAGTAAGATATCTCGATGAAACTTCGCCTTTCAGCTTTGCTATTGACGGCGAGGCATACGATGGGTCTGTCCTTGATGACAATCCGGCGGATACCGAAGAGTATTACGATTATATAGTTATACCCGGCGACGTTGACGGAGACGGAGAGGTCACGGACTGGGACGGAATAACCCTGGACAGATACCTTGCCAACTGGTTTATTATCGTAAACTACGACGCGATGGACGTTGACTGCGACGGAGAGGTCACGGACTGGGACGCCATCGTCCTGGGCCGCTACCTGGCGGGCTGGGAGATAACTCTCGGGGAAGAATGAATCGCTGATCTTTCTCTCCGCTAAATGAAGGACGCCCGTCGCCTGCCTCAGGTCAGTGCCGGGCATTCTGTTGAAAATATTCATTATTTCGAAACAAAGAACTATTCGGAGGTTCTATGAAAAGAATTGCTTCAATACTGGTAATCGCGCTGCTTACGGTATTCGCAGCCGGCATTACAGTTTCATCCGCGTCAGGAGATCCGTCCCTGGTTATAGGAAACGTTGATTCCGACGCCGGAGAAACGTTTTCTTTGAAGATAGGGATAAAAGACAATCCCGGCATCATTTCTTTGAGGATCACAGTCGCCTACAGCGACGTTCTGGAGCTTGTTGACGTTAAAGATCTAGGCCTTCTTTCAGGTTATACGGTACCTGCTCCGACTATCAAGTCTCCTTACACGCTGAGATGGACTGACTCTTTGGCTTTGGAGAACAATTCCGTAAGCGGCGATATCGCCGAACTCACTTTTAAGGTCAAGGACAATACGCCGGACGGAGCTTATAAGATAACTCTTGATACCGTTGAGGTAAGAAATTTCGTTGGCGAGCGGTTGGACTTTGGATCCGCTCAAGCTTATGCGGTGATCGGAGAATATGAGGGCGAAATCCCCGTCGACAATGGTGACGATCATTCCGGCGTGATTCCGGGTACGAATCCTGCCGCCAATACTCCCGGAGAGGTAACGGAGATCACTGACGACGGTAATACAAACGGAAATGGCTGCGGAGGCATTGCTTTTCCGTCGGCTGCCATGATCGCGCTTTCTGCGAGCTCGCTTTTATTGATGAGAAGAAAGAAATCACGTGATTGATTCCGACTCTGTAATTTGACTTGTACGGCTTTCCGGAGTATAATGAGATCAGAATTGAAAGACTTTTCAAAGGAGGTCATTAATATGTTCAAAAGATCAATTGCGCTTGCAGCGGTCCTTCTGGCAGTTGCGGTCCTTCTTTCGGCTTGCGCCGAGGTACCGGGTCCTGCGACGCCTACCGACGCTCCTGTGGTGACTGACGCACCTACTGAAAACCCCACTGATGTTCCGACAGCGGCTCCCACAGATACACCTGAACCGACCGCAACGCCGGAACCCACTCCCACACCGGAGCCGAAGCCTCAGGTGAATTACAAAGGCGACGCGGTGCTGGTAGATATCGAGGACGATTCTCTTATCCAGTGCTCGTCCTGCGATTATGAGATCAAAAGCGGCGAACCATGGCTGACTATTACGACCGATACAGGGGATAACTACATTATTTTCAATTTTGAGGAAACGGTTTATGCGGATGAGCATCCCTACATCGCGTTTAAGTACAGAATAGGCTACGGTCAGAGCATCAGACCTACGAACCATTTCTATGCCGTCACTGCCGCCGGAGGACCGAGTCCCGCTGAAGGTATGTGGTCGGATATTGATTTTGTTGATGACCTTGACTGGCACACAGCCATTATAAAGCTTGAGGAGCAGTTCCCCGCGGCAGGCACCGAGTGGAGGGCGCTCAGATGTCCGACCGTCGATACTGTTGGCGGTGATTATGCCATCGCATGGTTCGGTGCTTTTTCGACAGAAGAGGATATTGCCGCTTATGACGCAGCCTTCAATGAGGTCTACGGTGAAAAACTCGTAAAAGCTGAAAAGCCTAAAACTCAAAAGAAAGAATCTGTTCCGGATAAGCTCGTTAACGCTTTTGAAGAATCAGTATATGATTTTGAGGATTGCTCAGACGGCGATCAGCTGGCGGATTATTACGGAGATGAATGGATGCCTTCTCTCGGATTGAGAAATTCCGTTTTCAAGGAGTACGAAGGTTCCATCGTTCTCAATCTTAAATTTGACGCATTCTATCACGACAGTCTTGTGAAGGCCGGAAAGGGCTTCACCGCCAAATTCGATTTCAAGAATGACGGTGCCAGGGGAGGCAACTTCGGCGGATTCGTATTCGGCTTCGGCGATGAGAACAACAGCAACCGCGACTTCTATGAGAATTCATACGGCAAGGACGGCGTTGACTCTCTCGTTGGAAAGAGCGGCATTGGCGTTGATTTTAGGGAAGGCAATAAGATCTACGTCTTCGTGAACCGTTGGAATACCGAAAAGAACAAGAGAGACGTTGTTGGCGCGGAAATTGAAACTGCAGTCAATTTTGACGAAAAGATTGTCAGCTTCGTTATCGATGACGACGGAACATCCAAGATCACCGTTACCGCAGACGGTCAGCTTCTGTTCACTGTTGAATACGGAGATGCGGGCCTTATCGACGATGCTGTAGGCTACAACGAGCAGTATTTCAGATCTGTTTCGATCACAGATGCGGCCGGCACACAGATCATAAACGTTGACACCGCTCTGTTCTCCATCTACGACAGCTTCGGCTTCGGCGCAAGAGCAAGAAATCTTCTCATAGACAATATCGACATTAAGACAAAGTGATCCTGCTTATAAGACGGAAAGGCTGCTTTAAGTAACAGATCATTCCCGGGGATGCATGAAATTTGATCTGCATCCCCGCTTTTAACTTCTTTATAAGACCGGATGGTCAATGCTTTGAAATGATTGAAAATAAGTGCCGGAAATAATATAATCAAACATATCGGGCGATCCCGAAAAATCTATAAATCAATTCGCATTGACGTTGCGAGCCCGCAGGAGATCTGACATGAAAAAACACTATGAAGAGAAACCCCGCAGAGTTGCAAGAAAAGTATTCGGAACCATAGGTCTGATACTCGGAATTATAGTTCTGATCGTCGTTGCCTACGTCGTGTACGTTTTTGCCGCTTATCACAGGGCGGGCAGCTATCCGATTGAAGCACAAAACAGGTCCTCGACCGAAACAGTTTCCGTCGGAACCGAGTACAAGATAATGTCGTATAATATTGGCTTTGGCGCTTATGAGGACGATTTCGGCTTCTTCATGGACGGAGGAACCGAGGGCCAGGCCTGGTCGAAGGAAAGACTGACCGCGAACATGTCTAAGATCGCCGAAGTTGTGAAGAACAGCGGCTCCGATTTTTATTTCATTCAGGAGGTAGACACAAACTCCACCAGGAGCTATTACATTGATGAGCGGCCCTATCTTACCAACGCCCTTGACGGAATGTCTTACGTTTTTGCGGAAAACTGGGACTCTCCCTTCCTTTTCGTTCCGCCGCTTAAACCTCACGGCTCTGCAAAGACCGGAATAATGATCTTCGCCAAGGGTTCGATGAAGAATTCAGAAAGAGTCGAGCTTCCCGTTGAAACAGGCATTATGAAGATCGTGGACCTTGACCGCTGCTACGAAAAGACTTACGTAGAGACAGATAACGGCAAAATGCTGGTCCTCTATAATTTCCACCTGTCTGCTTATACCTCCGACGGAAAGATCGCAAACGAGCAGCTGAAGATGCTCATCAGCGATATCGAAGTGGAGTACAATAAAGGCAATTACTGCCTGGCCGGCGGTGATTTCAACAAGGATATTCTCGGCGATTCCTCCGTTTATTTCGGCAAATCCGATATCGAGTACACCTGGGCACAGCCGCTGGATATGACGCTCTTTGAGGGGATGGGTCTGCGCCTCATCGCGCCGCTGGATGAAG
>JAGCZO010000028.1 GCA_017959965.1 Clostridia bacterium | reverse complement strand
CAGCATTCCCATGGCCTGCATCTACGCGGTGTCACTGTCGATCCTTTTGACAATGGCCTGCACGGATCTTGAGTACCTGATAGTGCCGGATTCCCTGCAGATCGCTTTGGGCGTTCTGGCATTGGCGTCGCTGGTCCTTTCCGCCACAGGCGTTGACAAGGCTGTGACCTGGTATTCGAGACTTATCGGAGCCGCTGTCTTCGGATTCGCATTCCTGGTAATATCTGTCCTTTATGAAAAAAAGGCCGGCAGAGAGGCCATGGGCGGCGGAGATATAAAGCTTGCCTTTGTGGCCGGTATGCTGCTTGGCTGGGAGAAAATGCTTGGCGCCATGCTCATTTCCACCATCGTGGCAAGCATAGTGCTGCTGATCGTAAGAAAAGCCGCAAAACAAGACAAAAACACACAGTACCCGTTCGTGCCGTTCATGGTCCTGGGGATCGCCGTGATGATCTTCTTCGGTGACTTTATTGTGAACGGATATATGAATCTCATGACGGGCTTCATTAAATAGTTTCAGGAGCAGGAAATGCAGAAGTACAAATATACCGCGGTGAATCTCGCCAAGGAAAAATTCAGCGGAATATTCATTGCCCAGGATGAACATGATCTTGCCGTACAGCTCTCGAAGCAGAATCTGTACCTCATAAGCTACAAGATCTACAAGGGGACCACCCCCTCATCCTTCTTTACTCTTGGCACGGGCAAGCTGACCACGGCTGACCTGACGACCTTCTGCCGCCAGTACGCCATCATGATCAACTCCGGTATGTCGCTGATGGAGGGTATCGACGTTCTCAAGGCCCAGCCCTACAGCGCCTTCCTCAAATCCATCCTCGAGGTGGTCTCAGAAGACGTCAAGGCCGGAATGATGCTTTCCGAAGCCTTCAATAAGCACGATTCCGCGTTCCCGGATTTCTTCAGAAGCATGGTGTACGTGGGCGAGGTTAGCGGAAAGCTTGACATGGTCTTCAATTCCCTTGCGGACTATTACGAGAACGACGCCAAGATCAAGAAAAAGACCAAGAGCGCCATGGCTTACCCGACAATGCTCGCGGCCATGACCCTGGGCATCCTTATCGCGATGCTCGTGTTCATCGTTCCTACCTTCAGAAGCTCGCTGTCGTCCCTCGATATCGAAGCCGAAGGCATCACCAAGGCGGTCTACGACATCTCGGATTTCGTTCTTGCCAATTGGCTCTATATCCTTTTCGTGATCGTTGCCATTGGCCTGGTACTGTTTGTTTTCCTGAAAACAGAAAAGGGTAAGTACGCTTTCGACGTGTTCAAGCTCAAAGCGCCGATCCTCGGGACCGTTACCATCGACCTTATAACAGCCAGATTCGCGAGAGGCTTCAGCCTTCTGCTCTCCAGCGGAATGGACATTGCCGACGCGATGGAATCCATCCAGGTGGTGCTCGGAAACCGTGACGTTACAAAACGGTTCAAGAGGGCTACGGAAGAGGTGATGCAGGGCTCAAGTCTTGCGGTAGCTCTTCAGAAATACAAGATATTCCCGGACATGATGATACAGATGATTGCCGTGGGTGAAAAGACCGCGTCCATAGACGACGTGCTTACCAGATCATGCAGCTTCTTTGATGAGAAGGTCGAAACGACTCTTTCGTCCGCAACGTCAAAGATCCAGCCTATAATGCTGATGCTTATGGGCGGAATAGTCGGTGTTTTGTTCATCGCGATCTACTCTCCGATGCTTTCGATCATGACAAGTATCACCTGATCTGTCAGGTGTGAAACAGCCGTCGCTTGAGAACGGCAAACGATAAACGCAGGGATCAATATGAATCTAGATTTTGAAATTCTTCAATATTACATCAGCAAAAAGATCATAAAGAAAAAAGAAGCGGATACGATCCTTTCTGAATGCCAGAGAATGAACATACCCATCCGTGAATATATGCTGACCAAGGAATATATCACGGAGGCCGGGGAGCTTGACGCGCTGTCGGAGTATTACAACATTCCCTGCGTCGAGCTGGACATGCTTGACATTGACAGAGAGCTGTTTGACAAGTTTTCCTTCGAGTTCATGAAGAAAAACAAGGTCATTCCGGTCTCCATCGACAAAAACGGTGTTCTTCTTGTGGCCATAGGCAGGATCCTTGACTCGGCGACAATGTCTGCCATTTCCATTTGCTTCGACAATCCGGTGGACTACGTTCTCACCGCGCCAACCCAGATCGACAGGTACGTTGACTCCATAGCCGCCGTTATCACGACTTCAAGCGCCTTGAGCGACCTGAACGCCGAAAAGGACAAGGAGCTCTTTGCCGAAAGAGGCGACGACCTCAACACCATATTCAAAAACGACGACGGCGGCGTTGTCAACAACCCTGCCGTCAGGCTCGTGGACTCTATTATAAAGGAAGCCATCCCTTACAGAGCATCGGATATCCATATCGAGCCTTTTGAAAAACGGGTCAGAGTCAGGTACCGTATCGACGGCGACCTCCAGGAGAGGGCGGACTTCCCTATCGAAGCCTACTCGGCAATCAGCGCCAGACTTAAGATCCTTTCCGGAATGAACATTGCGGAGAGGAGGACCCCTCAGGACGGCCGTATCAATATGCGCATCGGCGGCAAAGAATACGACTTCCGTGTGTCCGCCATCCCCACGATCTACGGCGAAAAGTTCGTTATCCGTATCCTGGACAAGACGTCCTTCCACTTCACCAGACATGACCTCGGCTTTACGGACCGCGAAAACTCCTTCATCGACAAGATGCTGATGAGACCTCACGGCATCATATTGCTTACAGGACCTACCGGTTCCGGTAAATCCACCACACTTTACTCCTTCCTCAAGGAGGTCAACAACCCCACCGTCAACATTATCACGGTCGAGGACCCTGTCGAGTACACGATGATAGGTATCAACCAGACACAGGTCAACGCCAAAGCCAACATGACCTTCGCGGCGGCCCTCCGTTCCATCCTGCGTCAGGACCCTGATATAATCATGATCGGTGAGATCCGTGACGAAGAGACCGCGGAAATTGCCGTAAGAGCCGCTATCACGGGCCACTTGGTGTTCAGCACGCTGCATACCAATGACGCTCCGGGCGCTATAACCCGTCTCGAGGACATGGGCGTGCCTGACTACCTCATAGCCGACGCTTTGGCGGGAGTTATAGCTCAGCGTCTTGTAAAGAGACTCTGCCCCGCCTGCAAGAAGCGCGGCAAGACCAACGCCAAGGAAATGGAGATACTCGGCCTTACGGAGGCTATAAGCATCTGCCGTCCCCAGGGCTGCCAGTTCTGCAACAACACAGGCTACAAGGGCAGGATCGGTGTCCATGAGGTCATGCTCATGAATGAGCACATGAAAAACGAGGTCACAAAGAGCAAGAGCCTTGACGTTCTGAAAGAGATGGCTCTTAAGAACGGCATGGTCACTTTGTGGGACTCCTGCAGAGAATTCGTGCTGGCGGGTATCACAAGTATTCAGGAACTGATGACCATAAATTCCGAATAATTTTCACATTTTTGCATTGGCGACCGGGCTTTTGAGTACTGTTTTTTACCGTAATTTTCCCCTGAATATTGCTTTTTCTTTTTAGGGGATGACAAAATCCGCAATAAATAGTAAAATATATCGGACGGGCAATGCTTGGCGTTGAACGTCCGGTAATTATTAACGGCAGGTATTTTTTTCGCGAAATACATGGAAAAGCCGACTTGATCTGGAGGAGATATGGCGAGACAGCACTTTTATTCGCGTGTTCCGTTTAGAATCAGCATGTTCAACAGAGCTGACGGCCTTGACACGTTTGCGTGTTCGGAAGGCATCGAAAGGGAATTCATCGAGAAGGAACTGAACGTTGTTTGCGACAATAAACCCACACCAAATGAGGCCGTGCTGATAAGAAAAGGCGAGCTGCCTCCGGTCTACTGCATGTTTACCGCAAAGGACGGAACTATTGTTCAGAGCTGCACGACCTATATTCCGCTTGACTATACGGGAGAGCGCAGCACTTATATGGTGCACAATCTTCTGTTCACGCCCCAGGAGGCCGAATCACTGTTTTTCACGCCGAAAAGGGCTCCTATCAACGTTGAAATGTTTGATCACGACATCGGGCATTTCGATATCACGTCCCAAAGTGCGAAGCCTCTCACCAAATATCCCGAACTGGACTACAAGTGCATTCCCGCTGAGGACACTGCCTGGCTGCTGGATGCCTTTGACAGCTCAATGCTTCAAAGACTCATATACTGCGTCATGTCCGTTGCCTGCGGCACCCTCAAGAGCGTTTTCCTGCTGCTTCCCGATAACTCCATTGAGTATGCGATAAAGCTTTTCAACACTCTCTACGGCATTTTCCCGTATCATCTGAGGCCTCAGCTGTCTTTTGCCTCAAGACTTAACGATCTTTCCAGATACCAGAGCATAAAGATCAAATGCCTGTCAACGAATTTCTCCATCCAGCCGTCAAAAGGCGCAATGCTGAACTTCAATATGAATCAGTTTACCGGCATGAAGGACGAGGACGTACAGTCCTCCAGGCAGATCGTGGAATTTTTCTACAATATGCTGGAAAACGACGCCATCAGACAGGAATTCCTGATATTTGCCAAACAGGCTGTCAAGGAGGTCCCGGCTCTCGGCCAGGCCAATCCCAAGATGCTGAACAATCTCATATTCCTGTTCAAATGCAGCAGCGGTCTTT
>JAGCZO010000027.1 GCA_017959965.1 Clostridia bacterium | reverse complement strand
CTTTTTATTTCGCACTAAAATTTTTGGCCTTTCGATAGCAAAAATCGGCTAAAAATAGCCGATTTTTGCGTGTGCATCTATTTAGTCTACACACCTTGGCAGCGGAAGAAGGATTTGAACCCTCACATACGGAGTCAGAGTCCGCTGTGCTACCATTACACAATTCCGCTAAATTTGTTCTTTGCGGGCCGTTTTGGCGTTGGCTCAAAACGTGGCAAACGCAAGTATATCACAAAAATAAAAATGCGCAAGTGTTTTTTTGAGAATGGGCGGCATGTGCTTCGCACAAATGATGCGCCTTCGGCGCAATGATGCACGTCGTGAAATAAATAATACGGATACGCCTCAGTAGCGGTCCTGCGGACAGGCGTCAAAATAGTGCTTTTGAAACAATAAAAGAGTCTTAAACGGGTCATTTCAGATGAAAAATCTGAGGGAAAGTGGTATAATCGTTTGGCGAGAAGGACAGTCAGTCCGTTGGCGGGGTTTCCCTTGCTGAACAAAAATTGAAAAGAGGTTGTTTTTATGAGTGAAAATAACGGTTCCGTGTCCATAAACACCGAGAACATTTTTCCGATCATTAAGAAATGGCTTTATTCCGAAAAGGATATTTTTATACGAGAGATCATTTCCAACGCCGGTGACGCGATAAGCAAGCTCAGAAAACTCGACAACATTGGCGAGGCGGATATCGAAGACTCTCCTGTGTGGAAGATCATGGTCGTTGTTGATAAGGAGCAAGGCACCATCACCGTGTCTGATAACGGCATCGGCATGACCGCGGAAGAAGTCGGCAAGTACATCAACCAGATCGCTTTTTCCGGCGCCAAGGATTTCATTGAGAAATACAAAGGCAAAGCAGACGAGGAACAGATCATCGGTCACTTCGGGCTTGGCTTTTACTCTTCGTTCATGGTATCGACAAAGGTGGAGATCGACACAAAGTCCTTCATTAGCGGTGAGAAGGCGGTGCACTGGGAGTCCGGGGACGGAATGAACTACTCCATCACGGATTCGGAACTTGACGAGCGGGGCACCTACGTCACCATGCATATAGCGGAGGATTCCGCGGAATTTCTCGAGATCTCGAAGCTTAAGGACGTTATCGAAAAGTACTTTTCGTTCTTCCCTTATGAGATATTTGTGAAGACTGCCGGGGAGTTTGAGGCTGAGGAAAACAAGCCCGAGGTCGTTGACGACGGCGCAAAGGAAGGCTCTGAAGAAGGTGCCGAGGATGCCGCTGAGGAAAAGACCGCCGAAGCAGACAAACCTATCAACGACACCCATCCTCTTTGGCTTAAGGCCGCACGGGACATAACCGACGAGGAATACAAGGAATTCTACAAGAAGACCTTTAAGGACTTTGAGGATCCGCTCTTCTGGATCCACCTCAACGTGGACTACCCCTTTAACCTGAAAGGCATTCTTTACTTCCCGAAGCTCAAGGACCGCTATGAACGCTTTGACGGACAGATCAAGGTCTATTACAACCAGGTGTTCGTTGCCGAAAACATAAAAGAGGTGCTTCCGGAGTTTCTGATGCTTTTAAAAGGCGTCATCGACTGCCCCGATCTGCCCCTCAACGTCTCAAGAAGCTTTCTTCAGAACGACGGCTACGTTGCCAAGATCTCGTCCCATATCACTAAAAAAGTCACCGATAAGCTCACAAGCCTCTTTAAAGACGAGCGGGAAAACTACTGCAGATACTGGGACGACATCCATGCTTTTGTCAAGTACGGCTGCCTCACGGACGATAATCTTTACGAGAAGATCAAGGACATCATTATATACAAGACCACGGACGATGTTGCCATTCAGAGCTTCTACATCAATCTTCTCAAAGCCAAGGGTGTGCCTTCTGTGATAATGAATACCGTTATCGACGGCAGTTTTATGCAGTACGTCGAGTACTCGTCTCACGGCGACGTCAAGTTCGCCCGTGTGGACTCTGAGGTGGCCTCCTCTGTGTGCAACAAAAAGGACAGCGAGGATGCGGACAACGCCAAAGACATTGCCAAGAAGCTCACGGACTGCTTCAAAAAAGCCTCAGGCAACGACAAGCTCACAGTTGACGCCAAAGCCATCGATTCCGGCCTTCCCGGAATACTGATCCTTTCGGAGCAGGCAAGGCGTCTGCAGGATATGATGAAACGCTTCGGAAACGGAATGGACAAGCCCTCCGACGACCTCACTCTTCTGCTCAACACCTCAAGCCCCGTAGTCGCAAAGCTTCTTAAGCTCACGGAAAAGTCCTCCGAAAACGCCGGCGAAGCGACAGCGGCGGAGAACGCAGGCGAAGCAACAGCGGCGGACGGTGCAGGTGAAGCGGAGAAGAAAGAACCCGCCGTCAGCGATGAGGCGCTGCTTCTCGCAAGGCAGATATATAATCTTGCCCTTCTGGCCCACAGGCCTCTTGACGCGGACAGAATGAATTCATTCTTATCCGACAGTGCGGATATTCTCAACAAAGCCTTCTGAAAAGTAATAACCGCTGCTAAGTTAAAATAATGCCGGCGCCCCGTTTTTGTCAGGACGCCGGCATTATTTGTTCTCCGGAGATCAAAAGATCGATTTAAATATCCGGAACGGTTTTATAAATTCAATGTTTTTTCCTGATCACAAGTGCCGCAGCCGCGAGAGCGATGAGAGCAACGCCTCCGAAGGCAAAGCCTCCGCATCCGTTGTTCTTGGGTTCCTCTGTGGGAGTGGCCTCGGGAGCGTTCGTCGGAGTCTCAACAGGAGCATCCGTGGGAGCATCTGTAGGAACGTCGGTAGGAACGTCGGTAGGAACGTCCGTCGGAGGCTCGGTGGGCTCCGGGGTGGCCTCAAGGTAAGCCTTGTAGTTGATGATGGCTTCTCTGTCAGGTCTGTCGAAATAGACCAGCTCGTCGTTGTTCAGTTTGACGCAGCCTTTGATAACGTGATCTTTGCCGTCCTGCAAGCCGGAAACGTCGACTGTGATCCTGTATCTGAGGCCGTTGCCGTCGATAACGGTCTGTTCGGTCTCGATGGCGAAGGCTTTGTCAAACACGGGTGTGCCGTCGTCAATGATATAACCGAAGCTGTCAAGAACGTCTGCAAAGGATACGGAAGTATCAACAAGGCCGAACCAGCCGAACATTCCGATGGTGCTGACAGATCCGTCGGAGCCGTCAATACCTGCTTTGAGAGCAGCTACGGCGTCGTTGCCGTCGGCACGCTCTTCACCGTTTATGTAGATCTTATCGAAATACTGTTTGTCTGTGTCGGCGTTAAAGCTGCGTTTTGTAAGTTCCTTTTCCTGCACGTTGAGGTAAGTGGACTTGATAACGTACTCTTCGTCGTTGGTGAATTTGCCGACGATCTCCAGATCATAGTCTCCGGGGGCAAGGTCGCCGATGCCGATGAGTTCCATCATATCCTGATCTTTTCCGAAGCCCGATTTAACAAAGTCTTTTGCCTCAAAATCAACGATCCAGGGAAGCATGCTCTCGGGAAGTCCCGCGATCTCGGTCCTGTCCCTGTAAATATCTGAGCACTCATACTCGGTCTCTCCGTCGATCCTGTAAACGATCCTGTCAACGGATGTCTCGTTATCCGCGATCCATCCCAGAATGTATATCTTGTCACCCTGAGTGATGTTGATCTCAGCGGAGAATGCATCTCCGGCGCGCTCCGGGGTGCCGGGAGCGTAAACCGAGTATACACCTTCAAAATAATTGTTTTCGTTTACATAAAGTGCGTCAAGGGAATACTGTGTCTGAGCGAAAGAGCTAAGGCAAAGAGCAAAAGCAAGCGCCAAAACAGTCACTATAAAAACAACTTTTTTCATAAATTTCCTCCAAAATCGTCGCCTACCGCCAAGAAGCGGGGCACGTTATTTGCCTTATTTTACCACTCCCGCGCCAAATCAACAAGTCTTTTGATCTTTAGGCCTATGTAAAATACGCCCCCGGTCGGTTCCGGGGGCGCCTGAGCGTTTATTCCGCTAAGCAGTTCGCAACTGCCGCGGAGTTATTGTTTAATGTTTTTTCCTGATGACCAGTGCGGCCGCCGCGAGAGCGATGAGAGCCGCGCCGCCGAAAGCGAAACCGCCGCAGCCGTTGTCCTTCTTGGGCTCTTCCGTGGCAACTACCTCGGGAGCGTTCGTCGGAGTCTCAGCGGGAGCGTCTGTCGGGGCGTCCGTCGGAGGCTCGGGAGTTGCGGTAGGTGCTTCTGTCGGAGCAGGAGTAACAGCCTCGGGAGCGTTGTAGATCACGTAGATCTCTCTGTCCTTCTCGTTCTCTCCGCCGCGGTTGTCAAATCTGTTAAGTTTAACAACGTCGCCGTTGGCGAGTTTAGCGTAGATCCAGATAACGTTTCCGTCACCCTTGAGTTCGCTTACATAAGCGGTGATCTTGAATCTTCTGTTGTTCTCGTTGAGAGCCTTGACCTCGTTCTCTGTATCAGCGAAGGCGTCCTCCACGTACACGATCTCGTCATTGTTGATCTTGTAGCCAAAGGATTCGGTCTCGCTGTTAGCGTTGCCGTACCATCCGAAGAAGGTAATGCTTTCAACAGTGCCGTCTCTTCCGTCGATGCCCTTCTTAGCGGCAATGACCGCGTCGTTTCCGTTGGCGATCTCTTTGTCGTTAACAAAGATCTGGTCGTAGGACAGGGCGTCGCCTTCATCAGCGCTGAAGTCGCGGAGGCCAACACCGTTGGGGTTGTGGAACGTGATCGATTTAAAGATGATGGAACCGCCGCTGGTAGCTCCGGGGAAGCGGATACCGGTGAGAAGAGTATCCTTCATCATGCCAAACTCATTGGGAATGCTGAATGTTCTCTCTGTCTTACCCTGCATGGCCGGCATGGTCCAGGTTCCGGCAGTAGGCGTGTAAGCGGGGTTGCGTTCAACGTCGCGGGCGTAGATGTTGTTACCATGAAGTGTGCCGTTGATCTCATAAACAACGGTGAAGGAAGTGTAAATACTTGTGTCTATTTCATCAAAAGCGAATGAGATCCAGGGGTCTGAATCTTCATCTGTCTCGCAGAGTATCGTTCCGTCGTCCAGTTCTTCGATCTCAACACCGTCGGTGGTTCCGTCGGGGATCAGTTCGACCACCAGAGTTTTGGGTTCATTGTTCTGGACCGGGCCCGAGATGTCCTTCTTTCCGACGACAAGGGTGAAAGGATCCTTCACGGTCTCAATGGTTTCATCGTCAAACAAAGCAAGGATCTCGACCTCATATTCGCCCTCCTTGAGGGTATCCACGCCGAGCATCTCCATCATTTCCTCGTTGAACCCGAATCCCGAGCGGACTGTGTATTCCGCATCGCTTACGATGCCGGCGGGAGAGAAAACGTCCTCTCTGTCGCGGTAGAGGTCTGCGCACTCTTTTTCTTCACCGTCAAGAGTCCAGTATATTTTCACCAGATGAGCGCCGTTAATTGCAGCCCATCCGAGGATATACATCTTGTCGCCGGGTTCGATCTCAACCTCGAAGGACCCCGCCATAGAGGTCGCCGGGCTGTCAAGAGTGGTCGCATTGACGAACAAACGGTCAAGAGAGTGGCTTGCAAAAGAGCCTACGCACATGACCACGGACAGAACAATTACTGTCACAATTGCAAAAATCTTCTTCATATTTTACCTCCGTAAAAATTACAGTATCAAAACTTTCGTAACTGTTGGCATCAGATCCCGCCGGCCTCTTCAAATGGGCAGACCGATCCGATCACATTTATTATAATGTCATACGCCAAATTATTCAAGCGCCTCAAAGGCCCTCGGGAGTCCCGGCGGAGTCTTGACTGAGTCTCAGCCTCACATGCGCACGGGCCTCTTTAATATTTTAAGTTTCAGCGTTTCATCGGCTTGCCTCTTGTGGTCCTCTTGCCGCAGTCCAGGTCGCTGAGCTTGTATTCCTTCTCGTCAAACGTGAAGCAGCCGTTCTCATCTGTTTCGCAGGCGAAGATCACCTTGTCGCCTTTGTTCAGCTTGATGCCCGTCACGCCGACAGAGTTTTTCTTCAGAACGCTTATGCTTCCGGTCTCAAAGGCAACGATGAAGCCGCCCTCCGTGATGAGCACGATGTTTCCCTTGCCAGAGAGCGGAACTACCGCCGCCACCGCGTCGCCCTGCTGCAGCTTTGTCGCGTCGGTAGTTCTCCTTGAGGAGTCAAATTCCGACACCTGGACCTTCTTCACGTTGCCGTTGGCGGTGGCGAAAAGAAGTCTGTCTTTGGGCTTGAAATCAGACACTACCGAGACGTAGTTTTCCTTGGTGGTGAGAGCGCTGACCTGCTCGAGAGGCACGCCCTTGTCGTTGTAGCGGCTCATGGGAACGTCCTTGGCTTTGATCTGGTGGCACTTGCCCTCTTCGGTGAAGACGTACAGGCGGCCGGTGTTCATCACCTCAAGCACGTGGCGGTAATCCTTGAAAACGTTCTCACTGTTGCGCTCCATGGTGGCGGAGTCAATGAGCTTCACGTAGCCGAATCGGTTGACCAGTGCGTAGACCTTTTCTTCCTTTATTTCGGGCTTTTTGAGCACCACGGCCTCCAGGTCCAAGATCTGGGTCTTTCTGGGCACGGCGTATTTATTTTTGATCTCAAGGAGATCCTGCCTGAGCTTTTTGTTGAGTTTAGTTTTGCTTGACAGGTATCCCGAATAGGTGTCAATGTTTTTGCGGCACGCCTCAAGCTCTTTTACCAGGACGTTAAGTTCGAGACCGATGAGTCTCTGCATCTTCATGTCAAGTATTGCGTCCGCCTGGATCTCGGTGAAACGAAGCTTTGACGCGATCTTTTTGCAGGCGGGAGTCCTGAATCTGATGCCCTCCGTATCGCCCTTCATCATGCAGGCCTTGGCCTGGGCCACGGTGTCGGATCCCCTGAGTATCTCAATGATGGTATCGATAACGTCAATTGCGGAAATGAGGCCTTCCCTGATCTCGGCGGCCTTCTTCTCTCTCGCCAAAAGGTTCGTGTACTTTCTGAGCTGGGTCTCGCGGTAAAATTCGACAAATTCACGCAGTATTCTGTCCAGAGGCATCTGGGAGGGCACGCCCTTCGAAAGAAGAGTCGCGTTATAGCCAAAGGTATCCTCCAGGGACGCCTTCTTGTAAAGCATGTTTATGTTCTGTTCCACGTCCGCGTCCTTGCGCAGCTCGATTATTATGCGTATTCCTTCCTTGCCGGACAGGTTCTTGATGTCCGTAACGTCAGGCATCGCCTTTGTCTGGACCAGCTTTGCCACGTTGTTCATGAAATTGCTTATGGCGCCGATCATTGTGAAGGGGATCTCGGAAATGACCAGATTGATCTTTCCTCTCTCGCCCTTTTCGGCCTTGACCTTTCCGCGGACGCGTATCTTTCCGCTGCCGGTCCTGTATATCTCGGGCAGCTCGCTCTTGTTTACTATAATGCCGCCCGTTGCGAAATCCGGGCCCTGGATGTATTCCATAAGATCGTCCGTGGTCAGATTCGGATCGTCAAGCAGCGCGGCAACGGCGTCAATGACTTCGCCAAGGTTATGGGTCGGCATTTTGGAGGCCATGCCCACCGCGATGCCGTCGGTGCCTGAGATCAGTATATTCGGGATCACGGCAGGCAGGACGGTCGGTTCTTTTTCCTTGTTGTCGAAATTGGGGACAAAATCAACGATCTCCTTGTCCAGATCCGAGAGCAGTATATCCTCCGATATCTTCGCCAGTTTGCACTCTGTGTATCGGGAAGCGGCCGCGTCGTCCCCCTCCACGGAGCCGTAGTTTCCGTGGCCGTCCACAAGCGGATGGTTGAAATACCAGTCCTGAGCCATGTGGACCATTGCCTCGTATATAGAGGAGTCTCCGTGGGGATGGTATTTACCCATGGTCTCGCCCACCACTCTGGCGGACTTCTTGTAGTCTCCGGCGGAAGCAAGTCCCAGCTGCTTCATTGCCCAGAGTATCCTTCTCTGAACGGGTTTGAGGCCGTCCCTGACGTCCGGTATCGCCCTGTCGGTGATAACGCTGACCGCGTAGTCCATGAATGAAGACGACATCTCGTCAGAATAATCCGCCCGGATGATCTCCTCAACGATATCTTCCTGTACGATCTCTTTTTTCTTAGCCATTTTCACTCACCTCACACGTCAACGTTCGCCTTGTCGGCGTTTTCTTCGATGTACTGTCTTCTGGGCGCCACCGTCTCGCCCATAAGGATGGACGTGATGTTATTGGCGTCGACAACGTCCTCCATGCTTATCTGCTTCAGCTTCCTGCTGGCGGGGTTCATTGTGGTCTCCCAGAGCTGCTCAGCGTCCATTTCGCCGAGACCTTTGTACCTTTGGATGTCGAAATTGTTTCCGTGTTCCTTTCTGTACTCGGCAAGGGCCTTGTCGTCGTAAATGTATTCCATTTTTCCCCGTTTCGGCTTCACCCTGTAGAGCGGAGGCATGGCTCTGTAAACGTTTCCGTTGTAGATGAGTTCGGGCATGAACCTGAAGAAAAACGTGAGCAGCAGAGCGGAAATGTGTCCGCCGTCCACGTCGGCGTCCGCCGCGATAATGATCTTTGAGTACTTCAGTTTGGTTATGTCAAAGTCGTTTCCGTAGCCCTGCATGAAGCCGCAGCCGAGAGCCGCGACAATGGCTTTGATCTCTTCATTGGCAAGGACCTTGTCCACCGTCTGCTTTTCAACGTTGAGTATTTTTCCTCTTATAGGCAAGATCGCCTGGAATCTCCTGTCCCGTCCCGTCTTCGCTGTGCCGCCGGCGGAATTACCTTCGACGATAAATATTTCGCATTTTGAGGGATCGTTCGACTCCTGGCGCGCAAGTTTTCCGTTGCCCTCAAAGGCAAATTTCTTATCGCCAAGGTTCGTTCTGATCTTTTCCTCTTCTTTTCTCGTCTTGACGGACAGCTCGGCTCTCGAAATAATAGTCTTCAGAGTCTCGAGATTTCTGTCAAAATAGTGCTGGAGGCTGGTATTCATGACCGCCGTGATCACGTTCTGCACGTCGGTATTGTCAAGCTTTGTCTTGGTCTGACCTTCGAAGCGGGGCGCAGGATGGCTCACGGAGATCACCGCGATCATGCCGTTTCTGGTGTCGTTGCCGGTAAAGCCCGGATCCTTCGGCTTAAGATTTCCGAGGTCCCTGGCGTACTGGTTTATGACCTTGGCGAAGCCCGCCTTAAAACCATTAACGTGGTTTCCGCCCTCCATGGTGTTTATGTTGTTGCAGAAGCTCACGATCTGGTCACCGAAGGTCTGCATAAAGCAGAAGGCAATGTTAACTGTAATGCCGTCCCTGCAGCCTGTGACCGGAACAGTTTCAGTGAGGCGCTTCAGCTCGGGGTTCGACGACGCCAATGAATCAACGTAGCCGGAAATGCCCTCAGGCTCGCTGAATATCTCCGGTTTCTTTCCGTCGCGTGAATTTGTGAATGTGATAACGAGATTGGGGTTCAGATAAGCGGTCTCTTTAAGTCTGTTTCTTATGGCGTCCGCTTTGAACGTGACTGTGTCGAATATTTCCGGATCCGGCCAGAAGGTGACCTTTGTCCCCGTGGACCTCGACGTGCCTGTAACGGGAAGAAGCTCGCCCTCCTTCAGCCGGACAACGGGGTTTCCTCTTTCGTATTCGTCGTAGTGGATCTTTCCTTCTCTGCTGACCTCGACGATCATCCTTTTTGACAGCGCATTCACGACGGATGAGCCGACGCCGTGAAGACCGCCCGCGGTTTTGTAGTTGGTATTGTCAAACTTACCGCCTGCGTGAAGCGTAGTCATAATAATACGCTCCGCAGGGTAGCCCTTTTCATGAAGATCAACAGGAATGCCGCGGCCGTTATCGGTGACCGTGGCAGAGCCGTCTTTATTTAGTGAAACGGTGATCTTATCGCAATATCCCGCCAGATGTTCGTCCACCGAATTATCAAGGATCTCGTAAAGCAGGTGGTTGAGCCCTTTTACCGAAGTGGAGCCGACGTACATGCCCGGGCGCTGTCTGACAGGTTCAAGACCTTCAAGAACGGAAATGTTGCTTGCGTTATAAGCCATTATAAATTGATTCCTCCGTTAGTACTTTTACACGGCCTTCCCCAAGAGGGCCGCGGTAATCATCAGTAAGCAGCTGTTCACTGAACAGTGTATATCAAGCATCGCACGGGACCGCTTTTAAAGCATGGACCCTGCGCCGCCAAAATTCAGAAGCCAAGTTCTTCCCCGACGAGGATGACCTTTATCCTGCCGTTTTTAGAAAGTCTGGTTATGACTATCTGGTCGCAAATACAGTCGGGAGATACGCAGTCCTCGCATTTTCCCGTCAAAGTGCAGGGTGTTTTTCTCTCAAGCCGCACAGTATTTATGGGAGCCGCAACGTTTCTGGCTCTGTCTATAGCTTCTTCGCGGGTCTTGACCACCTTATTCATTCCGGTCACAACGATCACGTTCTCAGGGCCGAAGCAAAGGTAAGCCACCCTGTTTCCCGTACCGTCAACGTTCACCAGTTCCCCGTCGAGTGTGACCGCGTTTGTCCCAATAAGGAAAAAGTCGCATGTGGCGATCCTGCCGTAGATCCTCTTATAGTTTTCGCTCGAATGGTCGAAGCCTGCATCCCCGCGGTTTATCACGTCGTATTTCCCGGCCTTCACGGCGTCGATCAGACCGATGTCCGCGCAGGTCATCGAGCCTCCCCAGGCAACGCTGGAGCCCTCGGGCATCAACGATAGAGCAAGCTTCACCGCTTCCTCCGCGTTCTCCGCGTAATAGCCCTTCATATGTCTTCTCTCAAGGTTTTTGATGACTGTGGCAGCAACGTTCTTATAATAAAGTTTTCTGGATCCGGCAGTATTCATAGGCTTTCCTTCCTGTGTGATAAGCAAATCGTTTTCAAAAAAACACATCGATTATTTTACCATTTTCCGGAAGAAAAAACAAGCCGTAAGGCGCTCCGGAAATATTTCCGGAGCGCCTTGCGGCAAGGGAAATAACGGGCTTTTTTCGGGCACGCAGGACTGTCTGATTCTTTTCCGTACCGGTCCGGAATACCTCTGAAATTTCCGCTAAATTTTCACTATTTTTTCACTATTTTTCACTATTTTTTCACTATTTCTTCGCCGAATCAGGCACTGTTTTCCCGCTGTTTTACGCAAATTTGCGCTATTATTCACCATTGTT
>JAGCZO010000026.1 GCA_017959965.1 Clostridia bacterium | reverse complement strand
GATTCCGACACCTCGATGCCGGTGACCTCTTCCATCACGAATTCGGCGCCCTGCTCTCCTGCCTGCTCCACCATGTTCTGGGCAAGCTCGCTTCCCGAGATGCTTACGAATCCCGGATAATTCTCTATTTTTGGCGAAAAAGTCATCTGACCGCCAAAGTTTTCCTTCTCAATTACCAGGACTTTTTTACCCAGCCGCTGTCCGTAGATCGCCGCTGTGAGCCCCGCCGGGCCTCCGCCGATAACAATGATGTCGTACATGATGATTCTCCCTGATCGCTTAATGCAAGTAATCTTCTATGAAAGTATTTCTTTCGTTTGTGTCCCTTTACAAAACCGGAGAGCCGACCGTTTGATATGCAAGGCCGGTTCTCCGTTTTTGGTTTCAGTATGTCCGTTTAAGAGCCTTCTGTCAGATTCTGACCTTTCTGATGTAGTCTCTCACGCCGGCCACGCCTACGTATTTGTCGTCGCCTACGATGAGCGTGGGCGCATTTCTGAGGCCGAGGCTTTGAGCCAGATCTCTTTCATCCTCAACGTAGTGCTTTTCAAAGGGGATCTGGTTCTCGTTCAGCATCTTGGCTGCGGCGGCGCAGTTCGGGCAGGACTTTGTGGCGAACATTATGACCTTGTCCTTCGGAAAGGAGCTTGCCGCGGGAGCTGCCTTTTCCTCTGCCGGTTCCGGCGCCTTCGGAGCGGTCGCGGCAGGAGCCTTGGCGGCTGCGGTCTTCGGCTTTTCGGGTTTCACGCCGCCCGCCGCATTGGCGTCGGGATATCTGTCATATTCCGGGGCGGACACGTTATAGACCTTACGGTCCTTGAATTCCTGGGCCTTGCCGTCGTTGAAGTTCTGAACGGGTCTGGAGTAACCGGTGATGCGGCTGTAGACCTCTGTGGGCTTTCCGCACTCGGGGCAGACGTATTTCTCGCCGACGATGTATCCGTGGGTCTTGCAGACCGAATACGTGGGGGAGAGCGTGTAGTAAGGCAGCTTGTAGTTTTCAGCGATCTTTCTCACAAGGTTTGCGGCGGCCTGCCAGTCAGGCAGCTTCTCGCCGAGGAAGGCGTGGAAAACGGTACCGGAGGTGTAGAGGGTCTGGAGCTCATCCTGGATATCCAGAGCGGAATAGATGTCCTCTGTGTAGCCGACGGGCAGATGCGAGCTGTTCGTATAGTAAGGGGTGCCGCAGTTTTTGCTGCTGGCGGTGATTATGTCGGGGTATCTCGCAACGTCATGCTTGGCGAATCTGTAAGCCGTAGACTCAGCCGGCGTAGCCTCGAGGTTATAAAGGTCTCCGTACTGCTCCTGGTAGTCCGAAAGACGGTTCCTCATGTGGTTAAGGACTTCCTTCGTGAACTGCTGGGTCTTGGGATCCGTCATATCTGCTTTGATCCAGCGGGCGTTGAGGCCTGCCTCGTTCATACCTACAAGGCCGATGGTGGAGAAGTGGTTTTCAAAGCTTCCAAGATATCTCTTGGTGTAGGGATAGAGGCCTTCGTTAAGGAGCTTCGTGATTACTGTTCTCTTAACGTGGAGCGACCTTGCGGCAAGATCCATGAGCCTGTCCAGGCGTGCGTAGAATTCGCCTTCATTGGCGGAGAGGTATGCGATCCTGGGCATGTTTATGGTGACGACGCCAATGCTTCCCGTGCTCTCGCCGGAGCCGAAGAAGCCGCCGGACTTTTTACGGAGCTCGCGGAGGTCAAGGCGCAGTCTGCAGCACATCGAACGTACGTCGGAGGGCTCCATGTCGCTGTTGATGTAGTTTGAGAAATAAGGGGTACCGTATTTGCTGGTCATCTCGAAGAGGAGCTTGTTGTTCTCCGTGGGAGACCAGTCGAAATCTCTGGTGATGGAGTAAGTGGGGATCGGATACTGGAATCCGCGGCCGTTGGCATCGCCCTCGATCATGATCTCGATGAAGGCTCTGTTAACGATGTCCATTTCCTTCTGGACGTCCTTGTACTTGAAATCCATTTCCTTTCCGCCGACGATACAGTTCTGCTCCGCAAGGTCTGCAGGGACCACCCAGTCGAGGGTGATGTTGCTGAAGGGAGCCTGGGTGCCCCAGCGGGAAGGTGTATTGACGCCGAAGATGAAGGATTCAAGGCACTTCTTCACGCCTTCGAAATCAAGCTTATCAGTTCTGACGAAAGGCGCAAGATAAGTATCGAAGGAGGAGAAGGCCTGAGCGCCCGCCCACTCATTCTGCATGATGCAGAGGAAGTTGACCATTTGGTTACAGAGAGTCGCAAGGTGCTTCGCCGGAGCAGAGGTTATCTTTCCGGGGACGCCGCCGAGACCTTCCTTAATGAGCTGCTTGAGAGACCAGCCCGCGCAGTAGCCTGTGAGCATCGACAGGTCGTGGAGGTGAAGATCCGCGTTCCTGTGGGCATCCGCGATCTCCTTATCGTAGACCTCCGACAGCCAGTAGTTTGCGGTGATGGCTCCGGAGTTGCTGAGGATAAGTCCTCCGACGGAATAGGTCACCGTGGCGTTCTCCTTCACGCGCCAGTCGTTGATCTTCAGATAATCGTCAATGATCGTCTTATAATCAACAAGCGTCGACTTAACATTTCTCAATTTCTCATGCTGGCGGCGATAAAGTATAAACGCTTTTGCAACGTCAGTATACCCCGCCTGGATCAGGACAGACTCCACGCTGTCCTGAATGTCCTCGACGGCAATCAGATCGTCCTTTATCTTTGGTACGAAATCTGCTGTTACTTTCAGCGCGAGAAAATCGATAATGCTGGAGTTTGTGTTCGTTTCGCAAGCCTCAAATGCGGATGTAATGGCATTTGTGATCTTCGAAATGTCAAAATCCACAATTTTATTGTTTCTTTTCCTTACTCTATACATAATCGGTTCCCCCTGTAAAATCAAGTCGCTTGTGATTATAACATGACCTTCCAGGGCCTGTCAATAGGTAATTACAACATTTTGTGAAAAAAATATTTATTTCCGGGAAATAACACAACATATAGTTCAGGGGGCAATAAAGGAAAAAACAGTCAAAATAAAGCCTGCGCCACGCGTATAGCCTTGGCACAGGCCTGAAAAAACGGTAAAAATGTATTAAAAACGCCGAAACGGCCCTGTCAGATCCCCCGTATCTGTGTTTCCGGAATGACGGTCCTCGCCGCGTCGAGAATGGCCCTTGCCTCTTCGGGGGTGAAGGCCGCAAGCTCGCCGCCCTCTCCTGTCCTGCCGGCAAGAACGTCGCCGGAGTCAACGAACATCTGAAGGAAATATTTGCTCCCCGGGCCGATCTCTTCGCAGATCTTAACTATATCTTCCGCGGTGTGGATGCCCCTGACGATGGTGGTCCGGAACTCGTGGTCAACGCCCGAAGCCTTAATATAATTCATACTTCTTTTGAAGGGCTCAAAATCGAGGCCCGGAATGCCGGAGGCAATACCGTACTTCTCCGGGGAGTGTTTGACGTCCATGGCAACGTAATCCACCAGCCCCTTGTCCAGAAGCGCCTTCAGCCTCTCCGGAAGAAAGCCGTTGGTGTCGAGTTTTACAGCGAAGCCTTTTTCCTTAACTTTGGCAATGAAATCGCCAATGTCTTTTTGCAGCATAGGCTCGCCGCCCGTGATGGCAACGCCGTCAAGAAGCCCTTTTCTTTTGTCAAGAAGGGCAAATATCTCGCTCTCGTCCACAAGAGGCTCCTCGTCGAAGGAGTAGTCCGTTCCGTCGGTAGTCCTGCCCTTTTCGCCCACGACAAGGCTCGCGTTGTGGCAGAAGGGGCATCTCAGGTTGCAGCCGCAGGTGAAAACGGTGGCTGCAGTCCTGCCGGGAAAGTCAAGTAATGTAAGTTTTTGAAGCGCTCTGATTTTCATTTTTTTATCTCCGATGATCCGCCTTTCTCAGCGGGGCCTGCGTCATTCGATCCCCGCAAGCCTGACAGCCGCGTCAAGCACCTCGCCGATCTTGTCCCGGGAGATCACGTTGGCGTTGCCGTCGTAGTGGGTCTTTTCCCGGTTTATGAGCACCAGCCTGTCGCCGCTGTAAAACTGAACGTAAGAGCCCGCGGGGTATACCGAAAGGGATGTCCCGCCGATTATGAGCATGTCGGCGCTCTTGATGGCCTTCACCGCCTCCTCGGCAACGTCCCAGTCAAGCTGCTCCTCATAAAGTGTAACCCATGGCTTGATCACGCCTCCGCACTTGGGGCATTTGGGCACGCCCGAAGCGTTTTTGCCGCCCCCGAATACCTCGTCCACCGAATATTCCCCGTAGCACTTGGTGCAGAAGTATCTTGCGGTGGTCCCGTGAAGCTCAAAGACCTTCCTGCTTCCTGCCATCTGGTGGAGCCCGTCGATATTCTGGGTGACGACGCCAATGAGCTTGCCGGCCTTTTCAAGCTTTGCCAGAGCGTAGTGCGCCTTGTTGGGCTTCACGCTGCCGCCGATGAAATACTTGCGGTAGAAATCGTAAAACGTTTCGGTGTGTTTGAAAAAGAAGGTGTGGGAGAGGATCGTTTCAGGAGAAACGCCGTACTCCTTAACGGTGTTGTAGAGGCCGTCCTCACTTCTGTAGTCCTTTACCCCGCTCTCCGTCGATACGCCTGCACCGCCGAAAAACACGATCCGCTGCGATGCCTTGATCATTTCGGCGATCCTGTCCGCGTTTTCGGGCATTCCGTTTTCGAATCCAAGGCCTTTTACTTCTGAATCTGACATTTATTAAACCTCCTGATCCTGCGGCAGTGCGGACATTAGCCTGTGATCCCGCATTCCCTTGCCGCGTCGGCAATGATCCTTTCGTATCTTTCCCTGTCCTCAAGGAAGCTCACTCCATGCTGGGCATCGGGAAAAGTATATCTTCTGCAGAGGGGATTTGCCTCTGCCAGGCACTCGCTCATCTCACAGGGCACAAAGGTATCCGCAAGGCCGTGTATCACAACGACGGGAACCTTGGCTTTTTTCACGTTTTCCTCCGCGCTTGTTTCCGACGGATCGAAACGGCCGAAGATCCTCGCACCGGCATATATCGGTATATAGACAAGCTCCGCCGGCAGCTTCATTGACCTCGTCACACTTTTGATTATGTCCCCCGGTCTGTTGAAGGGGCAGTCCGCGCAGATAAGCTTCACGTTTTCCGGCAGTTCCGGGTCTCCGGATGCCATGAGCACCGTAGAAGCTCCCATGGAGATACCGAATAGAGCTATTTTAGAACCCGGGAACAGCTCCGCCGCGTATTTGACCCAGTCGACGCAGTCAAACCTTTCCTTTATGCCGAAGGTTATGGTATGCCCCTCGCTGAGGCCGCAGCCCCTTTGCTCGGCAAGGATCACGTTGCAGCCCATGTTCAGAAAAGAGAACAGACCGCCGCTGAAATCCCTTGAAGGCGTGCCCCGGTATCCGTGGAAGCCAACCGCCACGGGAGCGTCGTCCCCGTGTCTTTTATAAAGTCTCCCCCGGAGCTTCAGTCCGTCCCGGGAAGTGATAAACAGCTCCTCGTATGGCTCTGAGGATGCGGCCCTGACCATGTCATATGCGCTCGTACCCTATCTTGTGTAGTCGATCTCTTTGGGAAGATTGGCGTCGTCGTTCTGGCCCTTTTTAGGCGAATAAAAGACCATAAAATAGGACACTGCCGTAAAAGCCGCAAACACTGCCGCCGCAAAAGCCACTATTCCCAATGCGATCCACAAAACCAGATAGCCCATTAAGCGGTCACCCCGGCAAGTCTTCGGTAAGCGTGTACCCTTCGAATATCTCAGCACCGCCCGCAATGACGGTAATTACTTTTTCGGAATTATTTCCCGACGTATCCTGCGCTTTGATGCGGAGTTCAAACGTTCCCTCCACGATACGTCCGAGACTGTCCAGAGCGCCCTTCTGCCAGGTATATTTCACCGACAGGACCTCCGCGTCGTCCTCAATGGTCCCTTTTATTTGTGGATAGGTGCCCGCAACGCATTTCACAACGTCAGTACCTGTTGTGATCGAAGGAGGCGTCGTGTCCTTTGGCAATACGTCCACGTTGACCCTGTGCTCGGTGGTATTGCCAAAGCTGTCCGCCGATGAAATGACCAGGACCTGCTTGGTCCCCGCGGCGGGGTACCCGTCCTCCTCAAGAACTGTGCCGGGTGCCCAGTCGATTTTGACGGGGCATTCCCGCTCTTCATCCTCATCGTAGGCCTTGACTTCCACCGTGATCTTCGCGCCCTTCGGCAGTTTAACGGTATCCGGTCCGTCGTAGGTGATTATCGGGCCGGTGCCGGTGTTCTTTTTGTAGTTAATTATGACCGAATCAACGTAGAAATGACCTTCTCCCTCATGTCGCCTGACTGCCAGCTCGAAAATATTGAGATTACCCTCCGAGTCCGCAAAAGACATCAGCGCGTTGTCGGTGCCGCTGTTTTTCTTCCCCTCGCTGGTCATGTTGTCCCCGGCGGGAGTCAGGGTCATGGTAAACCAGGTGTTCGTTTTATTGCTGGCGTCGTACCTCACCGCCCACACGTTGTCCTTTTTCGGGTAAGGTATCCTTATTTCCGGATACTTGGCGTCACCCGTTTTCACGTCCCCGTCTGTAGCTTCGACGTACATCCTGAACGTGATGCTCTTGATCGAATAGACGTTGATCTTGGCGGCAGAGAAATCAAAGGTCACGCCGGGGCTCACCGCGGGATCCATTTTTATAACGTACCCTCTGTAACCTGCGGGCACGCCCTCAGCCGCGGCTTCCTCGCTGCTGATCACGCTGAGATTCGTGGAAGGGAACAGTGAAAAACCCTTCACCTTGCCGCTGATCTCTGAGGGTCCGAATTCTCCTCCGTAGGGCAGTTCTTCTGACCCGCCCTCCGCTGTCACCCGATCCGAATAACCGAATACAAGACCAAGGGCGACCACGACCGCCAGGATCATCGCGAAAGCTCTGCGTCCGTTTCTGTTTGCAAACGATACAACCGTTCTTTTCATTGCTTTAATCCTCCAGTATGTTTTCCCTGATGGCCTTGATCTCCTCATTGGTCACGCCTATGTCGTTGAGGAACTTTTCAAGGTTCTGCGTCATGTTTCCGTTGGAGTATTCCTTTATGAATTTGAATATGTTTCTGAGATTTCCCGCGTGGATGCCCGGCACTACCTCGTCTGAGCTGGCAAGGTCCGAGAAGAAAGATACCATGTAATCCTTTTCTATCTCTTCCTCGCTCACCCCAACAAGCAGCTCTATCAGACACGCAAGGGTACCCGTTCTGTCCCTTCCGATCGCGCAGTGGAAATAGATGGGGTAGTTTTCGGGATCCGCGAAAGCCTTGATCTCTTTGGCAAGCTCCGGCTGGTATTCGGGATTGTCTATCCCCATATCGCCGCCAATGTACATCGGCGCCTTCACGCTGACGACGTTGATGTCCTTTCTGAACACCGAAAGCTCGGTTCCGTTCCTAAGGTCGATCTCGCACTTTATGCCTAATTTTTCAAGGAAATCCGCCTTTCCCTGCTTCGTCACGGGGTCAACGTAAGCGCCCCTGTAGATGATGCCCTGCTTGATCCTCTTGCCGCCGGCGGCATGCTTTCCGCCAAGATCTCTCGTGTTGGAGACTCCGTCGATATACACGGTCCTGATGAAATCCTCGGTCTTGAAGCTGAAGGGTATCGAAGCCAAGATCTCGGAACCCTTTACCGCGAACACCCTGTAATAGTAAGTTTTGCCGCAGAACAGCTCGGTGACCTCGATATGGTCGTCGGTGGTGACAAAGTATTGAGCACCTTCGGTGCCTGATACCTCTATCTCCTTACCAAGTGAGAGCCCCACTACGTAGTAGTCCGCCCCGTTGGCGCAGGTCCAGCTGATCCTGACAGGCTCCGGCATGTAAAGATCCTCGCCGGTGGCCAGGTCATTGGCGGTTTCCGGTCCCTCGAAGGTCATGTACAAAGTCCTCAGCCTCTCCGGAAGGATGGGCACCGTCTCGCCGCTGGAAGGCGTGGCGTTGATCACCTCGCCGATTTCCCTTTTCGGTGCGCAGCCGAACACAACAAGCGTCATAACAAGCGCAAGTACAAAAGCCGCCGCACCCGAAACCTTTCTGAAAACAGTTCTTTTCATCATTTTTCTCCCGTGATCATTATTGGATCAAGGCATTAACGCCCTATATCCGTGTGTTATGAATATATTATGATCCCCTTTGCGCAGGTTTTCGTCCTCCGGCACTTTCAGCCGCCGTCCTTTTGTGATATAATACGGTCAGATCAACCTGGGAGGGAATATCATGTTTTCCGATGAACAGCTTCGTGAAAAGATCAGCGAAAAACTGCCCGGCGCTTCTGTCTCCGACTATGTTTCCGGCGAATTTACCGCAATGGTTTTCCGCGACCGAGACTACCCTGACGGAGACGACGTCTGCCGCATGTTCCTGCGCTGCGTCGCGACCTTCAACCTGAAATACAGTTTTCAGGATCTGTTCTGCGTCCTTACGCAAAGCGGCCAGATATATTCCATCGTGCCCATCACCGAATCTGCGGGGACCATCTATTCCAAAAAAGCGGATCTCGTAGCGGAGCTCACATCGCAATGATCAGCTCCAGCGCCCTTTCGGGTGTAAGCAGGCCGTTTTTGGACTGCAGGTCAAGGTCGGCTATCGTGTCAAGCACTGACGCCAATGTCGCCCTGTCGTAGTTTTCAGATTGTCTCAGATATTTTTTTGCCACAAAATCTCTGAGGTCAAGGATCTTCGCGATCTCGTCCGCGGAGATCTTGTTTTTTGCGAGGCAGTACACGTCATACAGGCTCTGGTAGTGTTTTGAGAGCGAAACAAGAATGTACTGCGCAGGGATCTTGTCCCTCTGCATCGCGTCAAGGCAGTTCATCGCCTTGTCAAATTTCTTTTCCACCACCGCGTCGGTAAAATCATATATCTTAGCCTCGATGGAAAGAGGCGACTCGTCAAGAACAAGTCTCTCGTCGATCACTCCTCCGGGTATCAGAAGCGCCAGCCTGTCCACCTCGTTGAACAGGCCGCAGAGGTCCTTCCCAATACCTTCGTAAAGCAGTTTTATCGCTCCGGGAGTGATGCCCGCCCCGTCTCTGTTGGCTCTTTTCGTCAGAGTCCCGGTCACCTCGGGAAGAGTTCTCATGGAGCAGTCAAAAACAGCTCCGCAGCTCTCGACCAGTCTGAAGAGCGCATTCGTTTTGTCCGCCTCTGTCTCCTGAAATATAACGTAGCTGTCTTCCAGAGTCTTCAGAAATTCAAAGTCCTCCGCGGCGCTTTTGGCGGTGCCCTTAAACATGCCGGAGTTTCTCACCACCGCGACCGTTGTCTCGGCAAAGAGAAAAGACGATCCAAGCTCATCCATCAGGTCCGCACCGGCGATCTTTCCCTCGAAACGCTTGACCGAATCCTTATCCGCTCCTATTCTCTTAAGAACGCGTCCTGAAAAATACGTTTTCAGGTACTCTTCGGGGCCGTAGAAAAGATAGACGTTTTTGAGCTCGTCTTTTTCTATCATTGCCGCCATGGCTGATGCGCTTAAAAAAGGTTCTGTCTTCTTCGCCATAAAAATGTGAACTTCCCGCCCGGCGGGTATACTCCCGAGATCACACGGATCGCACCGTCGCGGTCCGTTCTGTATATACTGGAGTCGTCGACTCCCTGATCCTTCAGCGTTTCAAGTACCAGCTTTGACGGATGTCCGTAGCTGTTTCCGTACCCTGCGCTAATGATAACATATTTCGGGGAAATCTCCCACAAAAATTTTTCGTCTCCCGACGTTTTCGACCCGTGATGAGCAAGGCAGAACACCTCTGTTTTACCGAGCTCCCCTCTTTCGAGAAGCTCGCCCAGTTCCCCGTTCTCCGCGTCTCCCGGCAGCACCATGTTTCCCCATTTCCCGCTGAGGGTCACGACAATTGACCCGTCGTTCAGATTTTCCTTATCGCCAACGGGCTCCGCCAGCACCATTTCCGTATACTTTCCCAGCGTCAGCGACAGCCTTCCGTCCACCGCAACCGTGTTCACGCCAAAGCAGTCGCCAAGCTCGCCGCAGTATTTGTCAAAAGCATTCTTCGGCACGAAAACAGTCTCCGGGCTGTACTCTCCCAGCACCTTCGCAAGGCCCCCGTAATGATCCGAGTGCCCGTGAGATATAACGATAAAGTCCAGCCTGAAGACGCCCTCCCTTTTCAGCAGCTTCGCAATATCCGTGTCTCCCGTTCCGGTGTCCACAAGGCCTGCCACGCCGTCAACGGTCCTCACCAGGGCTGCGCTCCCCTGACCCACGTCAAAGAAAAGCACCTCCACCCGCTTCATGCCGTTGCCCATAAGCGCCAGTACTGCGCAAAGCACCGCCGCAGACGGCAGGATCTTACCCCTGAATCCCGTAACTGCCCATATCAGCAAGGCATAGTACACGATAAAGAACACCGCCCCGGGGGCGCCGCACTCCACTCTGAAAAACCAGGAATCCCCTCCCGATATTCCGTCCGCGGCCTTCTGCAGGCCGTAGGAAAGACTCACCATGGCCGACGCCGCGTTTTTAAGCGACAGCCATGACATGACCTTATCCGCGGCATAAACAAAGTACCCGCCTACGGTTATTACCGCGGCAATGAACGAGGCGGGTACCGAAAGAAGCATTCCGCAAGGCGATACCGCCCCGAACCGGTTCATCATCAAAGGCAAAAGTCCCGCATTAATGGAAGCTCCCGGCAGAAACAGTCCGCATATCCTGTTCCGGAATATTTTGAGCTTTTTCAGAGCCGGCAAAATTACCGCAATGGACAGCACCGCTCCGTAAGAGAGAAAAAAGCCCGTGGCAAAAACGCTGAAAGGGTTGGCAATAAGCGTTATCATCCCCGCTATCCCGAGAGTGTTTTTTATGTTCGGCGGCCTTCTCATCGCGGCGGCAGCGGCCCCGCAAATGAACATGATCGCAGCCCTTGTCACTGTACAGGACCCGCCCGCAGCGAACCAAAGGAACACCGTCGGTATTATCAAAAGCAGCTTTCTCTTATCGGACCTTATCAACGTCAGCCCCAGCAGAGCCGAGAAAGGCGCGGTAAAAAACGCGACGTGGGCTCCGGACACGGCAATAAGATGAGAAAAACCCGCGGACGTGAGATTTCCCCTTGCCTCAGTGTCAAGCGCTCCGGTCTCACCGGTCATCACCGCTTTGATCAAAGCCGAAAAATCCCCCGAAAAGTACTTTCCCAGACTGTCCGAAATGTCCTCTCTCACCCTTGACGAATAGAACATAAGCGATCTCGCCAACATTCTTCTGTCACCGTTTTTATCGCTGAATTCCGCAAAAAAGAAGCCTTCATCCACATCCTCCGCAGCTCTCAGCTCCCCTGCCGCAACATACGATACCCCGTTCACTCCATGAGATCTAAGATACCTGCAGTAATCGAACTCATAATAGTTCCCCGCGGTAGCCGGAGTCTGCACCTTGAGCGTCTCCGCTTCGCAAATACCCGCCTTCACAACACCGTTCCGTTCCGCATAGTACAGATAATCGCCCTTCGCCAGGATCTTGTGCTTTTTCCCCGACCCGTCACTGACAGACAAAATAAAATCCTTCGGCCCGTTCCAAGGCTCCCTGTACACCTCGGCAACGACGTTCTCCAGCGTAAAATATTCCTTGTGCACCGACGTCTTCTCCAAATATAATCCGCAAAACAACCAGCACATCGCAGCGCAAACTGCCATAAGCCACAAAAACGGCTCGGTCCTCAGTCTCCGCAAAACCTTCTTCAGCGGTTCAGTCACCTCCGTTCACCGCCAAAACGCTCCGCTTCCGCCCTCCTTCAGTTCCGGCGGCCCGGCGAAACACCTTTGCTTCATTTTTCTTTCGGCGATCCGATTCTACCTTTCCGCCACATTTCCCGCAAGGGCCGGAAATATTATTGGCGTTGGCAATTCCGGACAGTTCGTAGAGACGCGTGTCCGGGCGGAAAACGGCGGAAACCTGCGTCAAAAAAAGTTGTTGACAAATCATTTGAAAATGATATACTTGCGTAGCAGTCTTCCGGGACCTGTCTCGCGGGTGTTGTTCAATGGTAGAACGTCAGCCTTCCAAGCTGAACACGAGAGTTCGATTCTCTTCACCCGCTCCATTTTGTGCCCGTAGCTCAGCCGGATAGAGCAACGGCCTTCTAAGCCGTCGGTCGGGGGTTCGAATCCCTTCGGGTACGCCAGTCCGGTGGTAATTATGGAGAGGACCCACCTGTATCCATGCCGAACACAGTAGTTAAGCTATCTGATGCAGACGATAGTGCGCTGGAAGCGGCTCGCGAAAATATGTCATTGCCGGATACTAAAAGCGCCCATATGAATTTGATTCAAAAAGGCGCTTTCCCCTTCTGAAAACAGGGAATCCAGATTCCCGGAATATAAATGCCCACTTAGCTCAATCGGTAGAGCATGCGGCTGTTAACCGCAGGGTCGTAGGTTCGAGTCCTACAGTGGGCGCCATG
>JAGCZO010000235.1 GCA_017959965.1 Clostridia bacterium | reverse complement strand
TCCGTGACTATGGATGCGATCTCAGGCGGAAGAACGCATTCGATGCGGCCGTAGGTGTCGGCCTCGGGATACGAGATGAAGGCGTAATAGTTTTTGCCTGTCTCGGGGTCGTCTCTGTTGTCCGCAAAGGGTACTCTCCAGAAGCTGTCCTCCGCAAGACTCTTTACGTTGGGAACTGAGCCGCCCTCCTGGCCGTTGTAGGCTCTCTGTCCTTCCGGTGTATAGAGTGACAGCGCAAGCGCAGCTGCGGCGTCCCGGTTCTTTCTGCCGTTAAATACCACAAATCCCGTGGCTCCCGTTCCAACCTTGTGGACGGGTGTTGCGGGCATGGAGACAACGTCCCAGTCAATTCCTTTCTGCTCGTATTCCCTGCCCACGTCGCCGAGTGAAATGAATACCATTGACCTGAAGGCGGCCTGATAGCCGTCAAAATTCCGGCGGGAGTTGGCCCCTGTCTGGACGCTGCGGCCGCCGTTTACGGGCTCGTACCTTAAAAGATTTTCCTCGACTATCTTGCAGGCCTCGGAAAGGCCCTCGAGGACGTGCTTGTCGCTGCTGAAAAACACTTTTTTATTTACGGTATCGTAATACTTGCCACCCCAGCCTTCAACGAACATCACGGAAACAGGCGCGTAGCCAAGAGGCATTGAGGCGCCCACGACCTTGTTGTCGGTATCCTCTTCCGAGGTCGTCAGCATTGCACAGTACTCTTTAAATGTCTCCCAGGTCCATTCGTCCCTGGATTCAAGCTCCACGGGATCCACCAGATTCGCGGCCTTGATCAAGTCTTTATTATAATTCAGGCACATGTGGTTATAGTCGCGCATCACCATATAGAGGCGTCCCTCGCACATGCCCATGCCAAGGATCGCCGAGAAAATATTCTGCAGGTCTATTCCGTAGGCTTCCACGTAATAGTCAAGAGGCATGAGCGCTTTGTGGACCACCGCGTAATTATACACCTGAGTTTCGTCAAGAAAAAAAACGTCGCCAACGGTCTTGGCGGCCACCTGCGCGGCAATAGTATCATAAGGAACGTTGAACTCAACGGAAACGTTGGTGTCCGGATACTGTCTGGTGAAGGAGGATATCCAGTCGTTCATAGACCTTTTCTGGGCCTCGTTGCTTCCGAAAAGATACTGCACCTTGAGCTTGCCCGAAACAGTCGGAATATAGTCATCGGGAAGAGATCCGTCGCTGGGAGTATAAGAGCCGCACCCGAACAGAACAAACGTCAAAAATACGGTCAGCAGTGCGGCTGTCCTTTTAAATAGTAAAGCAGGTCTTGACAAAGTATATTCCTCCTTTGGTTCGTTTGACTGAATTATATTTATGCATCGTATTTTTGTCAAGTTTGAACCCGGAGACACCCCTCCTTACTGCAATTTCCTCTATGAAAGACGGCGGGTTTGATTTATAATAAAAGTGCAAAGCTGATATGCGTGATCTGTACAGCACGATATGCTGAATTATTATGAAAAGGTGTAGGGAAATGAAGGTTGCCGGACTTGACATTGGCACCACCGGGTGCAAGCTGATGGTCTTTGACCGGGAAGGAAATTACGTTGACAGTGCCTACAGAGACTATCCGCTGAAGCGCACAGGGTCCCTTCGCGAGATAAACATATCGGCAATGACAGAAGGCGTTTTTGCCGTGCTGAATGAGCTGACCGCGAAATACGGAGACATAAAAAGCATAGGCGTTACCAGCTTCGGTGAAGCCTTCGTGATGACCGACGCGGAAGGACGGCCACTTAACGGCGCAATGATCTACACCGATCCCAGAGGCAGAGAGGAATGCGGGCAGCTCGTTGACGCTCTGGGCGCCGACGTGATCCCGGGCATCACCGGTCTTGCTCCCCACGAGATGTATTCAATTGCCAAGATCATGTGGATCAAAAACAACCGTCCCGAAACCTACGCCAAGGCAAAGCACATTTTTCTCATCGCGGATTACGTTGTGTTCTGTCTTACCGGGAGAGCTCAGATCGATTACTCTCTTGCGACCCGCACGATGGCCTTTGATATAATCAATTTGAAGTGGTCCGAAGCTGTTTTCCGGGCTGCGGGAGTGGACATACCTCTCATGTCAGAGCCTGTGCCCCCGGGAACCGTTGCGGGGAAATGGAAGGGTATCGACATAGTGTCTGTGGCCCACGACCAGGTAGCCGCTGCCTGCGGCGCCGGTGTGTTTGACGGCAATACTGCCGTGGACGGAGCCGGCACGGTCCAGTGTCTTACCCCCGTGTACGACAGCCTCCCGGATATTCCTGTCATGTCCAAGAATCGTTTCTGCGTGGTCCCGTATATTATTCCCGGAAAATATGCCGCATACGCTTTTTCATACACCGGCGGTGCCCTTATCAAGTGGTGCCTCGACTGCTTTGGCAAGGGGCAGACCAATGAATCTCTTGAAAAGTGTTACAAGGGCGACGGACCCACCGGTCTTCTCGTACTGCCTCATTTTGCGGGAGCCGCCACTCCATACATGGACACGGGGTCAAAGGGAGCGATCGTCGGTCTCACCACAGCCACCACAGCCTCCGACATTTACAAAGCCTGTATGGAGGGCGTTTGCTACGAGATGAGGCTGAATTACGACAGACTGAGGACCACCGGGGTACATTTCACCGGGATCAACGCCACAGGAGGCGGAGCCAAGAGCCGTATCTGGATGCAGATGAAGGCAGACGTTCTGGACCTTCCCATCACCGCCCTTGAGACCTCGGAAGCGGGTACCGTTGGCTGCGCAATGATAGCAGGCATCGCCGCGGGAATATTCAAGGATATTAACGAAGCCGCCGCCCATATGGTCAGAAGGACTGTCACGTATTATCCGCAGGAAGCCATGCACGAAAGATATATGGAAATATATGACCGTTACAAGGATCTCTACAGGGCCGTAAGACCTCTTGTGTGACAGAAAAAGGAGACTGAAATGCTTGTAAACCTGAAGGAAATACTTAAAACCGCGGAAAACAGCGGATCCGCCGTCGGCGCCTTCAATACGCCGAACCTTGAATGTCTGAACGCGGTGATCTGCGCAGCTGAAAAGCTGCAGATACCTGTGATCATATCACATGCGGAGCTTCACGAACCGGTTTCGCCGCTCAGGATCATCGGACCCATAATGGTGGCCGCGGCGGAAAAGTCAGACGTAGCTGTCTGCGTTCATCTTGACCACTGCGAGTCCTTCGACTATATGAAGGATGCCCTGGACATAGGCTTTACGGGCGTAATGTATGACGGAAGCGCCCTTCCCTTTGATCAAAACCTAAGAAATACGATAAAGGCAGTCGAACTGTCAAAGAGATACAGCTGCGGGGTGGAAGCAGAGCTGGGCGCATTGGCGTCAAGAGAATCCGGACATTCCCACTCGGGCGAAAACGTTCCGGTCTACACAGACCCCGATGAAGCGAAAAAATTCTGCTCCGAGACAGGGATCGACGCCTTCGCGCCAAGCTTCGGCACAGCCCACGGAATATATAAATCAAAGCCAAAGCTTGATTTCGGGCTTCTGGAAAAGATCAGCCGTAAAACGAAGCTGCCCCTTGTAATGCACGGCGGAAGCGGTGTGTCGGAGGACGACTACAGAAAAGGAATAGAAGTGGGCCTGAGGAAGATAAATTACTATTCATATATGTCAAGAGCGGGCATGCTGGCCGTTAAGCAAACTCTGGAAAACGGGGACGTAACGTTTTTCCACGACCTTGCCCTTGCGGCGGAGCTGGCCATGCGGGATGACGCGGAAAAAGCCATGAAGGTATTTGCCGGGATCGGCTAAGCAGATTTCGACAAGGTGCGGATTCATGCACCGATTTAAATAAAACGAGCCGTTGACCGCTTTATATCGACAAAGAAGACCCCGCCGGGCCGGCGGGGTCTTCTTCGTTGTGTTTGGTTAATTAATAATTACCCGTTGTAGATCGAATCCCACTTTTCATTGGCTTCGTCTTCGAGCTTCTTCAGTGTATCGTCAACGCTTCTTACATTGTTAACGGCGTTCGGAACAACTGTAGCCATATACTCTTTGACGATGGATGCGATCTCAGGCGGAATGACGCACTCTACCTGGCCGTATGTATCAGCCTCAGGGAAGGAAATGAAAGCGTAGTAGTTCTTACCCTCCTCGGGATCCTCTTCTTTGTCAGCGAAAGGAACTCTCCAGAAGGAAGCGTCCGCAAGGGATCTTACGTTCGGTACCGAACCGCCTTCCTGGCCGTTGTAAGCTCTCTGGCCTTCCTCAGTGTAAAGCGAGAGGCAAAGAGCGGCAGCCGCGTCGGCATTTCTGGTTCCGTTGAATACTGCGAATCCCGTAGCGCCTGTACCGACTTTATGTGTCGGGAACTTAGGCATTGAAACGATATCCCAGTCGATGCCTTTGCTCTCATAAGACTTACCTGCCGCGCCGAAGCTCGGGAACTCGGTGTCGTTGAAAACGATCTGGCTCTCAGGGTTGTAGCCTGCAAAAGCCTTCTGGTCGATGGTCTCTTTAATGGATCCGCCGCCGCCTGCTGCATTGTACTGGCAGACGTTCATCTGAACAAGCTCTACCATCTGCTTAACGCCTTCGAGAACGTTAGCATCGGAGATGAAGTTAACTTTCTTATTCTCTTTATCATACCAGCGGCCGCCCCATCCTTCGAGGAAAGGAATGAAGATCGGAGCGTATCCGAGTCTCAGTGAGCATCCGACTGTCTTAACGTCGGCGTCCTCTTCCTGAGTGGTAAGCTGTGAGCAGTACTGTTTGAAGGTATCCCAGTCCCATGTTCCTTCGGTCTCAAGCTCGATAGGATCTCTGAGCGACGCGGCCTTAATGAGGTCACGGTTATATCTTAGAACGATGTGGTTATAGTCACGCATGACCATATAAAGCTTACCTTCGACCGAACCCATGTCTTTGATGGCCGAGAAAACGTTTCCAAGGTCAATGTCATAAGCTTCGACGTATGAATCCAGAGCCATCAGGGCCTCGTGAACGGATGCATAGTTATAAACGTCAGTCTCCCAAAGGAAGAAAACGTCTCCGACTGTTTTAGAAGCTATCTGAGCTGCGATAACGTCTTTACCAACGGATGAAAGGTCAGCAGTAACTGTTACGTCGGGATATTGCCTTTGGAACGCCGCTACCCAGTCATTAACCGATCTCTTGTCAGCATCGGTGTTAGCGATGTAATACTGAAGCTTTATTTTTCCGCTCGGCTCAGGATTGTAACCGTCCGGAAGATCTCCGTCGACCTTCACGTAGGTAACACAGCCGAAAAGAGACAGGGTCACGCTGACCGCAAGCACTAAAGCTAAGATCACTCTGACAAGATTTTTAAAATTCGTCTTCATGAAAATACCTCCAAAAAATGATGATTCCTGTTTCTGAAATCAAGAAGATGTTCTGTGCGGACATTCCTGCACACAATAATCGCAATTATAATACCACAGCAAAAACGTTAATTCAACATTTTTCCCGCGCTGCAAAAGCAGTTTTAAAGACATTTTTAAGGAAACGGAACTGAGGCACCGCCCTTTCCGCTGAGCAGCGCCTGTGCCCCGCTTTCCGCGGTTTGCTGCCCCCCAAAAAAAACTTCCGGCAGGACCTGCCCGCCGCCTCATTCCTCCGGGATAAGTGAAATGATCTCCTTTATGGGCATACAGTACTGATCCGCCTCCAGGGACCTGTGGTTTTTGAGTATCGTCTCGGCAGTTTTTTTCATTGCCGGGAAGCCGCTTCTGGTAAGGTGATTGGCGTAGATCACGATATTGGCGCCCGCTTTCCGGAATTCCTCCTCCGTCACCGAATTGAAGGACGTAGGCACCAGGACGATGGGCGTCGTACTGTCTTTTCCCCTGAACAGTCTTATGAATTCGAATATCTCGGAGGGATCCTTCTTTCTGCTGT
>JAGCZO010000234.1 GCA_017959965.1 Clostridia bacterium | reverse complement strand
CTTTCATCTGTTTGATATTTCTTTTTTTCAGCCTGTAAGAGACACAGTTTTTGATTTCTGCTTCTCGGCTTATCCGGATAAAGATATGCCACATTTTTAGATTCTATAAGTTTATTTACTACAAAACGAGTTATATCATTAAGCTTTTTATAACCAAGTTCAGACGCGATTTCATTGGTTGACATATTGCCCTTCTCTTTCAAAATATTGATGACAAGAGACTCTATTTCCGCTTTACTTCTACGTTTTTTATTATTTCCTGATCCTTCCGATTTGATATAACTCTGTCCTTCTTTGCCGTTAGACAAAAAGTCTGGGTGGATAGGGAGAATGGTAACAAAATAGCTTCTATCTTCATCAGTTTCGAAAGAAGGAAGTCCGGATCCGTTAATTCGCATAGATTCAATTATGGTAGGTATACCAGTATTCCGTCCTTCGACAATATTCAATTCCTTGAGAAAATCTCCGATTCTCCTATTTCTGTAACGTCTCGACACAAGTTTTCTTTGTGCAAGGTCTTCATCAGAAATTGACCGATCCGGTCCAGGCAGGCTTGTTATTTCCATTTTTTCTGGTGTAATTAAAACAGTTATTGGCTCATGGATCTGATATGATTTATGGTACACTGCATTACTAAGCGCTTCTTCCACAGCTGCATATGGCCAGTTAAACGCCCTGACAGCTAATTCACTGTCTGGAATTTTAGTTACACGTTCCTTGATAATATAGTTTTTGATATAGGCAAGAGCATCCTGCAGCTGCTTATCCAATGGGCCTCTGAAAGTCTTTTCTGTCATTCCTTTTCCTGTAGGGTCAGGTTTGTCAACGATCTCGATTCTCGCACACGAAAAATAATCTTCAGGATCATCGTTAAAAAACATCAAACCAACATTCAGCGGCTTTCTGTACTCCGCCGGACCTCTTACGATCTTCATATCGATTCCTACGTCTTCAACAGAACGATCCATCACAGATTGATAAAGCCCGCTGCCAACTGAATGTAAATAATCAGCAATCAACGCCGGCTTAAGGTCCCCCAATTCCGCATGGTAATTTATGCGGTCATCGAACGGAATATCACGTGCCATAGAAATCAGTTCACGTTCTTCATTGACGTTCGCTTTCAGTGTTTTTGAACTTTTACGAATATAATAGGCTTTTCCGCTTTTTTGTCCATTCTTCTCCGTATAAAATCTTTCAGGACACTTATATGGTCTGTCTTCTCCCCCGGGCGCCCAAAGAACGAGCACTTCTTTTCCGTCAAAACTATAAGGCTCAATCACCGGGATGTACCTTGGTTCAATTAAATTACACTTATTCAAGATATCCAACTGTATTGCATCAATTCGCTCAGGTTCAAGTCCTTTCACCGGCAATTTTGGTCTTCCATTTTCCTCCTCGATACCAATCAAAATGTAGCCGCCACCCAGATTATCAAAATCATTCGCAAATGCTGTCAATGTGTGTATAATAGGTTCCGGATTCCAATCAGCTTTATATTCTATACGCGAACGCTCTACCTTCCTTTGGCGGAGCAGGTCGTCAACATTTATAGGTAACGCCATTTTTCTCCCTCCTCAATATCAAGGGAATCATCGCCGGATCTTAATACTTTCCTGTACAACTTTCCCTTTAACTTTCCCGAATTATACCATAAGGGAAAGTTATCGGTCAAGTCATTGATTTTCGTCCTTTGATTTTCGTTTCAGCAAATCTGCGACTGAAAGATATAATAAAAAAAACTGGCTCTCAGCCGCAGCCAAACACGACTCGAGAGCCAATCATACGGATCATATATCTTTTCGCCTTAAGCAATAGTTGAGCAGCGCGCCGCGAAGCTTCAATCCCTCCTGAACAGATCGCGCGTATAAACCTTATCCGCCACGTCGCCGAGCGCCTCCGCATCGAAGCGGTTCGCAAGAATCACGTCACTCTCAGCCTTAAAGCGCGCCAGATCATTGACGACCTTCGAGCGGAAGAATTCGCTCCCGTCCTCGAGCGTAGGCTCGTACACGATGACCGGAATGCCCTTGGCCTTGATGCGCTTCATGACGCCCTGGATCGCCGAGGCACGGAAATTATCGCTGTTGCTTTTCATTGTCAGCCTGTACACGCCCACGGTCCTGGGCTTGCGCTTCAGGATGGTGTCGGCGATGAACTCCTTGCGGACGGCATTACTTTTCACCACGGCCTCGATCATGGTCTGGGGGACGTCCTTATAGTTGGCGAGGAGCTGCTTGGTGTCTTTCGGCAGGCAGTATCCGCCGTAGCCGAATGACGGGTTATTGTAGTGGCCGCCGATGCGCGGGTCCATGCACACGCCGTCAATAATCATCTGTGTGTCTAAGCCCTTGGTCTG
>JAGCZO010000233.1 GCA_017959965.1 Clostridia bacterium | reverse complement strand
GGGAAAAATGTGGAATCCCGGAGTATTTGAAGATACGAAGAATCTTCAGGTTTTCGTTGGCAAAATGCGTAAAGAGTCAAAATTCTTGATTTTTGAACTATTTTTGCGTGCGCGACCCCGACGCTGTACGAAGGTACTGCGAGCGGTGAGCGCGCGCAAAGCATTTTGCCACACAATCGTTTATTCCTTGTTTCGGGAAAAATGTGGAATCCCGGAGTATCTGAAGATACGAAGATTCTTCAGGTTTTCGTTGGCAAAATGCGTAAATAGTCAAAAATCTGTTAGCCGAAGGTCACCTTCCAGCCCGCGAGGTAACGGGCCAGGAGGATCGAATCCCAGTCGGAGACTTCGCCGTCGGCGTCAAGGTCCATGGCCTCAAGGATGCAGTAAACGTTCCAGCCAGCAAGGAACCTGTCAAAAAGAATCGAATCCCAGTCAGTCACCTCTCCGTCACCGTCAGCGTCTCCTAACAATATTGCCGCTTCGGGAACCGTGAAGGCACAGTTGATAACATAGTTATTGGCCCAGTACGCCTCGACCTCAGCAATGGTGCCGTTTACCTCGGCAACCATATCCTCCTCATTCGCAAACAGATACCTGCTCTCGTCGGTGAGTATTATCGATATCCTCACGGTGTATTCCTTGCTCTCCTCGAACCGGGTCTCGCTTTCAACGGAGTACGGAAAACCGCTCTTGAGCCAGGAAACACCGTTGGCCCAATAGGTCCCGTTGTAGTCTACGTCCACCGCATAGCCCTTGTACGCCGGGGCGGTTGCGGAATAGGGCATAAGAGCGCCTGCCGTCAGCTCAGGAATGGTCAAACTGACGTACTTTATCTTCTCCATTCCGATGGTAAGGGAGTAAGAGACCTTGAAATAGCCGTTGCCCTCATCGCTGACCGTAACGTCGCTGTCGCCGTTGACGTTGGCCTTGATATCCTCAAGAGAACCGAATTCATATAAGTCCGGATCGGTTATTTCGACCAGTATGCTGACACTGTAAATATCGCCCGGAGAGAAGACCTCGTCGTTGGCGGGCATAAGAGTCTCCATCCCGTGTTCCCACATAACACCGTTTTTATATGGTCCTGCGGTCAGATCAGCAACGCCGTATCCCTTGGCGGACGATGCTACGGAGGCATGATAATACACGTCCTCTCCCGCAAGCGGCATCGTCATTTTTATGTCTATCTTATTGACCTTGAACTTTCCTATTTCGAAGGTGCAGTATACAAGGTAGTTCGTGTCGGAGACTTTAACGACCTTGGCGGCGTGGCCGTTGATGGTAGCATTGATGCTATCCTTATCGGCAAAGACAGTTCCGTACTCGCTTTTGATCTCGACGTCAACGTATACGGTGTAGCTCTTGCCGACGTCAAAGCTCAGCAGGTTGCTCGCCGGGTTGTTCTTGCCGTCGCTCCACCAGAGCACACCATTTCTCCAATAGTCGTTGTTGCTGCTCTTCTTTATCTGGTAAAGAGCGTCCTCCGGGGCATTGGCGATATAGAGGGCGTGGTTTCCCGCAGCAGGCTCCATGATATCCAAGCTGATCTCGTCCACGTAGCTCATTTTTGTCAGTTTATAATTATCTGAAATGGAAGGACCGATATATACAAGATAGTTGAATGATATTCCGTGCACGCCTTCCGGCCTGAGATCACCGTCCACGTAGGCACGGCTTTCCGCGGGAACCATACTGTACCAGTTCTCCATGATCTCGTCGTAGGTGTGGGTGTTCACGTAGTCCTGAGAAAGACCGACGCCAAAGACCTGCACCTTGTCATTGCCTGAGGCATTAACGACGCTGCATTTCGTTATGTTAACGGTCATTTTAGCGTTTCCGTTCGGTGTAGTGTCTATGTAAAAGGCTCTGTCGCGTTTTACCCGGAAAGTGCCTCCGTCGATGATTATTGTGCCGTTTGTTCTGTCATTGGGAATTCTTACGTAAACGGGGACGTCAGCCTCAAAAACGCCGTTATACATTTTCAAATAATAGTCCCGCCTGAAATCGTACTGGTAGACCGACTCGGGATACTGACTTTTTCTGGTAGGGGTAAGATTGACAAAGGTCCCTCCGTAAACGAAGATCTTACCCTTCAGAACGCAAGTGCCCCACCAGTTGTCTGAATTCTTGTATTCGACTCTGCCGGAGATCCACTTCTGCGTGGAAGGGTCATACCTGCCTGTGTCGTGTATGGAAACCGTTCCGCAGTAACCGTAGATAAGGGTGTCGTATTTAACGTTGGCGGACAGCGTATGCCCGCAGAGATCCAGGTAGATACTGGAGCCGTACGCGACCAGACCTCCGGTAGTTCCCTTTTTGTTGGGATCATACCCTGTGTAGTTTATATCGCAGCCCAGTTTGATATACACTTTCGTGTTGGTTGACCTTTCCTTGCAGAATACGTCCTGAAGTCCCTTGGAATCGGTGGCAATATAAGCCTTGTCCCAGGAGGAATAATCTCCGTTCGCAACGTCGTTCTCTTCCGCGGCAGCGTCTATCGTAAACAATCCCGCCGGTATCAACCCAAGGATCAATACCAGACACATAATAAAACCAAAAAACCTTTTTTTCATTTCAATAGCTCCCGTTGAGATCTTATGATCTGAATAACATTTAGTGTTTCAAGTGATCATATTATATCATTCTGCCGGGGTGCAGGCAACCGCCCTCCGCAGCCCGGCCAAGTCTTTGAAGCGTCACGCATTGGCAAAAACGGCCAATCCGCCCGCAGGCACTTCGATCTTTTGAGCATTGCCCCTGACCGTGCCGCCAAGGATCTTCTTTCCGGACCAGTCGAAAACGGTGTAGACCTTTCCGGGCTTTCCGGTCGCCACTATATAATTCTTGGAAGTATTGTTCCAGACGTCCTCTGTGTCCGCGGTCAGCGCGACTTCGGAGATGCTGTAAAGAACGGTGATCTTCTTCCCGTCTTTTTCAGAAGACATGAGAGAGTAGTTGGCGCCGGGATCCGGGGCCCTGAATTTACCGTCAAGCAGCACGTCTCTGTTGGCGGACCAGTAGTCCACGAACCGTTTCACGGCCTGCTTCTGCTCTGCGGGGACCTTGGTGAGAAGGACGGATATCTGAGGCACCGAGAACATAATGTTGAGCATCTGACGCATGCAGTTCACAGGGGTCTCCTGCTTTCCCCAGAGGAGCATATCCGAGTGGATGGCTGTGGCGCCGTCCACGATACGTAGGGTGCCTATGCCGATCCTGTTGGTGACGGAATCCGCGGCGCAGTCCGCCACACGGAGCATATTGCAGTGATTCACGATCTCCGCGCCAACGTACACCTGCCTGAACTCGAACAGGAAGTCAGGGTCTCTGGCGGTCATCTTCTCGTAGATCTCGTCCAACAGGGTCCTTACCGCGTCAAAGAGGCGCTCGTGGTCCATCTCGTCGTTTTTCGGTGCAAGGTCCGTAATGGTTCCCCAGGCGTCCACAAAATCCAGCTTCAGCCCGTCAAAGCCGTAGGTGTCCACAAAATGCTCGTAGGTGCCGGAAATGTAGTCCCGCAGTTCTTTGTATCTTACGTCGTACACGCCCGCTCTCATCCAGTCGATGTCAAAAGCCATCTTGTCCTTGAAGCGCTTGTAGTCCTCCGTGGCGAACCCCGCAAAGGGTACCGGGAACCACACCATCAGCTTCATGCCGAAGCTGTGCACGTCATCCACGAATTTCTTGAAATCCGGAAACTTGTCAAGGGCAATGTGCCAGTCGCCGCACTTGTAGTAGTCCTTGGTGGTCTCGCCCTCAAACTGCCAGCCGTCGTCTAAGATGACGGTCTTGAAGCCCATTTTCGAAGCTTCCCGCAGTTCCTCCGTCAAAAGTTCCTGGTCCGGCTCCTGGTGGAAATTGTACCAGCTGGAATAGAGCGGCACTCTGGCCGCCTCCGGAATACGTATCAGCTCTTTGAGGAAGCTTCTCATCCAGTCGCAGGCCTCCGACACGGTCTCGTAGTACTCCTTCTTCCTCCGGTCCACCCTCATAATGATCTCGTGGTCCTCTTGCTGGAAAAGACCGTCGTCAACGATCTCAACGGTGAGCAGGATCTCGTCCCTCTGGCCAAGGTCATCCACGCTTGCGCTTATCTTGGTGCGCTTGAAGGAATCCGACAGCGACACCGTAATTACGTTCTTGTCCTCGTAGTCGAAAACGCACATCACCGGCGCCCCCGCCTCAAACACCGACTCCTCGGTATTTGGGAACCACCACTGTCTCAGGGAGTGGTCCCGTCCTCCCATGGGGTACCAGGTCCCCGCGGCATTCTTGAGAGGCTCCACCCAGGAATATTTCCCTACTCCCGGGATCCTGTACAGCTCGACTCCTTTTTCGTCAGCAAACGCCTCAAGCAGCGTATCGTCATTGAGATTTTTAATCATATCCGGCTCCCTTCATTTTGATCATCAATTATCGTATTTTCTTCTTTTTTTCCAAATATCAAGAATGAGACTGTATCTCTCCGGCGGCATCCCCTTAAAGGGAATGTTGCTCGTGGTAAAAATATATCCTCCGTTTTCGCCGCCGTATCTGAGGCAGTATTCCGCGCTTTCTGTGACCTCCTGTACCGTTCCTGTCTGGAGGGCCGCGCAGTGGACGTTGCCGCAGAGAGCGACCTTGTCACCGTATTTTCTTTTCACTTCCCTTATGTCCACTCCCGCCATGGGGTCCAGAGAATGGAGCGCGTGAGGGTGGGCAGCCACAAGGGAATCGATTATGGGCATGATATTGCCGTCGGTATGCTTGATCATAAGCATCCCGTCCTCTCTGCCTGCCCTGATTATTCTCTCGAGGTAGGGAAATATAAACTCGTCAAACATTGCCGGGGAAAGGAAAGGTCCGGAATTGTAGCAGTAATCCGCGCACAGGAGCGCCACGTCAAGGCCCGCCGCATGCTGGCGTTTGTTGTGCTCGATGGCGTTGTTGCAGTACCATTCAGCCTCCGCCTTTAAGCCCTCCGGATCGTCAACGGTCCTGTAAGCAAATTCGTACATTTTTGTCCCGTCGGGAATGGCAAAGGTCCCGTCTCCGTGACCGCCAAAGAGCCTCGTATCGCCAAAGTGCTCCCTCAGCCTGCGCCTGAATGTCTTTGTCAGTGTGGACCCGAGGTCCCGCCACCTTGGCGAATACACCGGAATTATGCAGTAATCGAGCCCCTTTCGGCTGTCTTTTTCCTCATCTCCGGATATTGCCGCGCCGCCAATGTCATACGCGGTCTTGTCCCCGTAAACGCGGGCGTATCTGTCCGCCAGATCTATCCCCGCCTTTTCCAGTTCAGGCTCCGTCAGCGTCCCGATGGTCTCCTTTGAAAGCTCGGGCAGAGAAAGAGGGTATCCGAAAAACTCCTCCGACAGCTGAAACTCAAGCTCAAAGGTGGGGATCTCATCGGGTCTGCCTAAGTTTAATGCGCATATGGCGCGTTTCGCGGGAGTCCACAAAGTATCCATGGATCGGTCCTCAAGATCTTACGGCTTTTTGCCTTCTCCTTATCAGGACCGCCAATGCCAATGCCGCGGCGATCACAACAGCCGCAAGGCCAACGTCTCCCGTTTCCGGATTGGAATCTCTGTCGGGAACCTGATACATTCCGCCGTACAGGCCGTTCGGGCCTGTATAGATCTCGTTGTCCAGGGTGTCGATGAAGCCCTTATTTACAACCTTCCACCCGTCTTCGCCCTTTTCGTATTCAAGCCTGATCGTAGTCTTTTTCTCGGCGACCGGGTACTGCATCTCGTAGAAGGTCATTTGCTCCGGGAACCAGCTGATACCGCAGGTCGCCACCGCTTTGTCGCTTGATATCTGTTCGATGGTTATGGGTGCGGAAAGCGCTTTCTGCAGCTTGTACGAGTACTGGAACTCCTGCCGGCCGATGGTATAATCCTCACAAGTCTCACACCCGAAGTACAGTTTGTTGTCATAAAGCCTCACACCTTTTTTGAAATACAAAAGGTAATCAGCCACCTCGGCGGAGCAGAACTTCTCGGCATACTCATGCCAGGTTCCGGGATCCGCCAGATTTCCTTCCATGGCAGAATACGTGGCAGACGAATCTCCGAAAGTCTTAAAGAGGTGGTAGCGGCTGTTGGCGGCGAAACTGTACGTGTCGTATCTGCAGCTGGACAGACTCAAGGTCAGGCTGTAAAGATCGCAAACCAGGGCAATAAGTGTCTCCCTCACCGACTCTTCGGTAAGCGTGTCGCCTTTAAGCTTGTCTGCATCAGCTCTGAATATCATGCTGCCAAGATCCAGCTCCGAGATCTTCCAGGTATCTCCAACCTTTGAAAGCCTGAAGATCACGTTGGCGTCGAGCCTTGCCTCATCCGCTTCTCCGTCGTTTACGTCATAGTATCTGTGAACGGGCACCGATACGTATGCGGTATTCCCGTCCGGTTCCAGGCGCGTTTTTATGTTGTCAAGCTCGCTTGTGTTGAAATACGTGCAGGGACGGTCTCCGTCAACGTAGCTGAGCTTGTCCCAGCCCATGTAGAAATAGTAGTACCAACTTCCGTTTTCCTGATAATAACGGTTAAAAAAGGCTTCCGCACCGTCAATGACCGTCTCCGCCAGCTCGTCAACGAACAGTCCCCTGATCATGGCTTTGACCTCATCGGGGCCGTAGCCCTCTTTGACCTTGGCGTATGTGAACCAGTCGGGCACGTCGTCCGGGGTTCCCTGGGCAAAGGTGCTTGAGATGCCTTTGAACGCTTCTTTTGTATTACCAACCTCATACCAGTTGAAAAACATTCCGATGGAGCTTCTGATCTCTATGAATTCGGCAATGATCCCCTTTGCGGTGTCCTTGTCAAAACTGTCGTCAAAAGCATCGGCCTCCGCAAACGAGTTCATTGTTCCCATCGCAAGAGTCGCTGAAAACACAAATGCCAAAATGAGTGAGAGTACCTTTTTCATATTATCCCTCCGAATCAACACTGCGTAACACGGTCCCGTACAAACGGGCATCAAATCATAGCTCAATTATATCAGATACCGGAGCCTAATGCCATTACAAACCGGTTTTGGATTTGTATGGAAAATCATTAGTTTAAACGTTATGGTTTCTCCTACAGCGTCGTCCCCTCTAAGACGATCAAAAAAGATTTTCTTTCAGATGTGTTTTGTGATACTATACCGATGTCCATAAGATTCGCTCCTTTCATTTATGTTCGGTAAATAAAATGATATCACAAAGCGGGTCTTATGGATATTTTTTTACCCACAAGCTGTCTACCATTCAAAGAATACCCATTAAAATTTTACACCAACATCTTTCTCAGACAAAAAAACAACAGCCACGGGACGTTGATCTCGAGGCTGCGTTGTGATGCGTAGATACCGCCTTGAGCATGTATGGAGTCGCACCCACAGGGACCTGGCGGCAACGTGAACTTGGTGAAAAGACAACAAAAAGTCATGAATGCCACTTATTCAATTCTATTCTCGCCGTCCCATTTTTCCAGGACAGCTTCCACCTGCGCAATCAATTTTTCTTTTTCCGGGATAACATAGGTATAGGTTGACGCGAATATATTATTCGATAAACCGCCGAGAGCATATTCAGCGCTTACATTATCCTTGTCTGTACACAGGATAATTCCAATCGGCGGGTTATCTCCCGGCTCATTTATCTCCGCTGCATAATAGTTCAGATACATATTAAGCTGTCCGACGGCTTCCGGCATCAATTTTACTGTTTTCAGCTCAATCAAAATATATGCATGAAGTTCCTTGTTATAAAAAACCATATCGACATAGTAGTGCGTGTTGTTAAGCGTTACTCTCTGCTGTGTGCCGACAAACATGAATCCGCGCCCCAATTCCAGCATAAAATCTTCGATTTGCCTGACAAGCGCTTTCTCCAAATCAGATTCAAGCACTGGTTTATTTTCCGGAATGCCCAGAAATTCAAATACATACGGATCTTTGACAATATCCTCTGGCGCAACTAATTCCTGCCCTTTGGTTGCAAGTTCAAGAACTTTCTGCTTATTTGCTTTCCCTTCAGACAGCAATAATCGTTCAAATAGTGAGGTGGAAATCTGACGTTTCATTTCTCTGACAGACCATCCGGATCGCTCGCATTCTTTCTCGTAAAAGCTCCGGCGATCCGTATCTGAGATCACCAAAAGCTCACAATAATGCGACCAGGACAATTTGCCAGACAGCGTCTGGTATTTTGGATAAGTCAAATATAGAGATCGCATATTCTGAAGATTAGAGCGGGAAAATCCTTTTCCAAATTCTTTTGTCAGAGTTCGTGATTCGAATTATCCAAGTAAAGTCACCTCTTATTATATTTTCACAGCTTTGATTCATTCGTGATCTGTTTGAAAAAGTCTGCACTCCACAAATCAAGCGCAGCATTGTCTTTGATAAACGGGCGGACGTCTTCTTTCGCCTGCGCATAATCAACAGTTTCAAAGCGGGCGCAGAGCAGTTTTTTTGCGTTATCGATGGTAAACGGATCTTCATCTTTCCAAACACCCGATTGCACAAGCCGAGCTTTTAAGTGTTCGGTATTGAGCGCTGCTCCGCGTGAAAGATAAAATACATAGTCGTATAGATCTCTGCCCTTGACCCGGTTCTTCCATGCGCGGGAGATCACCGCGTGCGCCTTGCCCGCAAACAGCGACGGCATATCGTACATTGTTACTTCATACGGCGCAGGCAGCAAACGGTACTTGTGCTCGAAAGTCGCTCCCGCCGGCGGGTTTGTGTCTACCTCAAATTTGATTTTAATCGTTTCATTCCCCGCGACAGCGCTCGCCGCCGGATCGGAGGCGTAAAACAGAAGCATATGCTCTCTCGTATTGCCTTTCAGAAACGCAGAGCGAACCGCGGATTCCTTCGTTTTCTCCTTTTCGGCGATCTCCACGTTCAATCCGTAAGAAGCGACCTCCTTTTTGAGTGTCGGGAAGTATTCGGACAGCTCAAAAGAATCGTCCGGCGCCAACAATGAGAAGTCCAGATCTTCCGAAAAACGATCCAGACCGTAGAAAATGCGAAGCGCCGTTCCACCATAAAAAGCAGTTTTCTTGAAAAAACCCGCGCGGGAAAGACCACACAAAACAATCTCCTGCATGATCTCCTTGATCGCGTTCTTCTTGTCGGCGAGTCCTTCCGCTTGATACTTATTCAACATTTCATTGATCACGTGGTTCATTTTTCATTCCTCCGCAGATACTTCATCAAATATTTGAGATTATTGCTGTGATACCTATCTCCGATTTGCAAGATCTCGTCAGCACGTAACTTTTCAAACTCAATTCTGTCGATCCGCAGATCTTCAAACAGCATTCTTTCGATTTCCTTTTGGCTGGTCACGGGCGGCATAGTATAGAGTTTGTCGCAAAGCGCCTTTTCCTGCGTTGCCATTTGATAAACGTATCCGTTTTCCTCCTTGATTGAAATTCCGAACGGATATGCTTCCGGCGGAACGTCACGGTATGTAAATCTGCCAAAATGATTTTTTTGCTCTCGGACCTTTTTTTTATCAAACGTGGCGGAAGTGAACGTATAGACTGCTTCGGGGATCAGTCCGTAGAACGACAATGCATAATCAAATGACAGATAGGACGGCCCGAAGATCGCACCGGCAAGGCAGTATCCGGGAGCGTTCTTGTCCGTTTCATAAATGCCGCGAGTAAGTTGAAGCAATTCGCCTTCACGCTTCATGCGTAATATCTTGCCTGCCGGATCACTGTATCTTTGCAATTGATCCAGCAACATTGAAGTCGTCAAAATCATAATTTTCGCCTCCAAATTGCATTATACACAATTTGGAGGCGAAAATCAATGTCATTTGTAACCTGTTCGAATCCTTTTTCAAGCAAAACAACAGCCCCGGGACGTTGATCTCGAGGCTGTTCTATGTGTAAGACCGCGCAAAAGAACACCAAGGCATAGAAAGAGCTCGTAAAACACATTCCTGCGGACAGTTTGACGAATAGGAGCTGTTTTACAGCAAAACGGTATCACCGTTAGCCGAGATCTGTTTAATCGTACCGTTGCGTACGATGTACGCTTCCCCCCGCAGTTCCTCCATACCGTCTTTTACCAGTATGTAACTGCCGTCCGCAATGTAATAGAAAGTCCTTCCTATACTGTCAGGCAGTATTATCTCGTTGATATAGTTGAGGCCATCCAGCGTTTTGTCTTTCCAATAATTATAATGGGGCAGGATCGTAGTCTTTGTGAAACCAAGACCGGTCAAAAATCTCTTATAATCGGGATCGAGTGCCTCGCCATCCTCCTCGGGCGCGGCATAAACGGTTTCGGCGCAGTTCATGCTTCCGGCGCTGATCGCCCAAATGACACCGTCATAGGCCTTCAACAGATCAGCAAGCCCCATATCTTTGAAAAAACAATTCTGCGACGGCGTGTGCCCACCACCGAGAATGATGAAATTCGCCTGCCGGATCAGCTCCTCTGCCTGAGAAGCGTTCCTGCCGTCCACACAGATAAAGCT
>JAGCZO010000232.1 GCA_017959965.1 Clostridia bacterium | reverse complement strand
ACTTTCTAACTACGGGGTAATCCTGTCCGTTGATCTTAGCGGTTCCGTAATAAACATCCAGAGTAGCATCTTTCGTCCATGAGTCTCCGACTGTGATCTTGCCGTTCATGGTGGAATCATACGAATATGATCCGTTAGCATATGTAGGCTCACCGTCTGACATGAATACGATCGCCTTAGCGTTGTTTCTTCCTGCGAAAAGGGTCTCAGCTGCTTCCATGCCTGCGTCGTAGTTTGTTCCGCCGCCTGCCTTAAGGCCATCGATCGCTCTGTCAAGAGTATTCTTATCGTTTGAGAAATAAATATTCTGCGTGTTCCAACCAAAGCCGGTAGTTCCAAGCACAACCGCCTCAGCTGTTGAGCTGTATTTAACGATAGCGATCTGAACGTAAGTCTTTGTAAGAACGTCATTGCCTTCTGCATCTTTTCCAACCAGACTGTCAACAAATGCCTTGGCTGCTGCCTTTGCATCTTTTACGGCCTGTCCGTCCATACTGCCGGAAAGGTCGATGGCAAGTACGATGTCGGTGTAAGTTCCCTGAATAGAGGGATCTCCATTCTCACCTTTAAGTGAATAAGTAACGGTGGGGTTGCTGGGGTCATCGGTATTGGTTACTACTGTAACGTCAGATACAGATGCTGTGGTTCCAGCGGAAACGGTCTTTGCATTGAACTGCATTGCGCCGATAACAAGTGCAACTGCAAGAACAAGGCTCATGATCTTCTTCCAAGTTAATCCTTTCATTATCCTTCCTCCTTAAAACTTAAAACTTTTCATCTCGTCTTGGCGATTACCCGTTAGCAAAAAGTATGCCGTATTTCGCCTGTGCACTTAAGGTAACATACAAAAGTTACATTTCGGATACATTTTTAGATATGAAATGTATCTTTTGAAATTTTTTCACAGGAAAAAATGTATCTTTTCGCCGCGCACGCGTTACAGTATATGCTTTGAGTTTCCAAAAATCAATAACTATTTCGGGGGAAATGGGCTCAAAAACAAATCTGGTAACTTTTGGTTACCTCAGTTTCATTTCGGATTGATAGACGATTGCGCAATCCGGGTCGCAATGCTAGAATGTATATATAATACGAGGAGGTATCGACATGGCTATCAACAAAGTTGTTCTGACTCAGGATGATAAGTACCAGACTACGGTCTACACATATAATACCGAAGCCGAGGTGAAAGGCACGGTCGTTGTTCTGCACGGAATGGCGGAGCACCACGAGAGATACATTCCCTTCGCGCAGTTTCTGAATTCGAACGGATATGACGTGTTCCTCTACGATCACCGCGGACACGGACTCGATAAGAAGTTCGAAGAGCTCGGACATTTCGCGGACAAAGACGGCGACAAACTGGTCATCTCCGACGCGATCAATGTGCTGCGCTACGCAAAAGCGAACAACCGCGGCTCGAAGCTGATCCTGTTCGGACACAGCATGGGCTCGATCATCGCGCGCAATGTGATCCAGTTCTATGACGAGCCGGACAAGGCCATCATCTGCGGCACCGCCTACATGGCGCCTTTCGCTTCGTTCTGCGGAATGCAGATGGCCAATATCGTAAAGCTCACTCGCGGCGCGCGTGTGCAGTCCCCTTTCCTGGCGAACCTGACCACAGGCTACAAGGATTTCGCAAAGATCTCTAACCGCACCGCTTTCGACTGGCTGACCCGCGACAACAGCATTGTAGGCTCATATATCAATGATCCCTACTGCGGCTTCGTCTGCAGCTCGGCCTTTTACCACGACCTGATCCGCCTCACCTACACCGCGGCCCGCAGGAAGCTGATCAAAAGGACCCGCCGCGACCTGCCGATCCTGCTGATCTCCGGCGCGCTCGACCCCGTCGGCGGCTACGGCGCAGGAGTCACGAAGCTCTTCGCGCTGCTTCAGAAGCTGGGATTCAACGAATCCGACTGTACCATATATGAAGAGTGCAGACATGAGCTGCTGAACGAATTGAACTCTGCCGCGATCATGAATGACATACTTACCTGGATAGAGAAGTGATCATCTTCCTATATCAACTTTAAGACAACTCAAGACAAGGGGACGGTTCTTCAAAGACAAGGGGACGGTTCTTCTGTCTGATGGAAGACAAGGGGCCGGTTCTTCGAAGACAAGGGGACGGTTCTTCTGTCTGATGTAGCGTCAGAAAGAAGAACCGTCCCCTTTACTTT
>JAGCZO010000231.1 GCA_017959965.1 Clostridia bacterium | reverse complement strand
GGCTGGGTATTATCCGATTCGTTGGATCTTTTGTTCTTTTTCCCGAAAGCCATGTGTTTCTCCTTCTCGTAGATCGTGAGGGATCCTCTCGTGCTGCAGACAATTCGCCGCGCAGTCCCTGCGGCAAACCGATCCTCTGCCTTGTTGATTTTAAACCATTTCCTCAAAAATATCAACAAAGAGATGAGGGCGGGCCGCGTCTGTGAAGTGAAAAGTGAGCTTCCGCTTCAGTGGACGCCAAGTGGATTTTTCTCTTAAAGGGAGTTCCATTTTGATTTTTTCACAAATGCTTTGAATCCAAGTAATCGCCAAAGTACTTTTCTAACAAAACGATAAATGCAGAGCTACGATAATCAGCCACTCTGGACAAATGGCATCCGGATTCATCGTATTTATCTATCATTGCAAGCCATCGCAGGTCTTTATCTCTTTCCACATCATTATCCATTGTAAAGAGAATGAATGACCCATCGTCGTTTTTTAATTGAATTCCTTGCCCATACGGTCTATCACAATACCCGTATGAGTATGTGTACGGATAGAAAAAATCGACATCGGAAAGATCTTTTAAAAATTCATTTCTCAAGCTTTCGTCAAGAGTGTAAACAATTTCAAGACACTCCATATCCAAATCAACTTCTATCCCGGGAGTTTCTCCTTTTTGGGACATTCTTGGTAATTGCTCGTAATACCGAATAAAACTCACTTTCACAATATTGTTCACCAACTCATCAAAATCAAAGAAATAGGTCGGAGGGTCTAAAGCGCAAGAAGCTGTAATCAAAAGCAGTATCACGACAGATGACAAAAGACGTTTCAAGATTTACCTCCTTAAACTACCCAATTAAAATGTTTTCATCATACAAATTATATAGCATCAACAATAGATCAACAAGGCTCATCCCACCAAAGCGGATCTGCTCACAGTTTTTTTGCTCGATAGCCGGTCGGCCTTGACGAAAGCATCTCTTCATTCGATTGGTTGATTGATATTTGTAAGATATTTAACGACCATATCAAAAATCCGTATTATTTCGTGGTTTTGTTCGTTTATGATTCTCTTGTCTACATAAACAGTGGTTCTTTTTTTCCCTTTCAGTTCACGTGATACGTATACACAGCACGAATCCGAATCAACTCTTAGACTTTTTATTCTTGTGGAGTGTAATATAATATTAGACATCTTGTCTGCAATGCAATACTCTTCATAGTCAAACGCCCTTCTCCCTTGTACAAATAAACGGTGCGTATAATCAAACAAGATATAATTCGAATCGGCCCACTTAAGGAAAAGATCAAACTCCATCTGGGATAAGTAGAAGACTTTTTTCTCCAGTAAAAACAAAAAAGCCGTGTTAAACTGCCTCTTTTTCCAATCCGAGTATGCCTGAGGTCCCATATATATCATTTTGTCAGAAGATATGACATATTTTTTCTTTACATGCTTTTTGATACTGTCATACAACGAAACAATTTCATTTCTGTTGGCATCATCCTGTTGCTGTAGTATAAGAAAAACACTCATGGGTTGAAGCATCCCACCAAGGAGTTTTTGTTGTGTAATTGATATATGATCATGAAATCCAACTTTGCGCAGGCTTGCATCATCATTAAAAGCGCCGTCTGAATATACATTAAATTCTTGATCGTCGATAAATCCAAATCGTGGTTTTTCTATCATTTTGCCTTTATTTGAAATCATAAAACAGTGTTTTGATGATATCAATCTGATAATTTCATCAAAATCATCTTCTTGCAGATACATATATACCGCCATCTCATTCTCTCCTTTTCAACTATATGAACACTTACAGTTATTTACAGGAAGGATATCCATAACTAACCCTCCAAAATGAATCGATGTTCGTAAAGTGCAATTTCATGCCATTTTTCGGTTTGTTCTCGCGCATTTTGCCCGCGGCTCAGTCATGTATCATTTTCTTGTTGAAGGCCACCGGCTCCGATACGGTATCCTTCGCGCCTGAAGTGAATTCGTTGTCGTGGATGACCACCATTGAAATGTAGTCGCCGCCACCTTCAACGCGCCCCGACGTCACCACGCTCCCGGAGGACGAGCCAACGTTGTGGTCAATGTATATCCCGTCAGGCCCGTGGCCCAGGTTTGACAGGAAGATCGCATTGGCGGTGTTTTTGAAGGTGTTGTACGCGATATTCACGTGAAGGATCTCGTAGACCTCCACCGCCGTGGCGCCGCTGTTTTCGAAATCATTGCCAATGATCTTCAAGCCCTCGCAGCGGCCGTCCTTCATGGCGACACCGTCACCTACCAGGACACCTTTGCCGTTTCCGCGGAAGGTGTTGTCGATGATATAGTCGTTGATGGAGATCTCGCCGGGCAGCCTGGTGTAGCTGATCCCGTAACTGTCGGTATTTTCCGTGAAAAAGTCGCATCTCACCGCCCAGCAGTTGGACCCGTGGAACCGAAGCACCGGCTCTCCGTTTTTAGCGTTTCCTTCAAAAGAGCAGTCGAAAGCCTTTACAAACAAGGCGTCGACGCAGCTTCCCTTGCCCCTGTGTTCGACCTTCATATCGTTCATGAAGAAGTTGTACTTCATCCGCACGTCAAAAACGCTGCCCTCAAGGCTCTCATCGCCAATGACAACAGAGCTTTCCCTGCCCTCGCCCTTGAGTCTGAGAACGGTGGCGTCGTTTTTGGAAACACTCACTGTCTCTTTGACAAGATACGTTCCTTCGGGGAAATAGACCGTGCCGTTTATGGCTCTCGCTTTGGCGATACTGTCGTTTATCGCTTTCGTGTCGTCCGTCGTTCCGTCCCCAACGGCTCCGAGATCTTTTACGTTTACGTACTTTTTGTTGATTTCTGCCTTCCCGTCACCCTTTACCTGAGGCGGCTCTTCGAAGGTCTTTTTCACCGTTTTGACCTCCGGAACCGTGATCTGTCCGACATCCGAGACTTTTGCGGGCACGGAGGTCTTGCCAAAGCCATTGGTATCGATAACGGACGCTGCGTCAAAACCCGCAAGCTTTAGCTCGGGCTCGCTGCTCCCGATGTTGGCGACAAGGTTTTCTCTTATCACCGCTCCCGCCGCGAACGTCATATAGACTGCGTTGCCCGCGCTGAGCACGAAATAGTTGTGCTCCACAGTCAGCCCGGTGTACTTTTTGCCCGCAAAAATAATGCTTTCAGGCGACCAGATGTAATTGTCGTGAATGGAAATATTGCCCGCATTGCATTCCGTTTCGTCGCCCCGGATACCGCCCTTTGACGCCCCGATGTAATTGTCGCGGATCTCCACGTTGAAAACGCCGACGCCCTCCGGCGCGAAGCCGACAGCCCTTGCGGCGGCGTCCAGCATGTTATTGGCAATAACAAGGCCGTTCACAGACCGTACTTCGATCATGGGGTCAGAGGAGATCAGGAACAGATTCCGGAATATGGTGAGGTTTTCCGGCGAGCCTGCTTCGTCCTTTGAGGATACCAGCACCGTTTTCGTGAACTCGCCGCCGAAATGAACGTCGCAAAGCACGTTCCCGTATGCGTCCCGCCCGGGATATTTTGTGAATTCAACGAAGCAGGTCTCTTTTTTCTCAGCCCAGAAGGAGCATTGCCTGACGGTGTCAAAGGAGCCCGAAACCTCCGTCAGGGGTTTCTCGGCTTTCGTCGATGTCTTTTTCAGGCTGCAGCCGTAGAGAGAACAGCCGTCGGCCTCAACGGAGACCGTAACGGTGTTTTTGGACGCGTCCTCGAAGGAAAGAAAGGACAGGTGAGTGTTGTCTTTTCTGACTGCAAGGCCCGTCCCGCCGTCGAATCTGGCGCCTATGGCAAACACCGACGAACCGTCAACGTCACCGCACAGGCAGACCCACTTGCCAATGCCTTCCAGGCTCAGGGGCGACTCGATCCTGTACCGCCCGGAAGGAAAGTAAAGGATGCCACCGCCCTTTTCAATGACAGCCTCAACAGCCGCCTTTATCTCCGGGGCCGCGTCTTTTCTTTCATCGGGTTCAAGGCCGAAAGCTCTTATATCGTAAACGTCAGGGCTTGACGTGACCGAAGTCACGCCCCCGACTTCAAGGATCTCCTCCATAGTTCTGTCCTCCCAGGCAGAAAAGCCTTTTTTCGCGGCATTTTCCTCAGTGCCGTTATTTGGCGTTGTCTGCGCGTCAGAGTTCTCCGGAAGCCCGGTCTCATTGCCCGGAAATGCCGGCCCGGCGCATCCGGAAAAAACAAACAACACCGCCGCGGCAAGCGCAAGCGATGCTGTCAGACGCCTTTTGAGGCGGTTTTTATTATCTGCCTTTTCTGCTTCCTTAAGCCTTCTCAAATCCGGTTCTCCTTCTTTCTTTTCTAAGGAAAATCATACACAAGGAGACCTTGTTTGTCAAGGAGCAGGGGTCTCCCCGAGGTTCAGTACGAAAAGTCGTAGGCCAATTCCCGCCACCCGGACAGATAATACCTGCCGTTTTCGTCCTTGGCGAGAACGCCCTCTTTAAAAAGCTCCTCCATGAGTTTTTCGGTAAATTCCGGTCCCGCAAGGCCGCCCTCGTAAAACAGCGGATCCACGGAAAGTCTGTCCTTAAGGCCCCTCTGGGCAACGGTAAGCCTGTCAACGATCCTTCTTTTGAACTTGAATTTCACAAACGGGCTTCTTTCAGGCGCCTTCAGGCCGTTCTCCCTGCAGAACTGTCCGCAGCGCAGGAAGGCCTCCCTTGCCTCCGGCTGGCCCCAGAGCCCGGTCACGCAGTTGTACTCCGGGATCTCGCAGTCGAGTCTGTCGACGAGCTTCTGCAAAGCGTCTGTACCGGCGCCGGAGCTTTTCATTTTTTCGATATTGGCAATGTCACGGCAAAACTCACCGTACTGCCTGATCTGTTGAAGGTGGGGCAGCATAAGCCTGTAGAGCTGTTGACGCCTGATGGGGAAAGGTATCCCGTTTGAAGGCTCAGGAAGCTTTATCAAAGCCTCCAGCTTTGTTATCGCATTTTCAACGCGTGGCAGAATGTCTTCAAAATCAAGATTCCTGAGTACGTACTTTGGCGAGGTCCACCAGTAGGTGTCCCAGGAGTCGCCGGATCTGGCGTCTCTTATTACCTCAAGCACGTATTTCAGAGCCTCCGCATGTTCGCGGTCTCCCGTGAGAGCAAGTGCGCTGTCGAAAAGCAGCTTGTCCGCATCCGCCTCCGGATCGGTCAGCAGATGCCCCGCGGCGTACAGCGAAAAGTAGTTCAGGATGTGGTAGGAGTCTGTCTCGCTCCAGTACTCGGGGATCATGACAGAGTCCCCCTGGGCCCGGACGGTGTTCAGCACGTCCTTCAGCACCCGGCCGTTGACGGCCATCATGGCAAGCTGGTCGATCTCCATGTCCGCCGTGTACCAGCCCCACACGCCAAGGGAGCAGCCGGTGTTTTTGACGCCCCGGCGGAAACGGGCCCGCTTGCCCTCCTCCTGCCAGGAGGGAAGGAAGGGCAGCTCCATCAGCATCACGTCTTTAAGCTCCGACTTCACGAGTATTTCCGGGAAATCATCGGGGCAGCCCCAGGTATCGACTCCGATCTTTACGGAGGGATTTACCGCTCTGAACTTTTCTGCAAAACGTTTCAGGAAATAAATAATGCTTTCCGTGTCTGTCAGGTTTCCCGGGTCGAAAAAGTGGGCGATCACCCGGTCGCAGTAAGGCGCAAGCTCCGCATAGATATCATAATATTTTTCAAAAAGCGCAGCCACCTCCGGATCCTCAAAAGCGGGCCTGCCCGAGGTCCTGTTCCGGTAGACCGCCGAAGGCTCTGTCCAGCCGTGTCCGGAAAACTCCGCAGCCCAGCACCAGAGGGTGAAATTCAGCCCGTTGGCGTGGCAGGCATCGGCAAGTTTTTTGAACCTGTCGTGAACAGTTTCCGGTGATCCCGAAGCCCGCCAGGCGGCGCATATGTCCATAGCCTGTATGCCGGTAAACCCGCAGGCCTTGATCATTTTGGCGTAGTCAACAAGCTGCCTGTCCGACAGGCACATAAAGTCGCTCAGAAGCGACACGGACGTATTGCCAACGTAGCCGCGGTTATAGTCAAGCTTCCACGTGCACAGCGTGGCCTCCCGCTCTTTTATCCAGGGTTTGTCTGTTGAGTACAAGGCAGCCTCCGTTTTGTAAAAATATACGCGCCGGCCCAAGTGAGCCGGGCTTCGGCGAAAACACTTCAGGGGCCCCGCGGGGCCCCCTTGTTGATCAGTTGTTTTATAAGCAGAGAAGATCGGCTTCCGAAAGGTTTCCGGCCTGCTGTCTTCCCGGGAAATCTTTTAAATGAGTTACTTTGGCGCCACCATTCCGTATCCGCCGTCCTTGCGCTTATAGACGGTGCAAAGCGCGTCGTTTTCCGCCGGGTTCATGAATACGTAGAAATCGTGTCCCAGTGTCTCCATGTTCAGGATCGCTTCCTCAGTGGTCATGGGCTTGAACTCGTACCTCTTGATCCTGACGATCTTGAACTCTTCCTCATTTGCGTAATCCTGCTCTTCCGCAGGTTCGGCCTCGGATATGACGTCGGGCTGAGAGACCTTGCCTTTGCGGCTGATGATCTTATCCTTGTGCTTTGTCATTCTGCGCTCCAGGACGTCCACGGCGTTGTCGAAAGCGGTATAAAGGCCGTCGTTTGAGGAAGCTTCAGCGCGCATCTGGTATCCGTAGTAGGGCAGCGTTATCTCCGCTTTAAAACCAAGCTTCGTCTCGGAGATCTTCACCGATGCCTCCACCGGATCATTGCCGAAATAGCGGGTGAGTCGCTGGGAGAGCTTCTTCTCCATCGCCTTCCGGTCCTTGTCGTAAACAGTTGCGTCCTTTGTACTAAATCTGACTGTCATAATAATACCTCCCATCAATTTTCAGTCTGTTATTCTTTTTCTTGTACCTTCACATTTACAATATACCTTGGATTTCTTAAAAAATCCATAGCCGGAAATTATTTCCTTCACGCCAATGTTATCAGCGCCGCTTTTCCAATACGAGCAGATACTCCACGTTCCCGTCGCCGCCGGCAACGGGCGATTCCGCCGCAGGTCCCTTGGCAATAAGCCCCATTCTCTCCGCGAGATCTGTCACTTCCCGCACGCATTTTCTTCTGGCCGCTGGGTCCTTCACAATGCCATTTTTCCCTATTTTTCCGGGGCCGACCTCGAACTGGGGTTTGACCAGAAATATGCCGTAAGCGCCCTCGTTCATGAGCCTCCCGCAGGCCGGAAGGACGTCCTTCAGCGAAATAAAGGAGCAGTCGCAGGTAAGTACGTCAAATCTGCCGGTCCTTTCCGGATCCAGCGTTCTCACGTCCGTTTTTTCAAGGCTCGTCACTCTGCCGTCGTTTTTCAGAAGGGGATCGAGCTGACCCGTTCCCACGTCCACCGCCGTCACGGAGGCCGCGCCTTTTTCGAGCAGTACCTGGGTAAAGCCTCCGGTGGAAGCCCCCACGTCAACGGCCCTCTTGTTTTTCACGTCCACGCCAAAGTGATCCAGCGCAAATTCCAGCTTCAGCGCCCCTCTTGATACGTATCTAAGCGGGTCCGGAAGACATTCTATCTGATCTCCGTCTGAGACCTCCGCGGAGCATTTGGTGACCGTGGCGCCGTTGACTTTTACGCAGCCTGCCTTAACGGCTCTCTCGGCTCTGGTGCGGCTGGCATATATTTCTTTTTCGGTGAGATAAAGGTCGAGCCTCATTGGCGTGCTTTCCTTGCTCCGTATCCTTGTGCTTTCTTGTTTTGATCCCGCAGCGTTGCCGGGATATGAGGACCTTACAGAAGCCCCATGCAGACCTTGGCAATATTCTCGCCGGAAATGCCGCAGGAGCTCAGCTGGTTTTTGATCGTGTCGTTGGGGATCAGCTCGTTGGGCAACGCAAAGCAGACAGGCTTCTTTCCGACGCCCTTATCCGACAGAAGAAGCGTCACCTTTTCGCAGAAACCGCCGTCCTTCACCGCGTCCTCGCAGGCGGCAACCACCTTGGCTTCAGCTGCCAGAGAAACTATCGCGTCCTCATCAAGAGGCTTGAAGAATTTGGCGTCAAAAACCACCGCTTTCAGCCCCTTGTCCGCCATGATGATCGCCGCCGCGAACGCCTCCTCCAGGACTTCGCCTATGGAGAAGATCACCACGTCCGCCTTTTCGCCTTCGGGCCTGTTGTCAAAGCAGATCGCGCCCTTGCCGTACTCCAGACCGCTCTTAATGTAGCGGGGATCCTCCGAATAAGTGAACCGCTCTTTTGCGGGATACCTGATCACAAAAAGTCTGCTGTTTTCGGGTATAACGGAGTCCTCGTCGTAGACCTTTACGGCCATACGCAGCATCAGATCAAGCTGTGCCGCGGACGATGGAGCGGAGATCGTTGTGAAGGGAATCGCGCCAATGTAGGCAAAATCATAAATTCCGTGATGGGTCTCGCCGTCGGGGCCGCACACGCCTGCGCGGTCAACGCTGATGACCAGGGGAAGCTTCTGAAGGGCAACGTCGTGCAGTATCTGATCGTAGGCCCGCTGCAGAAACGTTGAATAGATCGCCGCCACCGGCTTCCGTCCCGCCAAGGCAAGTCCCGCCGCCATGGTGATAGCGTGGGGCTCAGCGATCCCTACGTCAAACAGACGTCCCGGATAGGCGTCCGCGAAATTCTGCAGTCCCGTCCCGATGGACATGGCTGCGGTCACAGCTATTATCTTTTCGTCCTCCCTTGCCAGGTCGCAAAGCGTCTCAGAGAAGCATTTTGAAAGAGAGCAGCCGCCGCTCTTGAATATCTCGCCGGTCTCAGGGTCAAAGCCGGGCACGCCGTGGAAAGCCTCCGGATTCTTTTCCGCAGGCTCGTAGCCGTGTCCCTTATGAGTCTGGACGTGGACCAGAACGGGCCCGTCCAGCTCATTGACTCTCTCAAATATCATCTTCATGGCGTAGACGTCGTGTCCGTCCACCGGGCCAAGATAATACAGGCCGAGGTTCTCGAAGAACTTGCCCTCCACGACCCAGTGCTTCACACGGTTCTTGATCTTTGTCAGCAGTCTGGCTATGGGTTTTCCTATTCCGGGGATCTTCTCCAGGAAATGCCTGAGGCGCTTCTTTGCTCTTAAGTACGAGTGTTTTTTACGTATTTTTCCAAGATATTTGGCAAGGCCTCCCACGTTTTTGTTTATGGACATTCCGTTGTCGTTAAGGACAACGGTGACCTTGCTCCCGGACTGGGCCAGATCGTTCAGCGCCTCGTAGGCCATGCCGCCGGTGAGAGCTCCGTCTCCGATGACCGCGATCACGTGTCTTTTCTCGCCGCTCAGCTCATAGCCTCTGGCATAGCCAATGGCCGCGGAAATAGAAGTCGAGCTGTGCCCCGTGTTGAAGGCGTCGGCGTCGCTTTCGCTCAGCTTCGGAAAGCCCGCCGTGCCCTCCGGGTGTCTCAGGTGATCCATGCCCGCGTCGCGGCCCGTAAGTATTTTATGTATATAGCTTTGGTGCCCCACGTCCCAGATGATACGGTCCTTGTGGGGATCGTAAACGGAATAAAGAGCCACCGTGAGCTCGACAACGCCGAGATTGGACGCAAGATGCCCGCCGTTCACGGAAACGGTCTCTATGAGACGTTTCCTGATGTCGGCGCAAAGCTCCGCGGTCTGTTTCTCGTCCATTGCCGACAGCTCATAGGGCAGCGTGGGCATTTTATCAAAAAGCATTTTAACCTCTTTAATTTTAGCAAAAGCCTTGCGGCTCACATCTTTTGTACTACTATAAAAGCGTGCAGAGACACTATCCGGGAACCGTTAAATAAAGGTTCCCGGAAGACCGGCAATAAGCATCAAAGCTCAGTTTCCGGCAAGCTTCTTTATAACTTCTTCATATCTGGCCAGCTCTGATTCGCAGTATTTGACAAGCTTCGCGCCTTCCTCGTAAGCCTTGACAGATTCCTCAAGGGTCAGCTTTCCGCTTTCCATTTTAGTGACTATCTGTTCCAGTCTCGCGTAAGCGTCTTCAAAGGACTTAACGTTTTCACCATTGGCGTCTGCGGCGCCGTTCGTCTCTGTGTTTTTGATCATATCGGTCGTCATATCAATAAGGCCTCCGTCATCATTCCTCTTTAGTGAAATTCTACCACTCCGCGGCGCTTTTTTCCACAGTTTAATGTTCCGTCAAGGCTTCTTCAATCTGCTCCTTTTCGACCTGCTCTTTTTTCGGCGCGGGAGGCTTGGGCCCGAAGTACTGGTAAAAGTCGCACTTAATGCCGCCGTTGTAGATCTTACGTTTTTTGTCGGCCGCCTTGCCGTAGAGCTTCTCGAAACGTTCGCAGGAGGTGATCACGTAAACGGACCAGGTCCCGAAGGTCTCTCTGAAATGTTCTCCCATCCCTTTGTAGATCTCTTCGGCTTCCCGCTTTTCAAGAAGCCTCTCCCCGTAGGGCGGATTGGTTATGATGCAGCCGTAGTCGTGCCTGGATCCGGTCTCTTTGTAGTCGATCTTCTGGAAATGCACGTGGCCCTTCACGCCCGCAAGCTCCGCGTGCTTCTCGGCAAGCTTCAGCTGGAAATAGTCTATGTCGGAGCAGTATATCCTCAGATTTGCGTCCCGGTTTATCGCCTTGATGGCTTTGATGCGCTCCTCCTCCCAGATCTCCGGGGCAAAGCCATCCCATTTTTCGGCGTCAAATTCCGCCTTCAGACCCGGCGCGATATTCATTCCGATCATCGCCGCCTCGATGCCAAAGGTTCCGGAGCCGCAGAAGGGATCCATCAGCGGTCTGTCCGGCCGCCAGCGGCTCACCATTATAAGGCCCGCCGCCAACGTCTCCTTGATGGGAGATTTTCCCACCTCCTGCCTGTAGCCTCTTTTGTTCAGCCCGTGGCCTGAGGTGTCCACGGTGACGGTAACGTTGTCCTCCAGAAAAGCCACCTCGATCATATACCTGGGGCCTGTCTCCGGAAGCCACTCCCGTCCGTAGACCTTCTTCAGCCTCTCCGCGATTGCCTTTTTCGATATCGCCTGAATGTCCCTCAGGCTGTATATCTTCGACTTCACCGAGCGGGCGTTGACGATGAACTGCGCCTCAGCTCCCAGCAGCTTCTCCCAGGCGATCCTCTTCACGCCCTGAAACAGATCTTCAAAGGTCAGTGCCTTAAATTCCCCCATATTAAGGAGAATTCTGTCCGCCGTTCTGAGCCGGAGATTCGCTTTGGCAACAGTCCTCACGTCGCCCTTGAAGTAGGTCCTTCCGTTAAGCGTCGTGTGCTCCGTCACGCCAAGCTCATCAAGCTCCCTGTTCAGCACTGCCTCAAGTCCGAAGGTAGTCGTCGCGATCAGATCCAATTCGTTCATAATTCACCGGCCCCCAAAGGACCGCTCCTTTTTATATCAGTCGTTTTCTCCGCCGGCAAGCTTCTCCATCTCCGGAAAAGCGTTCCTGTACACGTCATCGCCAAAGGCCTTCCAGCAAGAGACCCTCTCCGGCACGCTGAAAAAGACGAGCCGGACGTCCTTTACCGGATGCTTCACCGAAATCACCGCAGACCAGAGCCCCAGGTAGTTGCCCTCGACCCTTTTCGCCCCGTATTTCGCATCGCCCGCCAACGGATGTCCCGCCGCCGCAAGCTGAGCTCTTATCTGGTGGGTCCTGCCCGTAACGGGAGACGCCGCCACCAGCGAGTACTTCCCGTTTGCAGCCAGGGTTTTTACAAGCAGTCTGCTCTCCTTGCCGGTCTCCGAGACCTTCACGGTGTTTGTTTTTTCGTCCTTCTCAAGTTTGTCTATGAGAAGCATTGGCTCTTTTACGTCGAAAACACCTTCCGCCAATGCAAAATAACACTTATGGAAACGGTTTTCCCGAAGCTCCAGCGAAAGTCTTGACGCGCCCTTTGACGTTTTGGCAAATATCATGGTGCCGCCCGTGTTGCGGTCAAGCCTGTGCACAAGCCCCGCGAAGGCCGCCCCCGGTTTGCCGCACCGCACCGCCAGGTCCTCTTTGACATAGCTCAGCATGTCCTTGTCCTCGCTGGCGTCCCCCTGGGAAAGTATGCCCGCGGGCTTGACAACGCATATCAGGTGGTTGTCCTCGTAAATGACGCGGACAGGGCCGTTTTCGTATGTGATTTGGTCGTAGTATTGTTTTTCCATTGGCACGTTTTCTGCCGGGCGCACTGCTCTTAACGCCTTTGGCGTCAGCTGCCGGCTGTCCAGCGCGCGGTCGATCCGCAGGGCAGCAGAAGTCCTCCCTCAGAGGTTTTCAGGCAAAGGTCCCCGGCAGTTACGCTGCCGCCGAACCTTTGCTTCAGTATCACCGTAAGCATGTTTTCCGTTACCACCGGCGAAAATCCCGTGGTGTATGAGTTGAGAATGAAAAACAGCGGCTTGTCGGAAAGCAGGTCGGCGCAGGTCTCAACGAATGCGTAGATGTTGTCCTCCAGCTTCCAGACCTCGCCCCCGGGGCCCCGTCCGTATGACGGAGGATCCATTATTATGCCGTCGTATTTGTTTCCGCGCCGGATCTCACGAGCCACGAATTTAAAGGCGTCGTCAACGATATATCTCACCTCGGCTCGGTTAAGACCGCTGAGCTCAACGTTTTCGCGGGCTCTGGTAACCATGCCCTTGGCGGCGTCCACGTGGCAGACTCCGGCCCCTGCCGCGGCGCAGGCGACCGTTGCGGCCCCTGTATAGCCAAAGAGATTAAGTATTTTAGGGGCTTCCCTGCCGCTGTTGACAGCTTCGGAAATAATGCTTCCGCAGTAGTCCCAGTTTGCGGCCTGCTCGGGGAACAGGCCCGTGTGTTTGAATCCTGTGGGCTCAACGTAGAATTTCAGCCCCCGGTAAGATACCGTCCATTTTTCCGGGATCTTGCGAAGGTACTCCCAGGAGCCCCCTCCGCTTTTCGATCTGTGGTAGACGGCAGAGGCCTTTTTCCAGGCGCTTTCCGACTGGACCTTCCAGATCGCCTGAGGGTCCGGCCTTGCGAGAATAATATCGCCCCAGCGTTCAAGCTTCATGCCTCCGCCGCAGTCGATAAGCTCAAAATCCTCCCAGTTTTCGGAAATGATCTTCATTTTTCCTCCCTGCCTCCACGGGCCCGTTTTTCAAAACGTCCGGTTCTGACCTTAGTATTGATCCTAAAACAATTTATACATTTTTTCGGCTCTATATTCAATGTTTTTGTCGATCTGACCCGGACTTTGCCTCCGCCGGCAAAGCGTTCTTACACTTAAAAAGCGGCAGGGACGATCCGATTTTCAGCCGCCTGCCGCTTCTGTCTTTCAATTAATTCTTGTTTCCCTCAGCTGAACAGATCAGTCTGTGATAACGGAAACCTGCTTTTTGTCCCTGCCCAGACGTGTGAAGGAAACCTTTCCGTCCTTAAGTGCATAAAGCGTATAGTCTGTTCCGCAGCCAACGTTTGCACCGGGATGGATCTTAGTTCCTCTCTGTCTCACAAGAATATTTCCTGCGACAACGTACTGACCGTCGGCTCTCTTTGCGCCAAGACGCTTTGATTCGGAATCTCTGCCGTTCTTTGTGCTGCCGAGACCTTTCTTATGAGCGAACAATTGCAAATTAAATTTGATCATTTAACCGCACCTCCTATTCGTAAACTACCAAGTATCGGTTACCGACACTTGCGCGAATTTGCCGAAGTCCCAAAACCATTGCATCGAATACAGGGATGAGTTTCTGTCTGTCCTCTGCGCTTATTTCCGGGCATTTCCATTCGAGGAACCCGTCATTTTCGCGGTAGCAGACTTTTTCCGGTAGGTTTTCCGGGTTATACAGCGATTCTGCATAGCCAACTGCCGTAAACATCACCGCCGTCGCCGCCGAACAGACAATGTCTTTGCCTGCCTTGGCATATCCCGCATGTCCCTTTGCTTCGAAGCGCTCCACCAGTCCATCAGGAGCTCTGTGAATTCTGACTTCAACCATAAATCGAATTAAGCGTTGATGGCTTCAATAACAACCTTCGTGTACGGCTGTCTGTGGCCCTGCCTTTTACGGTAGCCCTTCTTAGCCTTATGCTTAATAATTCTGATCTTTCTTCCTTTGCCCTGCTTAACGATCTTTCCGCTGACCGTAGCACCCTCAACGTAAGGAGCTCCGAAAACCGCTTCCGCATCGCCGATAGCAAGAACCTTATCGAACGTAATAACATCGTCAGCCGCGCCGTCAAGCTTCTCGATGAAGATCTCATCGCCGACCGATACTCTGTACTGCTTTCCGCCCGTCAGAATAACTGCATATTTCTCCATGAAAACACCTCCCAAAAAATAGTCCGAAATAATTCGGCTTTCAGGTCACGCCTTCCCGCACCGCCAATGGAGAGCGGCGCTTGCATAAGGCACGGAATTACCGGAATTCCGATTTAGGGGCCTCGCCAGAGCGGATCGGCGTAAAGTATAACACATCCGAAAGTTCCCTGTCAACACTTTTTTATAATATATATATCGCTTTTTTACGCTATTTTTAAGCTGTTTTCGTGCCTGTTCCGGGCACCGCCCTGCCTGAAAACGCCAAAACGGCGGCCCGCATATAAGTCGCCGGGCCACCGTTTCTCCCAAAGCTGTTAAGCTTATTCTTTTTACTCTTCCTTGTATTTTTCCAGCACGATCTTGTCGCCCACCATGGATATGCCCACCTTGGTCTTGGGCTCGATCCCGGCCTTTGTAAGGTAGCTCTCCGGGATAAATATCCTGTTCCTGCCGTCGATGAAAGCGAACTCGGTGTGGCTTCCGGAGTCGTGGCCCGCGGTGGCGTTCAGCATCTCCTCGTTGGTGCGTGACATCTCCGCGGTCCTGATGAATTCGGTTCCGATACGGCCGTCGCTTATGGTCACTACTCTGGGCACCATGTGGGACAGCTGCCTGTCGTGGGTGACCACTATGACGGTGACGCCCAGCTCTTTGTTGAGCCTTGTGAACAGGTCCATTATCTGGGCCGTGGTCTTGGTGTCAACGGCGCCGGTGGGCTCGTCGGCAAGAAGTATGGGCGGATTGTTCGCCAATGCTATGGCGATTGCGACTCTCTGCTGTTCGCCGCCGGAAAGCTCGAACATTTTACTGTGCATCCTGTCGTGGAGGCCAACCTCGTCGAGAAGCATTTTTGCCCTTTCCTCGTCCACCTTGCCCGCAAGCTGCATGATCAGTTTGACGTTCTCGATGGCAGTCAGATAAGGCACCATGTTGCGGGCCGTGTTCTGCCAGACGAAGCCGACGGTCTCCCGCATGTACCTGCTCATCTGCTTCTGGTCAAGCTTCAGAAGGTTGATGCCGTTGACGTAGATCCTGCCCGCGGTCGGTCTGTCAAGGCCGCCGATAGCGTTGAGAAGCGTGGATTTTCCAGAGCCGGAGTTTCCTATAATAGCGATAAATTCGCCCTTATTGATAATGAGGTCCAGGCCCTGGAGAGCCATTACTTCTATCTCGCCGATCTTGTAAAGCTTTATGAGGTTCTCGCAGTAAACTATCGCGTTCTCGGGGGGTCTGAAGCCCTGCTGATAGTCGTCCTTGCCGTATGTCAGTTCAGCCAGACTTTTTATTCTCTCGGACATCCGCAATCCTCCCGTCTTCCAAAGTGTAAATAATATCTGCCGTGCCCATGATGTTCACGTCGTGGGTGGTCATTACGATGGTCAGGCCTTCGTTGTCCACCAGTTCTCTGAACATTTTGACCACCTCAAAGGAGGTCTTTGAATCCAGCTCCGAAGTGGGCTCGTCGGCAAGCAGCAGCTTGGGCGAGTGGGCCAGGGCTCTTCCGATGGCCACCCTTGCCTGTTCGCCGCCCGACATCTCCGCAGGCATGTGGTTCCTACGGTCTCTTATACCCATGCGCTCCAGCCATTTTATCGAGCTCCTGCGCCTTTTTTCCGAATGGTAGCCCGCGATGGACAGGGCGAACTCAACGTTCTCAATGGCGCTCATATTTGACATGAGAGCGGTGTTCTGGAACACGATGCCCATGTTCACCCGGCGGAGCTTGTCCCGGCCGTCGTCGGTCATTTTGGCGTAGTTCTTTCCCTCGAAGGAAACCTCGCCTTTCGTCGGCACGTCTATGGCGCAGATCATGTTGAGGAGAGTGGTCTTTCCCGAGCCTGATTTTCCGCAAAGGATCACAAAGCTGCCTCTCTTGATCTGCATGGAAACGTCGTCAACCGCCACGATCTTCTGGTCCTTACGGTAGAATTCCCTCGTGACGTGTTCAACGTCGATAAGGACCTCGTCCCTGTTTATTCCCGCTGCCTCGGACGGATCGATCTCGGCGGCCCAACCCGCGTTAAAAGCGTTATCTCCGGGAGCTCCTTCGGCGAGCTTCACTTCGGCGCCGTTTTCAAGCGCTTCATTGTCCTGATTTTTCTTCTTTCTCATTCCGCCGGTCACTCCTCTCCTATTTTGACCGCCTCGTTGATCTTCAGTTTCCTGATGAAGAGGGACAGTACTATGATGCCCGAAATGAGCATCGCCAATACCACCGCGTAGATCTTAAGGTTGTCGCTCCTGTTGAAGACGATGTCAAGAGGCAGGAGGCTGTCCTTATAGGCGATCTTAAGCAACGGTGCGAATATCCTCACGGTCACGGCGCCGATCACAACGCCCATGAGCACTGAGGCTCCGGTGGTGAGCAGGTGCTCAATGACGAGCATTATCGTCAACTTGGTCTTTGTCAGACCCATGGCTCTCAGAATACCGAACTGGAGTTTCCTGTTCCTGACGTTCATGAGCCAGTAGATCAGGAAGCCCACGAAGGATACCGTGAGAGTCGAAACAAAGCCAATGGAATATGAACCGTTGAGTCCTTTGAGCATCGAATCGCTCTTGGCGTTTTCCATGATGTCGGGACGGTATACCAGGACCTCGGAGGCGTCTTCTATAAGGCCCGAGTCGTATGCCTGGTTGAGGAACTCATCATATCCCTTCTTTGCGGAATCCTCCAGGCTGATGTAAAGGTCAAACTCGTTGGTGCTTCTGACGGAGTAGAGGTACTCGAAGTTCATGATGATGTAGCGGCTGTCGAAGTCGATGGCGGTCTTGGTCTCGCCGGTTTTATTATCGGTGACCGTTTCGATACCCATGGTGGGCCAGTAGTCAACTATCGCCGCCACGTAGCAGGCCATGGGTCTCCAGTTTTCTCCGGAGTGCTGGTTGCTGCCGTTGATCTCCACCGAGATCGTGTCTCCGACGTCGATCTCAAGTTCCTCCGCCGCGGCAGATGAAATAAGGACTGCCATTGGCGAGAGCTCAAGGACGTTGAGATACTCGTTGAAAGAGGCTCCGTTGAGAGATTTTCCGCACCAGCTGACCTGGCCGTATTCGTAGGGGTCAATGGCAAGGAGTGAAAATCCCTGGTGAGGCCTTCCCGCCTTGTCGAAGGTGTAGAGGCCGCTGCAGAATTCGACTCTTGACACGGCCTTGACGTATTCGTTGTTTTCGACCTCCTGCACGGGGTACGTTCTGTATGACTCCGGAATAAGGGTCCTGGTGCCGTCGCTATTGTAAATGTACGGCTCGTATTCCGTGAAATCCGGGTGGATCACCGCGTCCGCTCCGTTCATGAATTTCACGGTATTTTCCACGTTATTGTTAATAATTCTCGCGGAGGCGGAGCTGTAGATGCCCACGCTTATGGTCATCACCAGGAACAGCATGAGGAACCGGTAATCGTTTCCTCCTCTTGAGACCTGGACGAAGGCCGCGTAGCCGGACGGAGGCATGATCCTCTTGGTTATCTTGAAAACAAGGGCAATGATAAACGGATATATTCTGAGGAAAAAGAGTCCCGCGCCAAGGATGAAAAGCGTGGAGATCACGTACACGATGGGGTCCACCGTACCGTCTCTGTTGAAGCCGTCGGTCCTGCTGTAAATGATAAGGAGGCCGATGGAGATCACCAGGCAGATGATGTCAACGCAGGCCTTTTCCCACCAGGTGAAGCGGCTCTTGCGGGCTCTGCGCTGCTTAAGATTAACGATGGTTCCCTTCGTCGCCGAAATGGCCGGGATAAGTATCAGTGCGGAGAAGAATACGCAGGCCACGATGGCGTAGACGTATGCCATGCCGTCAAGTTTAACGGGCATTATCTCCCGGGCTCTGAACTCCAGGAAGCCGCTGGCGTTGCCGACGGTCTTGGCAAGAAGAAGTCCCAGCAGCGGTCCGAATACGATGGCAAACACCGATATGAAGCCGCTCTCGATCACGTAGCGCAGGAATATCTGCCCGGTCTTGGCGCCTCTGCTCTTGAACGTGGATATCTCGTTGCGGTCCTCTTCGATGATCATACGCGTCACCATGATCATGTAAAACGCAAGCATGGCGATGACCGGCACGTTGAGTATCCAGAGAGACATCTGCATCTCCGCGGTTCGTGAAATGTAGGACCTGATCAGTCTGAGGGAGTTCAGCTCCACCTTTCCGCGGCCGGTGCCCAGCTCTTTGGCGTAGCTGTAAACTCTGTTGTAGAATGAGACGAAGGTGGAGAGGTTGTCGATGCCCACCTTGGTAAAGTCAAGGTTCGCGTAAATGTTGACGCCGGAAAGCAGCTCGGCCTGGTCGCCTGTGAAGAAGGACTCCTCGAAAGCGGTCCTTGCGCAGAAAACGTTCTCGTTGAAAAGCTTTTCCGTGTTGTACCAGAAGGGAGACGATATGTCGGTGACCTCGAACACGCCAACAGGCATTACGCTGACGAACCGCCCCTCGCGCTTCATCGAGTAAATACCGCCAAGGGTCACGTTGCGCTGCTCCTCCCAGACGCTCTTCTCAACGATGACCTCGATGACGTCGTCCTCCATGTGCTCGGAATACATTCTTCCGTCAATGATGGTTATATTGTCCTCAATGCCGTCGATGGCGCTGATCTGCCAGCCCGTCGAGAAATTGAAGGTCTCGCCCTGTCTCTCCACTGAAAGAGTGCCCACGTAGAGCTGGGTGAAGGAGTTGATCACGCCGACGTCCGTCTCGCTGATGCCGCCAATGACTATCTTCTCCATCTCGAGCGCTCTTCTGCCTCTTGTGTCCCGGAAATCCTGGACCGGGATCTTTCCGGTAAAGTACAACTGTCCCGAGGGTCTGCCGTTTTCGCGTTCATAAGCCTTCATCTCCGTAGAAAGCATCTGCCGCAGAGTTCCCATGGTGTACATAGGAATGCAGGCCATGACTCCCGTGATCAGAAGCGATCCGACAATGAGGCATATGAACATCCATATATTGCTTTTTATTTTGCTGATAACAGATTTGATCATTTGTCTTTAAGAAACTAACCGTTGGTTTTCCGCAGGCGCCGAATGGCTCCGCCCTGCGGGGACTCACTTCCGCGGGGAAACGTCAATACATTACGACCTGCTGGCCGACCTCAAGTCCGGACTTGATCTCAACGAAGGTGTCGTCGGAGATGCCTACTTCAACGTAGCACTCCCTTCTCAGTCCCTGGGAATCCAGCACGTAAACGTAGTGTCTGCCTTCAAAGGTATAGAGCGCCGACACCGGGATCTTGACAACGCCAATGGCCTGATTGTCCTCCTCGAATCTCACGGACAGTCTGTCTCCGACCTTGACCTCGGCGGGAGCATTGGAAAGGTCAATGTAGTAGGTGACCGTATCGGTGTCCCAGTAGACGGTATTGGAGGCGCCCACGACCTTTGCGTCAAAACTCTTTTTCTGTCCCGACGAGTCGCTGGCAGTGGTCAGCACAACGTCGGAATTGAGGCCCAGCGTGTATTTCTTGGCAATGGAGCTGTCCACGTACATGATGCCCTGAGCGTTGCTCATTTCCTGGGGATCCACCACCACCAGCACTTCGCCGGCTTCAACGTTATCGTTCAGGTGATCCTTTCCGATGGTGTATTTTGTGTTGATGTACGTGACCGTCCCGTCGACTGTTGCAATAAGATCCTTCTGCTTCACCTGATTTTCGAGCCAGGCTTTTTCCTTCCGGAGCTCGGTCTCCACCCAGTCGTTCATGACCTCGGTCTCGAGCCTCAGCTCGATGGCTTCGATCTCACCCAGGATAGCGTCGACCTTAAGAGAAGCTAGGACGTCTCCTTTTTTGACAGTTTGACCCGTCCTCACGGCGTAGCCTTCGAGAGGAAATCCCGCCGAGCGGTACGAATGCTTCACGGCGCCGAGAGACTCCACCTTGCACACGCCGGTGAACTCGCGCTTGATGTCGCCCTTGATGACGTTATACATCTTGTACTCGATCTTTATGGGCGTCGCAAGAGCAACTTCGTCTTCTTTGTCGCCGTAATTGAAAAGGCTGCATCCGGCCAGCGGCAAGGTCAACGCCGCCAAAGCGCAAATGCAGATCAAAAGGGTTATAAACTTTCCTCGCTTTTTCATAACTACCCCGCTTTATAATAACTTCTGCGAATCCTTTTCCCGCCGGTAAAGTCAGTCGTCCTCTCCGAGAACCGCGGTCTTCCCGTTTTTCAGGAAAAAGAGCAAGCTTTTTTCTATCTTTTCGCCGGAAATATCTTTCAGCGCGTCACGGTAGCACCTTACCTGGAGCAAGTATGCGTCCAGCACTTTGGGGTCTGCCGCGGCGGTTTCATTGTCCGTTTTAAAATCGACAACGACGGTCTTTCCATCGATCTTATAGTATAAATCAATGACGCCCTGCAATGCAATTCTTTTTGTTTCTTTTAAAGAACTTTTAAAAGAAGCCTCTCCGTCTCCGGACTTTTCATCTTCCGAAGCACCTGCTCCTTTGGCGTATTTCAGGTACTTGCCAAGGTCTGTCCTGTATGTGAAGGGGACCTCGCAGCCCACGTTTCCGCCTGCGCGCCGCACCTCCTCCGCGATGGGGGAGTTCAGAAAATTCAGGGCCATGGCCTTGTCGACGGAAGCCGCCTCCGCGTCGTCAAGTACGTCCACTCCGGGCTGCTGCAGTTTTTTGAGGAAATTATCGAAATATTCTCCCCTGTCGCCGTCGGGCCAGCTGCTCCGGTCCTCTATGAGAAGTTTCATGATCTTGTGCATCAGGGTCCCGAGGGCTGCGCCCTTCAGCTTTGAGGGGCCCTTTTTCCCTTTTCCGTTTTCGGCGGCGTCGGTCCTTCCGAACTCAGTCGGGAACTGTTTCGCTTCAAGGTTAAAGACGTTGCCTTCGCCGCTGCTGTCCTCCTCTTCGGAGACGTACCTTTTGAGGGCGGACACGGAGATCTTAACGGGCATGGCGCCGGCATTGGCGGTCTCTATCATTTCGGTTATCAGCCTGATATCCTCGTCTTCTGCGGCCGCAACGTCCCCTCCCTGCGTTTTTTCTTCTTTCGCGGGAGCGGTGTTCCGGTCTTCGCCGGGCATTTCCCCGGTATTCCCGCCAACGTCAGCAGCAGGAGTCTTCGGAGCCGGAGCGGCCCCGGTCTCTTCGATCTCTTCCTTATCTTCGGGACCTGCGATGCCCAGATGTTCTTCCATAAGCTCCATGACCCTGTCCTGCGGGCAGATGACCTTTCCCCAGCAGGACTCGCGTCCCGTGCAGCCGAGCCATACGAGCTGAAACGCGGTCTTGCACCGGTTAATTGACGCAGTGGTTACTTCGCACCTTGGTTCCATGTCCGCAAAACCCTTGATCTCGTCATTTTGGTCCTTGTTCTTAAAAGATCCAACAACGAACAGTTTTTCCTTTGCCCTGGTCAGTGCAACGTATACGAGGCGCTGGTGTTCCTTGCGCTCCTCGGCAGCTTTTTTCTTTTCCATCACGATATTCGGTGCGGATTTTCCGATCTTCTTGAACCTGCCTCCGTCCTCGTACTGGAATTCGATCCCTATTCCCAGCTTTTCGTCCCGCTTTATCGTCTGTGTGGAGGACACGAATTCCTCGTTTGTGCGGATGTAGAAAACTATCGGGAACTCCAGGCCCTTGCTCTTGTGGACGGTCATCAGCTTGATCTTGTCCGGCGAATCGGAGGCAACAGTATAGCTGATCTGCCTTTCAAAGGGCTGCTTGAGGGCGTCGCCCGCGGCGTCCCTGTCGATCTTTTTCGCGAAGCCGAAGAAGCCGCCGTTGATCCCCTTGTCGAAGGGATAGGAGAGATCAAGGAAGGCCCGCAGATTTCCCTTGGCAATGTCGCCGTGTTTTTTGTAATAGTCCCTGAAATTGATCAGCTTCCAGACGAAGCTCGAAACGGGGATGGTCTCGGCAGCCGTTCTGAGATCGTTGATCGCTTTAACGGCGGCCCTTGACTTCTCGACAGAATTATACGGATTTTCTTTTTCGGGGTCGCAGAAATCAAGAAGCCTCTCCCAGAAATCAAGCCTTTCCTTCGGATGTCTCTCAAGGGAAAGCGCCTTTATCTCCGCCAGCTCGTTGTCCGTAAACCCGAAGAAATCCGACAAAAGCAGACCCGCCAACGGAATGTCGTTCCTGGGGTTGTCGATCACACGCACAAAGTTCAGTATGTCGAAGATCTCGCTTCTTTCAAAGTAATACTCGGAGCTCCTTGACTCCGTTGTAAGGCCCGCCTGCTGAAGCCACGCGGCCATCTCGTTCAGGTATTTGTTCTTATTGGCAATAATGCAGATATCGCCGAGTCTCATTGCCCTCTGGCAGCTTACCTCACTGCCGTCGTCGTCCCGGACCGGAAGTCCGTTGGCGTCCCGCAGAGTCTCCTGGACCGTGAAGCCCTTTTGAAGCTCTTTGATCTTGTCAATGACGACCGCGGCCTCGGACTCCGGTCCCTTGACCGGACTGTATATCAGCTCGCAGCGTCCGCCCAACGGGTCTCCTCTGACCGGAATGTTTTCGTACCGTTTCACGGCTCCGTATACCAGCGCCTGCCCCGTTCCTTTGTAGTCGATATCCGCCGCTTTCGCAGTCATCACTCTCGAAAAGATCTCGTTGACGCCGTCAATGATATCCCTGCGGCTTCTGAAATTTCTGCTGAGAAGCATAAGGACGCCGTCGCTGCCTTCTTTTCCGTATTCTTGGGCTTTCTTAAGCATAAGCGCGGGCCTTGCGTCGCGGAAGGAGTAGATGCTCTGCTTTATATCGCCGACCATGATCATATTGTTCCTGCCGTCCTGAATGCCGGATATCTGGTACAAAATGAACTCCTGGAGCATGCTCGTATCCTGGTACTCGTCAACGTAGATCTCGTCCAGCTTTCTCCTGTAAGCCTTGGCGACCTCCGAAGGGACGAGGCTCATTGGATCCTCATTGCCAATGACAGATCCCCCGCCGCACAGTATTTCCAGCGCGAAGTGGGCGACTGCGGCAAACGAAAAAGACCTCCTGACTGCGCAGTCCTCCACGGTCTTTTTGTATATGTCCTTCACGATCCTTGCGATGAGAGAAACGTACTCCCCCGTCTCCCTGATGCCGGTCCGGAAAAGTTTCTCGTTCTTTCCGGGATCATCGGAGGCAAGAAACTTTTTAACGAACTTATCAAAACCTTCCTTAACGGCGTCCTTGACAACGTCTTTTTCGAGGTCCAGTACCTTTTTTGCCTCGTCTTTGGCATGTACGTCCACAGGCGCTTTTCCTTTATTGGAAAAGACTGTACTTACGTTTTTGAAGTATTTAGACGGGTCCCCGGCCGCAAACAGTGCGGGAACGGGCCCTGAATCCTTCGTGAGACCCTCTTCTTCGTTTCTGATCAGCTCCGCAGCGTTTGAAAACCAGTTTTCGTATTTGACAATATTTTCCTCCAGCAGCGCTCCGTACAGGGGTCTTTCTTCAACGAGCTTCCGGAGGATGCATTCCGCGTGCTCCCGGGCAGTCCTGAGCTCCAGGAGCCATTCCTCTTTTACCTTCAGGTACCACTCGTTTTCACGGATATCCTCCTGCAGAGAAAACATGCCGGCAGCTTTATCCAGCCACGTATACGGATCGGGAAGCGAGTCGCAGAACTTGCATATTTCGATAAGCCCGTCGACTAAGGCGCTGTCGTTCCTGTATTCCTTGAACGCCGCGAGAAGATTTCTCATTATACGACCATCCGGCGTGTCCGCTCCAGCGGCATAATATTTTTCCAGTACCGCCGAAGCCGCATCCTTTCTCACGATGCCAACCAGGTCATCGTCCACGTCGAAATTCGGGTCCACCCGGCAGCTCTTTACCTCGGCAAAATTCTTCCTCACGATCTCCATACAAAGGGAGTCAATGGTCCCGATGGTGGCTTTCGGAAGAAGATAGCACTCGTTGGCCAGCCTCTCCGCGTCATCGGACCGGCCCTCTTTTCTCAGCCGGTCGGCTCTTTCGGACAAAGCGTTTTCTATTTTATACGCCAATTCCGCCGCCGCGGCCCTGGTAAACGTAACTACGGCCAGAGAATCTATGTGCCTGCCCTCTCTGAAATTCAGCGCCTTCTCCACGATGCGGTCCACAAGGGTCTTGGTCTTGCCTGACCCCGCGGCCGCGGAAAGCAGCACGTTCTTCTCGTCTCCGTCAACGCCGTTTTTGACGTATTGTCTTGCAGCCTCGTCGCCGGGCAGACTCCGCCATCCGGCGGAAACGGCCGCGTCACGCGAAGATCCGCCCGTATTTCCGGATAAGACTTCTTCAGTTATTCCCGTCTCACCGTCTGACATAGTAAACCCCCAAAAACAATTATCTCAAAAAAAACACTGATCAAACGGCAGACATCAGCAAATTGAGCCTGCGTGTATGTTGCGTTGACCGTTCTGCGGCCTGCCTAAAGAGCCCCTGAATTTCCGCTTGAATGGAAACGCATATTTAAGGCTCTTT
>JAGCZO010000230.1 GCA_017959965.1 Clostridia bacterium | reverse complement strand
GAGCTTCAGAGAAACATCAGAATGCGTCACGAGATCGCCAAAGTCGCCCGCCAATATTACTACGAGAATGGGTTCTACGAGATCGAGACCCCGATGATGATAAAGCCCACCCCCGAAGGCGCGAGAGACTACCTTGTGCCCTCCCGTATCCACAAGGGCCACTTCTACGCCCTTCCCCAGTCTCCCCAGATATACAAGCAGCTTCTGATGGTTGCAGGCTTTGACAGATACATCCAGATCGCAAGGTGCTTCAGAGACGAGGACTTAAGAGCTGACAGGCAGCCGGAATTCACTCAGATCGACCTTGAAATGTCTTTCGCGACTCAGGAAGACATCATGGATATGAACGAGGGCTTCATCAAGCGTGTTTTTAAAGAGGTCCTTGGCGTGGACGTGGAGACTCCCATGCGGAAGCTCACCTATGCAGAGGCAATGAGCCGCTACGGCACCGACAAGCCCGATACCAGGTACGGTCTCGAGATACAGGACCTGACCGACGCGGTCAAAGGTGTTGATTTTGTCGTGTTCAGCCAGGCCATTGAGAACGGCGGCAGCGTGAGATGCGTCGTGGCAAACGATTCAGCTGACGTTCTGACCCGCAAGGAGATCGACAAGCTCACCGAACACGCCAAAGGCATCGGCGCCAAAGGACTGGCATATATACGCTGGGTAGAGGATCAGCCAAACTGCTCCTTCGCCAAGTTCCTCAAGGAAGGCGAGCTTGACGCTGTCATCAACGCTGCCGGATTGAAAAAAGGCGGCGTGATGCTGATCTGCGCCGACAAGGACAAGGTGGTCCTGCCGACTCTCGGAGCTCTCCGTCAGATAGTCGCCAAAAAGCTTGACATAATTCCGAAGGATCGTTTCAATTTCCTCTGGATCACGGAATTCCCCTTCTTTGAGTGGAACGACGAGACGAACCACTGGGACGCCATGCACCACCCCTTCACGATGCCTCTTGAAGAGTGTCTGCCTTATTTGGAGACAGACCCGGGCAAGGTGAGAGCAAAATGCTACGACATGGTCCTCAACGGCACCGAGCTGCTCTCGGGCTCCATAAGGATCACCGACTGGCAGCTTCAGGAGAAGATGTTCGCGGCCCTTGGCCTTACCAAGGAGGAGATCGACCGCAAGTTCGGATTCCTCGTTGATGCGTACAAGTACGGCGGACCTCCCCACGGCGGTTCCGGCATGGGACTTGACAGACTGGCAATGGTCATGTGCGGCGCCGACAGTTTAAGAGACGTGGTGGCTTTCCCGAAGGTCCAGAACGCCTCCGAGCTCATGAGCGGATGCCCCGCTCTTCCCGACAGTGAGCAGGTTCTCAAGGATCTGGGTATAGCTGTTATAGAAACGGAAGAATGACAGGTGTTTATTAATACTTAAAGGGGCTCCGGCGGAAACAAATCTGCCGGAGCCCCTTTTTCACGTTTATTGTACGTCGATATCAGCGCTTTACCCGTCCCGTGGAGTCGCCCTTCATCATCTTTTCGACCTCAGCGGTCGTGATACGGTTGAAGTCGCCTTCAACGGTCTGTTTCAGGCACGAGGCCGCTGCCGCGAATTCGATGATGTGCTGAGGATCTTTGCCAGACAGGATACCGTAGATCAGTCCCGCGCCGAAGGAATCACCTCCGCCCACTCTGTCCACGATATGAATGGAGTATTTTTTCGACATGTAAAAGTTTTCGCCGTCGCAGAGAAGGCCCTGCCAGTCGTTGTCGTTGGCGGACTTTGAGGTACGGAGCGTGATGGCGGCGTATTTGAGGCCGAACCTTTCGCAAAGCTGCTTTGCCACGTCCTTGTAGCTTTCCTGTTCTATCTTTCCCAGAGTCGCGTCAGAGCCGGCGGCCTTGATGCCGAAAACGTCATTGGCGTCCTCCTCGTTGGAAATGCACACGTCAACGTATTCCATAAGCCTTGTCATCACCTCGGAGGCTTTTGCCTTTGACCAGAGCTTCGAGCGGTAGTTGAGATCGCAGGAGACCGTGATGCCAAGCTTTTTGGCGGTCTTAAGCGCCCTTTCCAGCGTCTCCGCCACGCTGTCGGAAAGAGCCGGTGTGATCCCGGTGAAATGGAACCAGCAGGCGTCTGCAAGTATATCGTCCCAGTCAAAATCGTCGGGCGAGCAGTCCGCAATGGCAGAGTGTGCCCTGTCGTAAATGCAAAGGCTGGGCCTCTGGGAGGCGCCTTTCTCAAGGAAATATATTCCGAGACGGCTTCCGCCCCTCACGATCTTCGAGGTATCCACTCCGAAATAGCGCAGGGAGTTCCTGGCTCCGTCTCCGATGGGCCCCTCCGGGAGTTTTGTCACGTAAGAAGAATCCAGCCCGAACTCCGCCAGAGAGACCGCCACGTTGGCTTCTGCGCCGCCGAATGTCGCGCCGAGGATATCATTCTGAAAGAATCTGTTGTAGCCCTCAGGCGCAAGTCTTAACATTATTTCTCCGAATGTAACTATCTTCATGTTCTCACCTCGTTAACGATCATCATAGCCTCTTTTGCCCTTTTCGTGATCCCGGCAAAATCTCCCTCGTCAATAAGCTTGGCGGAAGCGATCCAGCTGCCTCCGCAGCAGACAACCTGCTTCATGCCAAGGTAATCTTTCAGATTTTCGGGTGAAATGCCTCCGGTGGGCATATATTTCATCATGTGATAGGGAGCGGAAACCGCCTTCAGGTATTTCACGCCTCCCATCGCCTCCGCAGGGAAAAACTTCACGAAGTCGAGCCCCATGCTGTAGGCGGAATCGATCTCGGAGGGAGTGGCAACGCCGGGAATGACCGGCACCCCCAGGTTGTCCTTGCAGTGGCTCACGATCCCGGGATTGAACCCCGGTGCCACCACGAGCTTAGCTCCGGCCTGTACGGCCTCATCCGCCTGTTTAACGGTCAGAACGGTCCCCGCGGCCACAAAAAAGTTCTTGTTGGCCTTTGATATAAGCTTTATAGCGTCTGAGGCGCCGCTTGTTCTGAAAGTGATCTCCGCGCAGTCTATTCCGCCCTCGGCAAGAGCCTCAGCCAGATAAGGAGCCTTCTGCGGATCGTTGATGGTCACCACCGGGATCACGCCGATTTTTCGCATTTTTTCAACTAAAACATTATTATCCAAAATCATCTGCCTCCTGAACAAAAAATAGGTCAATTGAAATAATTCACTGCGTTTCCGTAGCAAATGTTGTATATAAGCTCGCCCAGCATTTTTTCGTTCTCCGGATACTCGCCGTTTTCCACAAGGTCCCCGACGAAGGAGCAAAGTATGCGTCTGAAATAATCGTGCCTTGCGTATGACAGGAACGAACGGGAGTCCGTGAGCATGCCAATGAAATTGCCAAGGACGGTAAGGTTTGCCAATGACTCAAGGTGTCTTCTGATCCCGGACCCGGTGTCGTTGAACCACCATGCGGCGCCGTGCTGGATCAAACCGCAGACGCCCTCTCCCTGGAAGGATCCGATGACGGTGTCGATCATTTCGTTGTCCCCGGGGTTGAGGGAATATATAACCGTCTTGGGAAGAGACTCTTTTTCAAGCAGCGCGTTAAGAAAGGCGGTGAGCTCGTCAGACGCGGGCCTTGTGGACATGCAGTCAAAGCCTGTGTCGGGGCCAAGTGCATTGAACGCGGGCCTGTTCACGTTCCTCTGAGCTCCGTAGTGGATCTGCATTACCGTGCCTCTTTTTTTGTACT
>JAGCZO010000229.1 GCA_017959965.1 Clostridia bacterium | reverse complement strand
TTGAGTCAACGAGCGATAAAAAACAAGCGACAAAAACGAGCGACAAGAAAATTTATACAGTTCAGAAAGAAATGATTATCGAATACTTAACTGACAATGCAACGACAAAGGCGGCTGGTATCGCAGATCTATTACATGTCAGTCCTCAGCGTGCGAGAGCGGTATTGTCAAAGATGATTGCGGAGGATTTGATTGTTGCGAGCGGAGCGAATCGCAACAGAACTTACAAATTGAAATTCTGAAGAATGAAGGGAAAACGATGATTGCTTTTGTTAACATTAAGCATCACGATATTTATAAAAGGTCCCGAGATAATCTACACCATATTTCTTCACAAGTTAAGATCGTCGCCCCCGCATCCGGCGACGATTTCTGTTATAACAGCCTCCGCATCCTCCGGCAGCCACAGCGTAAACCCGCATCCGGCTTTGCCGCAAAGCTCTGACGAAGAGTCGCAGAACGGGAAGGCCTCATAATACTTTTCCCCTGCTTTTACGAATATCCTGGTGTAACAGCCCTCTGCTTCAGGCACCGTGCCGCAATACATCACAAGGTCTCCGCGCTTTGAGCCCTTCTCAACGTTGATCCTTGCCTCATCATAGCGCTTCAAATTATTTATCCCGCTCAGCGTATTTTCGTCGATCACGGGAGCCGGAACCACCGGCGCAGTCTCAAGAAGCTTAGTAAGATTTCTCTCCACGATCTCCCTGACCACCACCGTCCGGAGCCCGCCGGTATATCCTTCCAGCCTGCCGTAAAGGTCGAAGGGTGTGCTGCGCACGAAAACAGTCTCCGCGAAGGAATTGGCAAGGGGATGGATCATCGCCCTCCCGAAGGAGTCCCTGAACATCAGGAGCCTCAGTTGCGCGGCCTCGCAGGTCGTTTCGATCACGGCGTCGTCAAGGCCCGACATTCTGCCCTTGACCTTGTAGTTTTCCGGAGAACTGTCCAGCGCACACTCCTCAGCCATGGTAGAGGCCATTGGCCGCACCATCTTCAGAAGATCGTCCTCCCTCTCCCCCGACGCCAATGTGTCAGCGGTCCTTGACGAGGGTTCGAAGGTCACGCCGGTCTCCTCTGTGATCCTTTTGGTGAGAGAAGTCCACACAACTGTGCTTCCCAGCAGATTCCAGTGGCTGTCGCATCGGTAATAAAGCTGGCCAAGGGACTTGGCGGCAGTAAGATCATCCTTCAGGTTGCAGACCGCCACCCCTTCCGCGGCAAGAGCGCCGTTCAGCCTGTCAAGCAGTGATTCTCCCTTGTTTTGCGAGAAAAACGTCCCCATCATTTCGGGGTAGATCGAATTTTTGTTTGGCGCCGACGCGAAGATATACGCGGCGCCCCGGCTTTCCGCATAGTCGCTCTCAAGCTTTACGGTCCTCACAAGCCTGGCAAGCTCATATTCGTCCAGCCTCTCCTCCCGGCAGTAATCCGGCACGGTCTCGGCATAGAAAAGCCAGCCGTCCTTGCCGGCAACCACGCTTTCCTCAGGCGAAGAGTTGAATATCGAAAGCATTGCGGTGCTGTTGGCGCCGGCAAGCTCGCTTCTGAAAGCAAAATGGTCCCTGAACCAGTCCTCGAACTGGCTGCCGAAGTCAAGGTTCAGCCCTGCGTCCGAGATAAGAGCGGGGAAAGCGGCAAGGTCCCTCTGCTCCGCGCCGGACTGATCGCCCCGGTAGAATATCATTCCCGCCAGGGGCAGCACCGAGGCGGACGTAAACACCGCAAGGAAGCATATGCATATGATCAAAACCGTTTTCTTCATAAGCCTCCCTCCTCAGAACCTGAAATAAATGAACGGGTTGTACGCCGACGACGCCAATGACAAAACGCATGCCGCGAAAAGCGCAAGCGTCAATACCATTGACACCGCAAGCACGGCTGTCTTTACCTTTTCTTTGGCGAAAAAGTCCGCGGCACCCTTAAATCTGTCTTTTTCCGAAAGTTTTCCTGCCCATTCAGCCCAGGGCATTGACGCCAGCACGCCCGCGGCCATGGCAAACATCATAAACGGCGTAAGGTTAACCTGTACCGCCGCGGGAAGCTCCCAGGTGTTTGAGAACATTCTGCCGATGATCGTAAACCCGTGGGCAACGCTGTCGCTTCTGAACATGACAAAGCCGAGCAGCACCGCCGCCAGCACGTATACCAGTCTAAAGAACCCTGCAATGGCCTTCAGGAAAGGATCGGCAGGCGCGTCGGCCCGGTCCTTGCCTTTTTTGCTCTTAACGCGGCTCCTGACCGCGCCAAAGGCCGCCCCCGCGTATTCCTCTATAAGAAGGAGAAGACCGTGCCAGAGGCCCCACAGGATAAACGTGAAGCCGGCGCCGTGCCAGAGGCCCGTCAGGAAAAACACTGTCAGTTTATTGAGGACCGTCCTGAAACGGCCCTTTCTGTTGCCGCCAAGGGGTATGTAGAGATAGTCTCTGAACCAGGACGAAAGGGATATGTGCCAGCGGCGCCAGAACTCCCGCACGGAAAGGCTGGCGTAGGGGTGTTTGAAGTTTTCGTTGATGGTAAAGCCGAACATGCGGCCCATGCCGATGGCCATGTCGGAGTAGCCGGAAAAATCAAAATATATCTGCAGCATGTAGCAGACCGCGCCCAGTATCGCGGCGCCGCCTGTGACAGTTTCAGGCGCCGCGTCAAAGACCGCGTCCGCGATCAGTGCCACCGTATTGGCGATGAGAAGCTTTTTGGCAAGGCCCGTCACGAACCGTCTTGCCCCCTTTGCGGCCCCCACCGGGTCAAAGAGCCTGTCCTCAAACTGGGCTGCGATGTCCTTGTATTTAACTATGGGCCCGGCCACGAGCTGGGGGAAAAACGACGTGTAAAGAAGCATCCGGAAATAATTTCTGCAGGGCTCAGTGGTGCCCCGGTAAACGTCGATCACGTAGGACAGAAGCTGAAAGCTGAAAAATGATATGCCAAGGGGCAGCGCCAGTGATTTGAACGTATCGCCGATGGCAGGAACCCCCGCAGCGGTCCCTATGAGACCCGCAAGGAAGCCTGTGTACTTGAAAAAGCAAAGCACCCCCAGCACAAGCACGCAGCAAAGGGCCACCCACAGCTTCCGGAGTTTTGGCTTCTTTCCTATAAGGAGCGCCATTGCAAAACAAAAGAGCGCCTCAAAGACCAGCAAAAGTACTGCCAGAGGCTCTCCCCAGGAATAGAATATAAGGCTTGATATAAGAAGCAGCCGGTTTGAGGCTTTTACAAAGCCTTTGCGGCCCTTTCCGGCCGCCATGACCGCCGTGTTGACGATAAAGACCAGGGGCAGAAATATGAAAACAAACACCTGACTGCTGAATACCATTCTATCCCCCGTAAAGTAAGTGTCCGCCCTGCGGCGGGTGGTTTCTCATTAAAAAAGGCGGCTTCTGCGCCGCCGGAAACAGTTAAGCGCTGACGTGATACAAATTGGCAAGCAGACCGATGCCGCTGACAGCGCCGTCCTCGATGTAAAAGTAGATGCAGGGCTCCGTGTCCTTGTTTTCAATGCTGCCGGAGTCGCTGTAGACGAGCCTTGCCCCGTCCGTGAAGCAGCTGTCGCCGAATACCTCTTTTACGTGGGCCTCGGTGTCCCCCACCTTGATGCCTCCCATGGCGGCAACGTCCGTAGCGGTCACGTAGATCTCGTCAACGATATTTTCCCTGACGGACTCTCCGCTCTTCTGCGGGAATGCGAACACGTCGCCAAAGGCAAAATGATAGGTCACGTCCTTGCCGTCGAACATGCAGCTCTCAGCCTCGTCAACTGAAAGAGGCTCGATCCCAACGGCCGCAAGCTTGTCCAGTAGCTCCCCCGCGGTCACGTTGGCGGTTATCGCGGTGCCGCTTACCTCGACGTATTTATAGTCTTTTTTTGCCGAAGGAGTGGGGTCCGGCGCGGCGGTCGGATCTCCCGGGGTCGCAGGCGTGTCACAGGCGGCAGAAAACACCGCCAGGATCACCGCAGCGGCCGCCAATGCAATTATCTTAATAACAGATGTCTTTTTCATAATCTCACCGTTCAGTAGATCAACCGTCGCTGACAGCCCAGTCGACAATGTACCACGTACCTCCCACGTTGGCGTACCAGAAGGTGATCACCGTGGGGTATACGGCCTCGTTGTCGGTCTTGTGATTGTATCCGCGGATCCAGTAATCAAAGGAGACTGTGGCGCGGAAAAGGCCCTCGTGGAAGAATACAACGTCATACACTTTTTTGTTTTCCAGCCAGTAGCTTTTGTGGGCGGAAAACGTGACCCAGAAGCTGCTTAAGTCATTGTATGCCTGGGAATCCTTCAGAAGGTATTGCTTTATGGATTTTTCGTAGGCGGCGTCGTTCATCACGAAGGTCGCGTAGCCAATGGCTCTCGTAAGCAGGAAGTCCTCGTCGATACCGTAGGCGGTGATGTCCTTGGGCGTCATGCCCGCCTCGCAGTAGTACTCCTCTTTTTTCTCGGAAAATTCGGGTTTAAACTCAGTGCCCTCAAAATCCCGGAAGGTGACCTCCGCCTCATCTTTATATCTCAGGCCGGAAATGTGGTAAGAGACCATTGTCACGTCCTTATCCGTGTAGCCCTTCACGCTTTCGATCTCCTCCACGGGGGTGTCGTTTTTGGTCACGAACCTTTTGTCCGCGGATATCTCGACGCCGTTGACGAACACCTTGTAGTTTGAGGGAGCCGTCGCCGCAGTCTCGTATTTGCGGGTGGTCCAGACGCCAAGGTCCTCGTCCCAGATCATGTCCGCATCCCTTCCGGTGTCCTTGTAGACGATCCGGAACTTCGGCTCTTCCATAAGCTGGTCAACGTAGTAATAGGAGAAGGTCTCTTCCCCGTTTTTCTCAATGTCGTCTGCCGGAACGGTCCTCGTCACCGTCTCGCCGGTCTTGTATTTCTCCGGCATCACGAGCTCGTCCAGAATGAAATCGCAGTCGTCCGGCACCAGCGCCTTCACGCCGTAAGAGCCCTCCACGAAGGGAGTGATGGATTTGAACTCGTACTTGTCAAATCCGTATTTTGACTTTTCTTCGATCCTCCGGTAGACCACCGTGGCGATCTTCTTCTCGCCGGCGCTGATGATGAAGGTGGGGTTTTCATTGGCGTCGTAGGAAAAACCTTTGTTCACGTCACAGCCGCCGTTTTTCTCCACGGCCTCGGCGATCCTGCGCACGTATTCCTCTTTTTCGATGGTCATCGAATTGTGAAGATCATCGCCGGCGAAAAGCATGGTGTAATCACCGCTCTCCAGCACCGCCGCGATCTCTTTGGCGTTTTCAAGGGGATACTTTTGGGTCTCGTCGTAATCCGCCATTACCTTTTTGCCGTAGTTCAGCAGAAGCAGGCATACGACGGCAAGCACCACCAGCCACAGCGCGAATATCTTCCAGAATATGCTTCCTTTTTTCTTTTTTTCCGCCATTTTGTCAGTTCCGCCCTATATCAGTCCCCGTCTTCAAGCTTCGTCACGATAATGCTCGTGGCAACGGTGCGTCTTCCCGAGAAGTAAAGCATATAAGGCCGTGTGATCACTTCCCCGTCGTAGTACATGTATGACGACATTCCGCCGTCCAGGTTTGCCGCGTTCACGGCTTCGTAGCGCATGAAGATCTCCACAAGATCCGTATAAGACGCGCCCACGCTGTGAGCCTGCCTTCCGTCAATGACCACCAGTATGACCGAGCCATCGGCCCTCTGTCCTATCGCCGTCCTGGGATGGAAGCCGATGTTGGATCCTGTCGTGGGCACAACGCAGGGCTCTCCGTTCTTTACCAGTACCGGACCCCAGTTCACTGCGTCCCGGATACCGATGCGCAGCGCTTCCTCGCCGGTCATATTGTCAATGTGGAGCACGTTGTCGTTGTCAAAACCGATGACCTCGTAGGTGGCGCTTTTGGAGCCCCATTTAAGCTCGCCGTCAATGATAACAAGTCCGCTGGAGTCCCTTCCCTCGGGTATTCCGCCGGTCCTGTAGTCCGACATCTCTCTGTAGCCGCCGGCGTTGGTGGCCGCAAGGGCATTTGCCTCCTTCGCCATCTGCTCAGTGGTCTTCCCGACGATCCCCTCGCCGTACTTTGCCAGGCCCGCAACCTTGACCCTCGAGGGATCCTTCACGATCAGAGCCTTGCCCACGTAGGTCTTTCCTTTGATGTCGATAACGCACACGCCCTGTTCGTTGTAGACGATGCCGTTGGCCTTGTCCTTTTCTTCGTCCTCTTTTTCCTTCACAGGATCCTTTTCCTTCTCGCCAATGACAATAAGAGTCGTGTTCGTCTTGCCCTCAGGCACCACGATCTGATTTTTGGCCAGTATTTCGTTCACTTCTTCATCGGAGAGAAACATGTGGGCGCAAAAATCGAGGGCGCCCGTGTCCACCATTGACGTCACGAAAAGCTCTTTTACCACATCCGAGTCGCTCTTTGAAATGATATAGATGGCGCCCATCAGTGTGACCAGAGCCGCTATCACGACCGAAAGCACCACTGCCAGGAGCCGCACAAAGACTTTTCCGACAGTTACCGCAGCCTTCTTCAGTGTCTCTTTTGTATTCCTTTGGCCCTTATCTTTGTTTTTCATTTTCCGTTGTTCTTTTCTTCTGTTGATCTTTTTCCTCAGCCGCATCCGGGACGGTTTTTCAGTCCCCGATCTCGTATCTTATGGCCGCGAGCGCCGCCATGCCCGCCGTTTCGGTCCTTAGTATCCTTTTCCCCAGCGTAACGGGTCTGAAACCCTCTTTTACGCAGGTTTCCGCCTCCTGCAGCGAAAAGCCGCCTTCGGGACCTATAAATACGTAAATTTTATCTGCGGGAAGGTTCTCCTTCAGCAGCCGCTTCAGAGTCGTTTCGTGTTCATTCTCGTAGGGAATGATCCTGAGGCCGTCGCCGGTCTCTTTGAAAACGTCCTTCAGCTTCACGACTTCGCCGATGAAGGGGATGACGTTCCTGCCGCACTGCTTCGATGCCTCGGCGGCTATCTTCTGCCACCTGGCCACCTTTTTGTCCGCGTCCTGTTTCGTGTCGAATTTCACAACGGTACGCTCCGTGATGACCGGAATGATCCCGTTGACGCCAAGCTCCACGCACTTCTGGATTATGAACTCCATCTTGTCGCCCTTGGGGATGCCCTGGAGCAGTATCACCGGGACCCGGGGTTCGGAAGGACAGAACTCACTGCTTTTTATCTCGCATACGACCCGGTCTCTGAGGATCTCGGCTACCGTGCACTGATACGCAACACCGGCAGTGTCGCACAAAGTCAGCTCGTCGCCGACGGACGCTCGGAGCACCGTTTTCAGGTGGCTGACGTCGCTGCCGGTAATAAAAGCCTTGGCCTTTTCTTTGTCAATATTTGCATCCGGGACAAAAAACCTCATGCCTGTCTCACTCCGCGCAGCCTATTGTAGCTCCGAACCATTGGAATAAACTGAAAAGCCTTTTTTGTGAAACAAGGAAGCAAAACCGTTATGCACGTGCTTTGCTTCCCCGTGTAAGTCGATCATGTGAAAACCGGAGCTTCACTTTTTGTTCGCGTGCTCGTCAAGGAAACGGGAATGGTTCGAGTGAACGCTGTCGAAAACGCCCTTGATCTCTCTTTCCATGTCGGTGTAGGCCTTTTCGAGCATCTGGAGATTACCGTTGACGACTTCTCTGAGCCTCTGGTAGGCGTTGTCCTTGTCTGCCTCGACTCTCTTGCGCACCGCGTCCGCATAGGCGTCTGCTTCGTTGTGCACGCCGTTTGAGTAGTTATCGGCCTCGTCCTTCTTAACCTTAAGGTAACGGGCTGCCTCTTCTCTTGCGGCAGCGGTCACCGTGTTCTCCGCGACCAGGACTGCCTGCTCTCTCTTACCGTTGGCAACGATGGCAGCGGCCTCTTCTTTAGCCTCATTGATAATGGCTTCGGCTTCTCTCTCGGCCTGGCTGTTTGCGGCCTCGATAGCGTCCTCGCAAGCCTTCTCGCACTCGGCTCTACGTCTCTTTATGTCAGCGTCAAGCTTTGCGGATTTATCGTCCAGCGAGACCTTCATTTTGTTTGCGCTGTTGACGATGGTCATGGCATTGTCAAGAACATCATGAGCCCTGTCTATCGCTTCGGGAAGATTGGCGTCAAGTATCTCCACGAGTTCTCTCAGTCTCGCGGGGTTGTCGATCTGGCCCTTCTTGTTTGAAAAGCCCACCTCTTTCATCGAATTTACGATCCCGCCAAGCTCCTCGAGGGCCGCTTTATACTCGGCAAGTCTTTTCTTTTCCGCACCGACCGAAAAGCTTCCGTTTTCTCCGCAGCTTGTTCTCTCTTCGTTATAATCTGCCATGTCTGTTCCTCCGTTGAAATCGTCTTATCAAAGGGACCGTCAGCCGCAAACGCCCCGGTGCCCCGTGTTTCAATCATTCTTAACTTTTTTGTAAATGTCATCCACGACCGCGTCCGGGACAAGTCCTTGAATGTTTCCGCCGTGGACCGCCACGTCCTTGACCATGCTTGAGCTCAAAAACGAGTTGTTTATGTCTGTCATGAGGAATATGGTCTCGACCTCCGGGCTGATGTGTTTGTTCATCATGGCCATCTGCAGTTCGTACTCATAATCCGAGACGGCCCTTAAGCCTCTTACTATCGTGTCCGCGTTCTTTTTCTTAACGAAATCCACAAGCAGGCCTTCAAACATTTCCACTTTCACGTTGGGAATATCCTTGGTGCATTTGTTTATGAGCGCCACCCTTTCTTCCATCGAAAACAGGGTCTTTTTCGCATCGTTCCGCAGCACGCCCACGATAAGTGAGTCAAACAGTCTGGATGCTCTAATTATAATATCCAAATGGCCGTTCGTCAACGGGTCAAAGCTTCCCGGGTATATCCCGATCCTCGTTTTTTTCGTCCCCATAGGCAAAATCACTCTCCGCAAAATTCGTAAAGCGTAACGGATACCGTGCCGTAGCTTTTTGTCTTGATCTTTCTGAAATTCCCGATCCCGTCGGGCAGTTCTTCCTCCCTGGCATGCTCGCAGACCGCCACGGTCTTTTTGGGAGGAAAGCTTCCGTCATCACCTCTCCGGCACAGCTTTTGCAGCCTTCCGTCCGTAAGAGCTTTCCCGATCAAGCCTTTCCTGTAGGGCGGGTCCAGCAGAAGCAGGTCCGCCTGTATTTTTCTGTTTCCGACGGCGGCTATCGCCTCGGAAAAATCCCCTTTTATCACTTCCGAGCAGGCGTCAAAGCCTGTCGCAGACAGGTTCTCCCTGATCATCCTGCAGCAGTCCGCGGATATGTCGCAGAAAAAACATTTCTCCGCCCCCCTGCTGAGTGCCTCGATCCCCAGGCTGCCGTTGCCGGAGAACAGGTCCAGCACCACCGCGCCGGGTATCAGCCCTGCTATCATGCTGAACATTGCCTCCTTGACCCTGTCAAGTGTGGGCTTTGTAGCCTCGCTGTCCAGCGTTTTGAGCTTCCGTCCGCGGCAGGTTCCCGCAATGACCCTGACCATTGGCGTATCCTCAGAAGACCAGAAGGTCTTTCACGGGAGCCTTTGTGATCATTCTGAGTTTTCCGTTGTCTCCGATGGTCACAAGGTCCTCGATCCTGACGCCGCCAAGGCCCGGAACGTAAATGCCGGGCTCAACGCTGAAGATCATGCCTTTTTCAAGCAGCTGCTCGCTTCCCGGCGACACCGATACGCCCTCGTGCACGTCAATGCCGACGCCGTGGCCGAGGCTGTGGCCGAAATACTCTCCGTACCCGGCCTCGTCTATAACGTCCCTGGCAAGCTTGTCCAGGTCCTTTCCCTTCATGCCCGGCTTGTAGCCGTCAATGGCGGTCTGCTGGGCCTCTTTGACCACCTCGTATATTTTGCGCATCTCCGCCGAGGGCTCGCCAACGAAAACGGTCCTGGTCATGTCGGAACACATTCCGTTGTAGAAAGCGCCGAAATCAATGGTGACGCCGTCGCCTTTCTCGATGACCTTGTCGCTGGCGGTGCCGTGGGGCATGCTGCCTCTAACACCTGAGGCGATTATAGTGTCGAAGGAAGGCTTGTCCGCACCGGCAAGTCTCATCTCATACTCAAGTCTCGCGGCAAGCTCGATCTCGGTCACGCCTGCTTTGATATATTTAAAGGTCCTCTCCAGAGCCGCCGACGCCAGGTCGCATGCGGCCTCGACTTTGGCGATCTCTTCGGGAGTTTTAACGGTCCTCGCTTTGAGGAACGTGTCTCCCGCGCCAATGAGCTCCGTTCCGAGCTTTTCGAAATAGTTCACGTACATCGTGTGGAGCACCGAGAGATCCTCGTACACCAGTTTTTTAACGTTTTCCTGCTGAAGGACGTCCGTCATCGCCTTAAGGCTCCAGGCGCCGCTCTTAACGAGAGTGTAATCGCCGGACTGCTTTTCTGCCTGTACGTAGTAGCGTGAGTCGGTGACTATGAACTTTTTGTCTTTCGTGATAAGGAGCAGCGCGTCTCCGTAGCCGGTAAATCCGCTGCAGTAATATACGTTCTGCCAGGAGCTGACGATGATCGCGTCACAGTTTTTTTCCTCGAGATACTTCCTTACAAAAGAAACGACTCTTCTTTCTTCCAAAAAAATCACCTTCGATCTCATTCATTTCCGGAGGTTTTTCACTCCGGCGTAATTTAAAATTTTATATAATTTCCCGGTCCAAGTCAAGGAAATCAGGCCCCTGTCACAGTCCGTTTTTCCTCATCTTCTTCCGATTTTTCAGCCTTTGAGGCAGCCGCTTTTTGCTCCTGCGCCTTCCTGCGTTTTTTCATCTCCAGCAGCACAAAAACGATGGCTTCCGCGGAGCCTGCCACGACGGCGCACCCGGTCAGGATCATTCCGGGAGTCTCGCCGGGATCCGTGTAGACCGCGGTGATGTGATTGGCGCCTGCCTCCAGCGGGATCGCAAGGAGACCTGCCGAGCTGTACGCTTTGACTTCCCTGCCGTTTACCGTGAACCTGAAGCCTTCGGAATATGCGGTACTCACGAACGCAACGCCGGAAGCGGAGTTCTCGTAGTAGGCCTCGAAGCCGGAATCCGAGGTCTCAAAGGCCTTCGCCCCTGTCTCTTTGCGCTCCTTTACGGCAGATGCAAAGTCTAAAACGTCCTTCGGATCCCCGTGGCTTAGGGATATTCCTGCCTCCTTAATCGCCTCCGCGTCATTTTCGTCAAGCACAGCGTACGAGAGCATCGCAAGAGCCCTTTCCTCCCCGGGAAGAGTCCTCAGCTCATCGGGAGTTATATATTTTGTGTACAGGAATCCGAGAGGGACAAAGTTTTCGTACTCGTAAATGTATATCACGCTTCCGTCCGGGTACTCGTATTCACCGTATTTCGTGCCTCCGTCAGGGCCGCCTCCGGGATTTGGCGTCAGGTAAAATCTTGCCGAAAGCAGCGCCATCTGTTCCTCGGAAAACGTTCCGGTAGTTGCCACGTTTCTGGTGTTTCCCGTAAGGTCGTAGAACGTGAACAGGCCGCCCTCCACCGTGCTTATAAAGGAATTCACAGAGGGGATCCCGGTCAGCATCGAAACGTTGTCAAAGGACGCGGCAAAATATGACTCGCCCTCTTCGTGCCAGTCGTTCCTCACCCTGTAGTTTTTGTCTGCGGGAAGCACGTCGGCAAGACCACCGGACGCGGTTATGATGGCTTTGGCCTTTTCCGCGCCGATCTCGCCTTCGCTGTTAAGTATCTCCGGCTCGTAGTACTCCTTCACGTCTGTGCCCACCGAATATCTCACAGCGGCAGTGCCTGTAGTCAGGATGCCCGCCGCAAGCACGCAGGCAGTGGTGATCTTGGCGAATCTCCCGGGACCTGCCTTGGCGGCCGCCGCAAGCACTCCGAAGGCGCACAGCTGGCCGAAAACTCCGTATACTATAAGCATGGCAATGTCCACGTCCGCGATCAGAGAGGTGACGCCTCTCAGCTTGTACCAGAGTATCGCCAACGTCTCGACCAGCATCGTCAGCACCACGCACACAAGGTTCATTTTGGCGCCGAAAACAATGTCCTTCTTCGTGAATTTTTCATCCGCGCCCTCCTGAGAAGCTTCCCCGGGAACGTCTTCCGCGTATCTGTCCAGCACGACGCAGGAGAGCATCGCAAAAACAAGGGCAGGCATGAAGAACCACCTGGCGTAATAATGCTCGTTGAAGAACGAAAAAGCGCCGTTAAGCAGTGGAACCAGCGAGATGATCACCAATGTCACAGGCAGGTAAGCCTGCGGCTTTTTGAAATTTTTCTTTACGTAGGTGAAAACCAGCGCCATCGCAAGGAACGGCAGCGACAGCGAGCATGAGCTGCAGCCCTTCTGGAAAAGGTAGTTTTTCATGCCCATAACGTCTGCGGGCATGAAGTATGCCTGGAGAAGCGTGACGTACTGCGTGAAATGGTACAGGAGGCTGAAGTCCTGTGAGCCCACCCTGGGGTTTGAGGTCACCGCCAGGAACGAAGGCACCAGCACCAGCCCCGCGGCGGCAACGCCGATGACTCCTTCAAGAAGGGTCTTGCCAAAGGCGATCAGCTTTGACTTTGCGGTGTTCTTCATGAGAAGCACTCTGAACACGAACCAGATCAGAAGAAATATCACTTCTCCGAAGAATATGTAGAAGTTCGTCATTGCCGACACCGCGACCGCGAAGGCAAAAACGAGCGGCCGTCCCTCGAGAAGCTTCTCAAGGGCGACAAGCAGCCACGGGAACAGCGACATTGAGTCGTGGAAGGGGAACAGAAGACTTACAGTCTGAATGCCCGCGAAGGCGTACAGGAGGCCGCAAAGAACGGCGGCGCCCTGGCCTTTTACAAATTTTCTGGCAAATACCGCCGCTCCAACCGCGCCTATGACGTACTTGAGCACCAGCATCGGCGCCGTAAGGTAAGGTATAACCGACGCGGGAAAGATCGCCAGTATCAGTGTGTAGGGACTGTTGAGGTTGTAAAAGCTCAGCGCCGTGGCAGGGTTGGACCCCAGGTCGATGACCCAGCTCCAGGCCGCCGGCGTGCGGGCAAGAGAAGCATTGTAGATGTTGAAGATCTGCTGCTGCCAGTTGAAATCGTCGGAGAGCAGAAGCATGCCCCGGCCGATAATGAGTGCCGGAAGAATGGCCAAAGCGGCCGCGACAGCGGTGAAAATTGCCGTCCGGCCGATATAACCGTATTTCTTTTCTTTCCTCAAGTCATCCATTGAACAAACCGTCTGTGATGCCTCACCCGGCGCCATCGCGCTCCGGATCTTCGGTCACAGAAACTCCTTGTGAATGCAGTCGCCGGCAAGCTCCTCCAGCACCGTGTTGAAGCTGTCGTTTCTGCAGTAAGGCGGGCATTTTGAAAGGTCGATAGTCTCGTAGATCTGCCACTTTCTGTAGGAATTCCAGACCTCCTCAAAGGTCTTTCCCTCGCCTCTCATATCGCCAATGAGAAATTCCGGCTCCTGCCTGTGATGCAGGCATGCGAACACTTTGGCGTCGGCGGTCACCACCGTGGAGAAAAACATTCCCCGGCAGCGGCAGTAATCACGGTTCGGACCCTTTCCGAATCTCAGGTACTTCTGGACGGAAGCCCTGACTTTGAAATCCTCGTCCTCGTATTTTTCCTTCAGACGCATATACTCGTCCGTTATGTCGGTATCGTCGCCGGTGAAAGGTCTGAACTGAGCCGCTCCGGAGCCGCACTCCTTGCAGAGTACAACGAAGTTCTCCATGTCGCAGACAGTCGCTTTTCCGGTCAGAAAACCGGCGGTGAACGAGACCGGAGAGCCTGTCTCTTTCTTCACCTCCGCCATGAGGCGCATGTTGTCGCAGACCTTCCGGAAGCTTTTTTCGGGCATGCCGTGGGTCTTTTTGTACATTTCCGGCGTTCCGGCGTCAAGGCTGATGCGGAAATACGAGCAGTATTTGGCGATGGCCAATGCCTTCTCCCTGTCAAGGGCAAGGCCGTTGCTGTTGAGGCCGATCTCCATGCCCGTGCCGGCGATCAGTTCCAGCGTTTTGATAAAATCCGGATGGAGCAGCGGCTCACCGCCTCCGCTCACGATCACGCCCTGGTTGCCCATTTTTTTGAGGCCGGCAACGATCATTTTTATCTCGTCCCAGGTAAGCTCTGAGCCGTTTTCCTTCACGCCGACGCAAAGGGGACAGTTGTTGTTGCACTTGTTGGTCAGGTCGAATTCCGTCACTATCAGAGTCTTTCCCGCATCCAAAAAACGGGACAGCTTGTCCGGGTAGTGAAGTATTTTTTTGCCTGAATTAAACTCGTTGAAAATCGTTTTTTCCATCGTTTTGCCTCACGTCGTCAGGCCTGCCCGATCCCTGCGTTATCATTCCGGAACAGATCGGCGCCTGTTATGTTCCTTTGCGAGTAATGTCTCCCGCGTATTTTTTCTCTTGCGTATACA
>JAGCZO010000228.1 GCA_017959965.1 Clostridia bacterium | reverse complement strand
TCATTGCTGCAATTGCCAAAAGTACAAATCTTTTCATAAATATCCTCCTTGACAGGTAATTACCCTTAGATATTATCATATTTCGTGTGCCGGATAAAGTCACAACATGTATGCCGGCAGTTTAAACGGCCGCCAATGCCTTCGGCCTCTTTCTCTCCGGTTTTTTCAGTAAAGTATGATATTCCAGCCCGCCAGATAACGACAGAGAAGCATCGCGTCCCAGTCGGAGATCTCGCCGTCCTTGTCCAGGTCAAGCACATCGGTGTTGACCCCTGTGTTCTTCCAGCCCGCCAGGTATCGGTCAAACAGGACCGCGTCCCAATCGGTGACCTCTCCGTCACCGTCGGCGTCTCCCGGCAAGGGATCTCCCTGCGTCGGTTCCTCTCCCAGGGTGTAACCGCCAATGCCGGCATCCCAGCTCTCTTTGAGGTGCTCGGGAAGGGACGGTGCGGCAAAAGCAAGGCGCACGCTGTCGGTATTAATAAACGCAAACTCTCCGATGTGATGAAGAGACGCCGGAAGAGACAATTCCGCAAGGCTGACGCAGTCCGAAAACGCGTACCGTCCGAGAAATTCAATTCCCTCCGGAACGTCAAACGTGCTCAGTTTTCCGCAGTCCTTGAAAGCGTAATTGCCGATGCTGACAGGTTTGGCGTCGCCGAAATCAACGGTCTCAAGACCTGTGAGGCTTTCAAAACCGTGGGCCTGTATCTCCTTCAGTCCCGAGCCCGGAAGGAAAGTTACAGTCTTGAGACTGTCGCAGCCGGTCAGCATGTAAGCCGGAATGCTTTCGAGTCTGCTATTTTCCGCAAAAGTCAAAGTTTTAAGATCCGCGCATTGGGAGAAGGCCTGCTCGCCTATCTCCGAAACACTTGCGGGTATGACCAGCTCCCTGATCCCGCAGCACACGAAGGCCTCGCAGCCGATGAAGGCAAGCTTGCCGTCGTCAGGCAGTATGACCGAAGTAAGGCCCGTACATGCGCAGAAAGCGCTCCTGTCGATACCTGTAACGTTCTCCGGTATCGATATGGAGGTGAGCTTTGAGACCGCATTGAATGCCTCTTCCCGGATGTATTTCAGCGATTCGGGCAGGATCACGGAGGTCAGCTTCTGCGACATGTCAAAGGCGTTTTTGCCGATCTCCTTCGTCCCTTCAGGCACTTTGTACACGGTCCTCGGGTTTCCGATGGGGTAACATTTCAGGACTCTGCCGTACTTTTCAAACAACACCCCGTCTATATCCCCGTAGAACGAGTTTTCCTCATCGACCGTGATCGACGTCAGATCGGAACAGCAGGCAAAAGCCCCGTCCCCGATATTGTCAGTCCATGCAGGAATGTTCACCGTAACAAGCGGATTGCCCCCGAAAGCAAATTCCCCAATGATCTTAATGACCCGCGGCAGCTCCACCTCCGTGATATGGCAGCCCGCGAAAGCCCAGTCCCCGATCTTCTGAAGACTGCTTGGCTCTCCGAAGGAGATATGCGTCAGGCCTGAATTCGCAAACGCCGCCGTCTCGATCACCGTTAACGTCGCGGGAAAATCTATGGAGCTGATCTTCATGTCCGTAAAGGAGTACGCCATTATGTGCGTCAGATTGCTTCCTTCTTCAAACGCCAATAATTCAAGTCCCGATCCGGAGAAACAACCTCCTTCGCTTTTACCGATCTGTTTTACGGTGTTGGGGATCGTTATCTGTTTGAGACTTCCGTCGTTTTCAAACGCGCCGTCGGGGATGACGCTGAAGCCGTGGCCGAGCTCCACCGTTTGCAGGGCGTTATTGTCGGCGAAGGCGGAATTGCCGATGGTAGTGACTGTGTCCGGAACGGCAATACTCTCAAGGCTTGCGCGTTCAAACGCCGATTTTCCCAGCCTTAAAACGTTTGACAGCTCCACCGAAGCGATGCCTGTATAACCGAAGGCGTAGTCTCCGACGTTTTCGACCGTATCGGGCACAACGTACGTCCCTCTTCTGCCCGCCGGAAATGCGGAGAGCACGGTCCCGTCGTAGCTGAAAAGAACCCCGTCGTCGGCCTTGAAATATCTGCTCCCCTCAGTCACGCAGAAGGAAGTCATCGCCCTGCACCCGAAAAACGCGGAGCCGTCCAGTTTTTTGACGCCTTTCGGCACGTTAAACGAGCCAAGGGCACTGCAGCCGGAAAAGGCGAAATCGCCAATGGTTTCAAGGCTGCTGTCCGCGCCGAAGGTCAACGTTGCCAATGCCGCGGCGCCCCGGAAAGCGCCCTCTTCTATTTCGGTCACCGAGTCAGGGATAGTGATAGAGGTAAGATTTTCACAACCCGAAAAAGCGTTGTCTTTAACAGTCACAAGCTGTAAAGGCAGTGTCACCCTTGTTACGTCAGTGCGCCCGGAAAATGCCCCGCTGCCGATGACCGAAACAGTTTTACCGTTTATCTTGTCAGGGATCACCGGCTCCCCGTATTCTCCGGTATAGGAGCTGATCTCAAGGGTGCCGTCCTTTAGCTCAACATAAGTGTAAGGTATTCCGTCCCCGTCCGGGGCCCACTTGGCGTAAAGCGTCAGGTCGTCAGTCAAAACGTCCCTGCAGCTGTTGTATTTTTCCAGATACTGATCGTCGTAGTACCAGCCTTCGAAGACCGCGTCCGTCCTTTCGGGCAGAGGCTCGCTTTGTATAGTGTGGTCGCGGACGAAGACCTGCTTCACATTGGCAATGCCTTCCGTCAGGCAGTCAAAGGTCACCGTTCCTTTTTCCTCAAGGACCAGCGCCGAAACGTCGACTACGCCGTACCCGTAAAGATAGTCTTTTCCCGGGGCTCCCATGTCGTAGCAGGACGCCAGCAGCACCTCCCGCAGCTCAGCGTACTCGATGTACCTGTTTTGGGAGATATACAATGCCACCGCTCCTGTCACAAGAGGCGAGGCGAAGGAGGTGCCGTTTGAAGTGACGTACCCTCCGCCGTTCGCAGTGGTCAGCGTTGTCCCGGGGGCGACCAGATCCGTGTTGACGCCGTAATTCGAGTAGGAGGCGAGCTCCGTGTAGCTGTTACCGAGAGCGCCCACGCCAATGCAGTTGGGATCCGCGGCAGGATAAAACGGTTTTGAGGAAGAGCTGTTTCCGGCGCTGGCAACGCAGATAACGTCACTGTCCACCGCAAGCTTCAGGGCATCCGCAAACGGGTCGTCGCCCTCGCCTCCGAAGGACATGTTGATAACGTCCGCGTGATGGGCGACGGCATAATATATGCCAAAGATCAGGTCGGAGGTACGTCTGTACACCCCGTTGCCGTCGCATTCCGCCTTTATCACCAGCAGCGTAGCCTCGGACGCAAGGCCCACTATTCCGCTGCCGTCCATTGAGGACGCGATGACGCCGGCCACCTTCGTTCCGTGTCCGTTGGCGGTGGCCTGGTCTGCGATCAGCGACCAGTCATAGGACTCCGGATCGTTTTCGTCCGTGAGACAGTCCCTAACGGCCTTGTCCTGTGACGCGTTATATGAATACTCGCTTATCTTCCCGGCAAATTCGGGATGGGTATAATCTATGCCTGTGTCAATGACCGCAATGACGACCCCTTGCCCGAAGGTAGTGTCCCAGACGTTCGACAGGTTCATGAAATTGAAATAATACTGTTTGGAAAAGAGCTCATCCGTTATCTCGCCGGAGTACTCAGGCCTTTTCCCGACTATCTCTCCGTAGACCTCGGCGGGACTCACCTTGAAATCGGCCGACATTTCAGCCGCTTCCGGCCTGAACTCCGGATCCCGAAAAACGTCAAGTACGGTTTTGTCCTCAGGAAGCGTCAGCTTTGCGTAGCTGCCGTCCTCCGTTATACGCAGCTCAGCCCCGAGCCTGTCGGCAAGCTCCCGGGCACGGTCAAACCCGGCGTTCCTCAGAACTATGCTCTTCTCATCGTAATCTCCGGGCCTGTTAAGCAGCTCCGTGACCTTCCGGTCAATTTCAGCTTCGATCCGCCGCTCCCTGGCCAGAAACGACCCTGTCAGAATTGCCGCCGCGGCAAGAACGACAGCCGCAGCCAATATGATCACATTTCTTGTTCTGCTGTTCTTCATGATCTCCTCCGGCAGGATCCGGCTTATGCCCGGATCGGTATTGCCAAAAAGCCCGCGTTTGGCATTGGCGATCTCATTGTTTACTGTTTAAAGCTCGCTCTCCCGAGTCTTTTTCGCCACAAGATTTGCCGAAAGCCCGAGCCCGAAGGCAATTCCCGCAGTGAGCGTCGTCATCAAAATTATTGAGAGCCAGAACCTGCCGCCAACGTTAAACGCGTAAAAATCCGGCCACTTTTTCAGGAACACCACCATCGTCATGTAGACCACGCCGTACGCCAGCATAGGGATCACTCCCAGCACCATGTACCTGCGTTTGATCCGCTTCGCGCCAACGCTTTCCAGCCACACGAACGAAACTATCTCCATGAGCGGCGTCGTTAGGTGCATAAAGAAGCTTACCCCCACGAACATAAGGGCGTACCCGTACACGAAGGGGCCCAGGAAAAGCATCACCGTCATAAACGTCAACGCCACCGAGGTCGTCGCGGCAAGGCTCAGCACCCGGATCCAACCCGGATTTTCCAACCCCATCAGCTGCCTCGCGGCGCAGACCATCAGTATAAGCGACGACAACCCCGCAAAAATATTGGAGTCCACCGTAAAATAGCGGAAAGCAACCGCCCCGGCAACGTCCATATTGCCGTCGCCGCCTACGGAAAAAAAGCTCTGCACCGCATACGCCGTAACGACTACGACAATGAGGTGCAGCACTATCATGGCGATCAGCCTCGCCTTTTTCTTATTCTCGGATCCTTTCATGGTCTCTTCCCCGGCATCACTTGTCCGTGATTATCTTCTTCAGCTCTTCCATGAAGGTGTCCACATCCTTGAACTCACGGTAAACGGAAGCAAACCGCACGTAGGCAACCTTGTCCACGGCCTTCAGCTTTTCCATGATCATCTCGCCAATGGTCTCAGAGGGGATCTCCTTCTGCATCGACGACACCAGATTCTGCTCAATGCTCTTCACCATCGAGTCGATCTGATCGCTCGTGACCATACGCTTTTCACACGCCTTCATTATGCCGAGCCTGATCTTCTGCCTGTCGAAAAGCTCCCGCGTTCCGTCCTTTTTAATGACCATGAGCTCGATGCTCTCAACCGTCTCGAAAGTTGTGTACCTCTCGCCGCATGATGAGCAAAGCCGGCGCCTTCTTATGTAGCTGCCGTCTTCCGAGCTTCTCGAATCGACAACTTTATCGTCAACATTTCCGCAATATGGACACTTCATGGCAATAATTCCTTTCCAAGAAATTTTAAATACGATCAAAGAGCCCTTTGTCACCGCCGGCTCTTGTAAGGCACCGTTTTGAGCTATTTTTGTCGGCACGGAACCGAAGCTGTACGAAGGTACCGCGAGCGTTCCGTGCCGGCAAAGCATTTTGCGCAGTGATCAATCAAAGTTCAGTATCTTCATACCGCAGTTATATTTATATAATCCTGCGCAAAATGCGAAAGAGCCAAAACAGTGCCTTACAAGCAGGCAATAAGCCGGGTTCTGTCGTTGGGAACGGTCATCTATCTAGCCGCGTCATTACTGACGCGATCGAGCCACCTCAGGCCGGCCGGGCAAGCCATAAGGCCCATAACGGTGTTGCTCCGGGTGGGGTTTACACGGCCATTGTGTCACCACAATGCCGGTGAGCTCTTACCTCGCCTTTTCATCCTTACCCGCGATGCGGGCGGTAATTTTCTGTTGCACTTTCCTGGAAGTCGCCTTCACCGGGTATTACCCGGCACCCTTGCCCTGTGGAGCCCGGACTTTCCTCAGACGGGTCCTTTCGTTGCCGCCCGCGACCGTCAAGCCTGCTTGTGCGGTCATTATACCAAATCGCGCCGGTGTTTGCAAACGTGCGCCTCGTGGGGGATTACTCACGTTTCCGTAATGGACTTCATTTAAATTATATTAATGCCACAAAGGGGTCTTGACTTATCCCGAAACAACAACCGGTTCAAAAGGTCAGCACTACCGCTCTCTACCGAAACAACTAATCTTCTCCTATGGAATTATTAGAATCCTGTGTTTGTCTTGAAATGAGAAATATATATTTCGAACTTTTACCATATTGGAAACTTACATGGTCTCCTTTTTTGAACTTTTTTTCAACAGGCACCGCATTTTTTTCGCCATAATCTATGAGTGTATACACCACGTTATCTATGGTGATCTTTATTTTTGAATTACCAACTCTCTTAACACTGTTAATAACGCCTGTTTCTGCTTGGTATATTTCATGAGTGTACTCATACTTTGCCAAAGAGATCGGATAAAGCACCTTGTAACAACAAAACCACAGCCAGACACAAACAAGCAAAGCAACAACAGCAATACGAAGAAACTTCCTTATTCTATCGTTCTCTATTTTTTTTGTATTCACAAATAGTCCGAATATAGCTCCTGCAGACCACATTCCTACAAAAAGCGTCATTCCCAAACTAACCCAAAAATTATAATCAATGTTATCGATCATACCGACCTCACAGCGACTAATTAATTATCCAATAATAATCAAAATATCCGCCTCTGAGCGTTAACCATTCACACGCCAAAAAGCTCCATATCCTCAGGCGTGGTTATCTTCACGTTCAGAGCGCTCCCCTCCACGATGGCGACCTTTGAACCGTTTCTGAGGAACAGGCTCGCGTCGTCGGTCAGCGGACCGTCGGTCTTTGGATCATAGCTTTCAAAAGCATTGGCGATAAGATCGAGCCTGAAGCTCTGAGGCGTCTGAACCCTGTAGAGATTCTCCCGGGGTATCGTGCCTTCAGCAAAACCGTTGCTGCCGCAGACCACGGTGTCGGTCATCCGGATGGCAGTCTCGCAGGCGCCGAATTTGCGGGCGGCGTCCGCATTGGCGTTGATGATCTCCTCAGTCACAAAAGGCCTTGCCGCGTCATGTATGAGCACGACTGTGTCCTTTTTCCTTCCCTTAGCAATTCTGAGAGCCTCCTTCACGCCAAGCCTTGAGGAGTCGTATCTCTCCGCGCCGCCCGCGACCACCGAGACGCACTTTGAGATGCCCCATTTTTCGGCCAGCGAGGTACAGTGCTCAATATAGTCAGGCGCGCAGACAATGATGATGGCGTCCACCGCGGCGCAGTTCTGAAATTTTTCGAGGGTATGTATGATCACGGGCTTTCCCCCTGCGTCAAGAAACTGCTTGGGTGTGCCGGAATTCATTCTCTTGCCGCTGCCTGCGGCCATGATGATCGCGATGTTCATAAGATATCCTCCGCCATATTCAGTGACTCGAAACCGTTTTTTGCTAAAAATGCGGCAAAATCATCAGGCAGTGGGGCCCTGAAAACCATGGTTTCGGAAGTCGACGGGTGTGTCAGTGTAAGCCGGCCCGCGTGAAGGAGCTGGCCCTTCTGGCCTCTGTTGTTTTTTATTCCGTACAAGGGGTCGCCGACGATGGGGCAGCCCAGGGAAGCCATGTGTACTCTTATCTGGTGGGTGCGGCCTGTCTCCAGCTTCACTCTCAGGAGCGCAAAGCCTGACTTTTTCTCAATTATTTCGTAATGCGTCACTGCCGCTCTGCCATTTTTAACGCCTGCGGCCATCTTTTTCCTGTCCACCGGGTGTCTGCCGATGGGGGAATCTACGGTGCCCTCCCAGGAGCCCGGGCTTCCCTCAGTCAGGGCAATGTACACCCTTGCCATCGAATGTGTTTTCAGCTGCGCGGCAAGGGAATTGTGGGCGGCATTGTTTTTGGCGACGCAAATAAGGCCCGTTGTGTCTCTGTCAATTCTGTGCACGATGCCGGGCCGCACGGTCCCGTTGATGTCCGAAAGGTCCTTGCAGTGGAAAAGAAGCGCATTCACAAGCGTGCCCGAGGTGTTTCCCGGCGCCGGGTGCACCACCATTCCTCTTTGCTTGTTGATAACGATTATGTCCCGGTCCTCGTAAACGATATCCAGCGGTATGTCCTGGGGCTCCACGTCAAGGAGCTCAGGCTCGGGGATCTCCACGGCGAACTCATCGCCAATGGATGTCCTGTAGTTTGCCTTGCAGACTAACCCGTTGACTTTGACAAGGCCCTTGTCGATAAGCTTTCTGACGCCGCTCCTCGTCAAGGATGTTATGTCCGGGTCATCCGGAAGCGTCCCGGGCGCCTCATCGCAGCATTCATCGTCAGCGTCGTATTCACCGTAAAACTCCGGGCCCTGTGCGTCCTCAGCCTCGTCGGAAGAGGCAGGGGCCTGCTTGCCCAGCGCTTCGGCAACGTAAACATCCGCTCTCAGGCCTTTCACATCGCATATTAGTTTGATCAGGTGTGTCTTTTCCGGCATTTGCGGATCCTCTGATGACCGGCAAGCGTCACGTGCGTTCCGCCGGCACAATTATTGTTTGTTCAAACATCGTCGCCTGCATCCGTGTCCGGCAGGTCATCTGTTTCGTCTCTTACGGGAGCGTCCGCGTCCCAAGTCATTTCTTCTCCGTCGTATGACTCATCAAAGCCTCCCGCGGACTGTTTCTTTGATGCGGCAGCCTCATTGGCGTTTTTCTTTTCCCGGTTGCGGTCAAAATATCGGGAAAGGACCGTGCCATCCCTGAAAGCCTTTTTCTTGGAGGCATAAAAGATCATGAATATGGCCAAGCCGATCACGCCGCTGGTGACGCAGATATCCGCCACGTTGAAACAGGGAAAATTATAAAACCCGAAAAGATTGTAAAAATGCAGGAAATCCACGACGTAGCCAAGGCGTATCCTGTCGATCACGTTGCCGATGGCGCCGACGAAGATCAGGGCCGTGGACAGCTTGAGAAGAGCCGGTTTTACCTGAACGTAGACGAACAGAACGGCTGCCGCCATTATGATGGACAGTATCGCCAGAAAGACCGTCGCGTTGCCAAGCATGCCCCAGGCGGCGCCGGTGTTGTGAACGTTTGCGATGGAAAAGAAGTTGTCGATCACGCTTATCTCTTTTCCGTTTACCTGAAGATTTGAGTCGATAACGGCCTTCGTCACCTGGTCTGCGGCAAGAAGTACGGCGCAAACAACACTGATTATGATATATGAAACCATCCGGGATCCTTCCTTCAGCGTTTTCCGCTCTTTTTCGTAAATTTTTAAATCACTTCTCAGGTCGGATCCGTTTGTATGTAGATCGTTCTCCGGAAGTGAATTACCAAAATACCCCTGAGGGTCAATCGATCCACCAGTTCAGCGCGTCGGCAAGAGGCGACCATGGCCTCAGGACTTCCTCCCTCACGCCCTTGACGCGTTTGCTGACAATGACCGCGTTGTCCGCGATAAAAAGACCCGCGATGGGACAGTCCTCCAGCACTATCTCCTCGATCTTTGAGTACGCTGCCGAAACGACTGCGGGATCGCTGTGGAGCGCGATCTGATCAAGGTAACCGTCCACCCTGGCGTCGCTGTAGAATGAATAGTTGAGAGACCCCAAAGTCCCGAGAATGTCCCTGCAGTCCTGCCACACACCCAGCTCCGTCTCAACGGCGGCTATCATGTATTCTCTGTTGTTGAGCCTTTCCAGGTACTCCGCGTCCGTAAGCTCCGCGATCTCCACCCTGACGCCAATGCTCTTCAAAGCGGTCGCGGCCTCGCGCATCACCGCAAGCATCCTGAAGTTATACCTGGGGCATATTCCCCTTACGATCAGCTCCTCGTCGTCCATTAACCAGCCGTCGTCGGTCTTCACGTACCCGATCTCCCTGAGCAGGGATATTGCCCTCTCCGGGCTGTAGTCGTAGTCTGCCTTCAGCTGCTTTCTGTAAGCCGTCCCTGAATAAAGAGGCATGAGAGCTATTTTCCCGTGGTCGGAAGCGGCGGCTCTCACCGCGTTTTCTCTTGATGTGATAAGATTGATGACCTGCCTCAGGCGCTTGTCGCTCAAAGGATTGGCCAACGTGAGATAGTTTTTATCCTCCCCCGTCATGCTGTCGCCGGCACTGCCAAGGAGATACGTTGACGCGCAGTTCAGGGCAATAAAATCGTACCCCGTGCCGCCGTAGTAGTATACCGTGGACCCCTCGCGCAGAAGGTTCGAGCCGACGGAAGCTCCCTGCAGCACGCAAATGTCGCTGTCGGAAAGAGTCTTGGCGTTTTCGCTCTCGTAGACGGTGATATCGACGGTATTGTAGTACGTCAGCTTTGACTTGTCCCTGTAGAGCGTGTTTTTTTCAAGGAGAATGTGATCTCCGTCAAATTCCGTAGTCTTGAAAACTCCCGTGCCGTCCATAACGATGGGCCTGTCCGACGTCACCGTTTTCCAGCCCACAAGAGGGATCGAAAGCTTGTTCACAAAAAGCGCGTCGGGTTTCGCCAATATCACCTGGACGGTTTCCTTGTCCTTGGCAAAGCAGCCGGCAACGTTTTTTACGTTGCTTGAATAGTTTCCGCCGAAGCCGATGATATTGTTTATGAGATCCCTCACGTCCGCGGCTTCGGCCTTGTAACCGCTGTGGAAAACGACGTCCTGCGCGACTTTAAACTCCCAGACCTTGTAGGTCTCGTCGCAGACCCATGAAGTAAGGATCCGCGGGACCGGAAGCATATTTGAATCAATATCTATGAGGTTTTCACACACGAAGGTGCACATGAACAGTCTCACGTCCTCGTTGGAGGTCCTGAGAGGATCTATGATGTCGTAGGGGCCCACGGAAAGCTTCAGGGTCCCGCCGCTCTTCGGCACCTCCGGAGCCGGAGAAGGAGTCTCCTGACCTTTGGTGGAATTGGGCATCGACGTGTCGTCAGGTTTCTCCGTAACGTCCGCGGAGCACCCGAAGACAGCAAGAAGCATGACGGCAATGACCGCCGCCGCGATGCGCTTGAAAATATTCGTTTTCAGCCGTCCCGACAACATGTTTCCCTCCGGGATCTGCGTCCCAAACTGAAGCGCAGATCACATGTGGATTTTACAATATTTTTAAGACGAATGCAAAAAAAAGAAAAACCTTGAAGCCGCCGGGCCGCAGCTTAAGGTTTCATTTCTTCAGCCATATGGCGGCACCCATGAGTCCTTCGTTTTTACCCTGCTCCCGCCTGTGGGAAAAGAACCTGCCGCTGTTTTCCTCGCAGCAGGTGCAGGGAGCATGACGGCTTACGTTTTCCGGCTTCACTCCCGCATCAACAAGCGATCTCAGCACCATACCAGTAAGGTCTGCTCTATATTTATTTTTAACGCTGTCGTAGGAAAAAAGTTCCTCATAAGGAAATTCATTCCAAAGGATGTCAAAGACCGGTCTGTCGATCTCAAAGCATTTCCCGCATATCCCGGGGCCAACGGCGCATAAAAGCTCCCGGGGCTCTGCTCCGTATTCGCGAAGCAAAGCCTCAATGGTCTTTCCGGATATGTTCAGAGCCGTGCCTCTCCAGCCTGAGTGTACCATGGCCACCGCCCTGTCCCTTGCATAAATATATACCGGAATGCAGTCGCCGTGGGTGGTCAGAAGAGGAGTGTCCGGAATATCGGTGATCATGGCGTCGGCCTCGATCACAAGCTCAGGCTTTCCGAATCTCGCTCCGGCGATCTCTTCTGTAACTTTAATAATTTTGTCTCCGTGTACCTGCTTCACCGCGGTGAATCTTTCGAAGGGGATCCCCTCCGCCGCCGCAGCAATGGCAATATTCTCCGCCACCTTCCCGCTCTCCCCCGGCTTTTCCTTTCCGAAGGAAACGTTGAAAAGCTCACCCGAGGCTCCGGAGACTCCGCCGTAGCGCGTGGTAAAGAAGTGCCCGACTCCCTTTTCGGAATCAAGAAGCGGGTCTTTATACAGTTCAAGGCTGCCTTTAATAACAAACATCTTTTACGGTAAAACTGATAAAAAACTGCGGATCTTAAAAAGCTGTGTTGAAACAGAACCCGTTTAAAGACGAAACGCCAAAGTCCCTCGGGTCCCGCCTGCTTAAGCCGCTTCCTCCAAAAGGATCTCGAAGATGTGAAGATTGATAGCGGTCTTTTCCTTATTATCGATACAGACCTCGGAAAACCTGGGCTCCATAGCGATATCTTTTCCTTCTTTTGCGAGAAATTCCTTAGCGATCACGACGGCCTTCACAGCCTGGTTAAGAGCTCCCGCGCCAACGCTTACGACTTCGGCATCCTCACCCCGTCTCAGACTTCCGGCGATGGCCCCCGCAAGTCCTCCAACCTCGGTGTCAGCAGATACTTTCAAATATTTCATCACTAATCCTCCTGCCGGCAGTTTGTTTTCCGCATCGTCAGCGGTCTTAGGTGCCGGAAGAGAATTTTAAGCCAAATCAAATTCTTCGTAAAGTTTTATAATATTTCCCGGAAATGCAGATCCGACGCGGCGCAACCGTTCACACCGGCGGCTCAACGATCTCTGCGATCCTCTTTATGGAGCGTGCCTTTCCGGTTTTTTCATCCGCGTCTATCACAACGCCTCTGATCTCAAGGGTCCCTGCCTTCACCGCTTCAAAACTTGCTTTTCTGCCCATGGCAAACTTCTCGAAGACCCCCTTGTAGGCCATTCCGATCACGCTTTCCCTGGAAATTCCCGTCATGCCGGCATCCGTAATAAAAGCGGTGCCTCCCGGGAGCACTGTTTCGTCAGCGGTCTGCACGTGGGTATGGGTGCCCACCACAGCCGTTGCCCTGCCGTCAAGGTACATTGCGAACATTTTCTTTTCCGAGGTCGCCTCTGCGTGAAAATCAAAAAAAGTCACCGCGGCGCCTTCGGCCTTCATTGCCGCGACAAGGTCGTCGGCAGTCCCGAACACGTCGTCGCCGACGATATCCATGAAGGCCCGACCTTCCACGTTGGCAATGCCCAGCTTCACCCCGTTGACGTCGGTAACAACGTAACCCTTTCCGGGGCGGTTTCTTCCTATGTTGGCGGGGCGAACCACCGGCAGCCTGTCCGCAAATTCCTCGAACTCCCGGCAGGACCAGACGTGGTTGCCCATGGTGATGACGTCAACCCCCGACTCCATAATATCCCTGGCGTCACGGCCCGAAAGTCCTCTGCCGTTTGACGCGGCGTTTTCACCGTTGGCAATGCAGATATCCGCGCCCTCTCTCTTTTTGATGTTGTAAAGGCCGTGAAAAAGGGCATCCCTGCCCGCCGCTCCGAAAACGTCTCCGATAAAAAGTATGATCATTTCTTCACCCTTGCGATCCCTTTGGCGTATAAACTGTGCCCGGGGATCATTCTATGTATATATCTCCGGAATTCTCCTTCCGGTCTTCTTTCCTGTGTCTTAAAATTCTTCCCGTGATCACCGCCGCGGCAACGCAAAAGGCAAAAACAACGAAGCTGGCAATATTGACCATCAGCTGCATGTTATCGCGGTTTTGATTGTTGAGAAAAACGTAAAAAATGAGGTTCGCGGCATTGAAGCCAACGTGAGCAAAAACGGAGGGTATCACCGATCCGCAGCTGACCGTAAGGAGCGAGAACGCAACACCGCAAATGAGTGCGTATATAAACTGGATCGGATTGCCGTGGAGGGAAGCGAAGAGCAGAGACGTGACTGCGACCGCAACGACGGTACCGGCCCTTTTCCCCACAGCTTTTCTGAAATAATAAAACGCTTTTCCCCGGAAGGAAAGCTCCTCAATAAGGGGCGCGGCCGCGCAGAGAGCGAAAAAAGCGACGATGGGGTTGCCCTGGACCGTGCCCTCTATAGTTTCACTGTACTGATTTTCCCAGGAGGCGGGAAACTGTATCAGCGAATGGCACACGTTTACTATCCTGTTGAGAGCGACGCCGCCAAGGAAGCCAATGACAGACACCAAAGGCAAAAGCCAGGCCTGTTTTTTATCTTTTATCTCGATGATCCTGAAGGATAAAAGAGGTTTCTCGCTCTTTGCAAAGTAAAGGATCACCGCTACGGCCGCGGCAAGGAATATCCAGGCGCCGCTGAATATGAGCCGCCTTGCGGTGCTGTCAAGGCCTTCAAGGGCGGGTATCCAGCTCAGCACGAATGCCGCGATAGGATACGAAAACGCGACGAACAGGCCGCACAGACCCCAGGCAATTCTTGTCAGGATTCCGTTGTCGTCGCGTTTTGTTTCCATGATTCTGTTTTCCGGTATGCTCTGCGGTCTCAGGCAGTCCAAGAGCCTTATATTCCGCAAATTAAGGCAAAATACACAGATGGTCCTGAGTTCGCGGGAACTCTCACCAGTCTTTGCCGTATTTCTTGTTGGAGGATCTCACTGCCAGAATGATCGCAACGATAAGCGCGACAGCAGACCCGATTATGATGAACACCGTGATCGGGGGCCTGTTTGCGACTACGACTGTGGGATCCGGGGTGGCCTCAGCCGCCTCTCCCGCCAGCAATGCGATCTTCTGCAGCAGAATATTTCCCGTCATCTTGTGATCTCCGACCAGAGCCTCTCGTAGTAGGTACGGATCTCGGGGTCGATGTCGTGGAAGTACTGAGTCTTCGGCTTGTGCGCATCGTCCGGATAGAGGTACTGGTTTCCGTTGAAGGAATAGTCAGGGTTGTTCACGACTGAGCTGTTGGGGGATGCGTAGCAGAGGTATTCCGCATTGGCAAGAGCGACCTCAGGCTCCAGCATGAAGTTGATGAACATGAGAGCAGCCTCGTAGTTCTTGGCGTTTTTGGGTATGACCATAGAGTCGACGAATATGTTTGTGCCCTCCTTCGGGTAAACGAAGGCAAGGTCCTCGTTGTTGCTCTGCATGAGAAGGAAGTCGCCGGCGTAGTACGGGGCGATGGCTGCGTTGCCGCCTTCCATTTTGTTGAAGACCTCGTCCATAACGCGGCCCTGAAGGATCGAATTCTGCTCCTTCAGCTTTTCAGCGGCGGCGTCCCAGAGGGCTTTGTCCGTATTGTTTACGTCCTGGCCAAGGAGGAACTGCGCGGTCGCGAAGGCGTCTCTGGGGTTGTTGAAGGAGAGAATGTTGTCCTTGTAGGTCTCGTCCCATAGAATGCTCCAGCTGTCGGGGGTGCCTTCCACCATCGTGGTGTTGTAGATGATGCCCACCATGCCCACGTTGTAGGGAACGGAATACTCGTTCGTGGGGTCAAAGAAAAGATCCTTGTATTCGTCCAGAATGTACTTGTAGTTCGTGACTTTGGATTTGTCGATCTTCTGAAGCATGTCCTCCTTGATCATCCTCTCGATCATGTAGTCGGAGGGGATCACAACGTCCACCGCCACCGAGCCGCTCTTGAGCTTCGCGTACATGGACTCGTTGTTCGGGGTGCTGTCATTGTAGTTGACCTTGATTCCGGTCGCCTTTTCGAAAGCTTTAATTACGTTAAGCGAGCCCTCCGAGCCGTCCGAAATGTACTGGCCCCAGTTCATAACGTTGAGCGTAGTACCTTCGAGTCCCGTGTAGTCTCCCTCAAGATTCTCAACCGTGTCGTTGACGTTGCAGGAAGTTGAGAAAACGGCAAGCGTGACCATCATCACGCAGGCAACTATAATGCTGACGATTCTCTTCATTTCTAATCTCCTTTTTAAAGATTCCGGAAGCAGGCCCAAAAGGCTTCTGCATCCGCTTTTGTCAAAATTGATTGGCGTAAGGCTTCACAGCCCCGGTTTAAGGTTTGGCGACTTTGGCAGTCTTTTTGTCGGATCTTGACTGGATTATATTGATCAGCAGCAAAAGAACCATCGTGGTTATAAGCATAAGCGTGGACAGCGCGTAGATCGTGGGCGGCATGGTCTTTCGGGTCATGCCTTCGATCTTCAGGGGCAGCGTCAGGATCTCCGCGGGCGCCGTGAAATAGCTGATGATGAAATCGTCGATGGAAAGAGTGAACGACATCAGCGCACCTGAAATGATACCCGGAACTATTTGGGGTATCACCACCAGGAAAAACGCCTTGGCGGGGGGCGCGCCCAGATCCTGTGCGGCTTCGTAAAGATTCTTGTCCGTTTGATTAAGCTTAGGCAGCACGTTCAGTATGACGTAAGGCAGGTTGAACGTGACGTGGGCAATGAGCAGCGTTGCGAAGCTCAGGGACTCGCTTCTTCTCATGATGCCGGCGATGAAGACGAAAAGGAGCATGAGCGATATACCTGTCACGATATCCGGGTTCATCATGGGGATGTTCGTCACCGCAAGCATGCTCTGCTTGTAGAATTTGTTTCTGGCCATGTACAGGCCAAGTGCCGCCAATGTGCCGAACACCGTGGCGATCAGTGCGGACAGCACCGCCAATATGAGCGTCCATCTCAGAGATTCCATGACCTCGCCCATGTTGAACAGGTCCTGGTACCACTTCAGGGAGAACCCGCCGAAGACCGCCAGAGATTTTTTAGCGTTGAACGAAAAGATCACCATGTACAGAAGGGGAGCGTAGAGGAACGCGTAAACTATTCCTATGATAACTTTGCTGACAGCTTTCATACGACAAGATTCCCCTCCTCCTGACCGTCGGTAAACCGGTTCATAATAATGATACTTATCAGTATCAGTATCGCCAATACAAGCGACATGGCTGCGCCGAGATTGAAGTTGGTCTCAACGTTGCCGCTGACGGAGCCGGCCTTCATGTACTCCTCGATGATATTGCCAATGAGCTTCACCTTGTTGTCCGTCATGATGGCCGAGATGTAGAACGTGCTTATAGCGGGAACAAAGACCATGGTGATGCCGGAGACTACGCCGGGGACGCTGAGGGGCAGCACCACTTTTTTCCAGACGTTGAAGCCGTTGCATCCCAAGTCTCTGGCCGCCTCGGTAAGCGCGGGGTCCATCTTGGAAAGTACCGTATAAATAGGCAGGATCATGTAAGGCAGGTAGTCGTAGACCATGACAAGTATGACTGCGCCGGGGCCCAGAAACTGGACGGTCTTCAGATTCATTGCCTTCAGTACCGAATTGATCAGGCCGTTGTATTCCAATATATTTTTCCAGCCGTAGGTCCTGATGATGAAGTTGATCCACATGGGGAGCATTATGAGCATCATCTGGATGCGCTGGGTCTTTTCCGAAAGCTTGGTCAGAGCATACGCAAAGGGATACCCAACGAGGAGCGCGACGATCGTGGCGATAAGCGCGTATAAGATGGAGTCCCTGAACTCGGCCCAGTAGTCTTTCAGCGCAATGATATTGGCAAAAGTCAGGGAACCGTCGCTCTTGGTGAACGCAAAGTATACGACCATGAGCAGCGGCACCACAATGAATATCACCGACCAGAGAGTATAAGGCGCGTTGATGAGCACATTAGTCCGTTTCTTCATCTTTGGTCTCCTCACTCTCGAAATCAGGGTTGCTGATCTCCTCCATTTCATCGCTGAAATAGCTGTAGTCGCCCATTGTGCCGGAATATTCGGATTTCTTCATTATGTGGATCGCGTCGGGATCGATGGAAAGTCCCACGTAATCGCCCACCTTGCTTTCGTCGGTGGTCTGGACCATCCATTTGAAGCCTTCGACGTCAATGATTATCTCATAGTGGACGCCCTTGAACGTTACCGAAGTAACGGTGCCGCAGACCAGTCCTCTGTCGGGGTGGACTATATCCACGTCCTCGGGTCTGATGACAACGTCCACCGGTTCGTTTACCGCAAATCCCGTGTCAACGCACTCCAGGGTCCTGTTGTGGAACCTCACGAGCCTGTCTCTAAGCATAACGCCGTCGATGATATTGGACTCGCCAATGAAATCCGCCACGAAAGCGTTCCTGGGCTCGTTGTAAATATCGGTGGGGCTTCCAATCTGCTGGATCTTGCCGTTGTCCATGACGACAATGGTATCCGACATAGAGAGAGCCTCTTCCTGGTCGTGAGTAACGAATACAAAAGTGATTCCCAGACGCCTCTGCATAGCCTTGAGCTCGTTCTGCATATCCTTCCGGAGCTTCAGATCAAGAGCCGCCAAGGGTTCGTCCAGCAGAAGCACCTTCGGATTGTTGATGGCCGCTCTCGCGATAGCCACACGCTGCTGCTGTCCTCCGGAAAGCTTCTGGACAGGCCTCTTCTCGAAGCCTTTAAGGTTCACCAGCTCTATCATCTCGGCAACACGCTCCGCAATGATATTCTTAGGCACCTTCGCGACTTTCAGACCGAAGGCAATATTGTCGTAAACGTTGTAATTCGGGAAAAGCGCATAGCGCTGAAAAATAGTATTGACAGGTCTCTTGTGAGCCGGAACGTCTTTCACGTCAACACCGTCGAAGAGGATCTCTCCCGCATTCGGTTCAAGAAATCCCGCGATGAGCCGCAGCGTCGTTGTCTTGCCGCAGCCTGACGGTCCCAGCAGTGTGACAAACTCTTTATCCCTGATGGCCAGACTGAAGTTGTCAAGGATAATGTCGTTATCGAATTTTACGGTAATATTCCGCAGTTCAACAACATTCTCTTTTGTTTCCCCGCTGTCTCCGATAACGTCAGAAGAATAAATTCCATCCATTTTTTTGCATCCCCCTTTGCGGTAAAGACCGCGCACAGCCGAAATTACAGCTAATTTTGCGCGAACCCACAGCCCGGCTGATCTTCCACCCCCGCAAAGAGTTTTTGCAGCAGCCCGCAGGATCTTAAAATCCCGGACCGTTATTCTGCAGCAGGAGATCTCTATGACGGAGCTTTTCGCTCCGCCGCGGTTTCTTCGGTATTTCCCGGAAATACCTGCTTTCTGATGAAGCTCTCTTTTGCGAAAGCCTCTAAAAAAAGCCGATGCCCCGGGCCGAAAAACTGCAAGGCCATGTTATCTCCGGCCATATCGCGCCGTCCGTATCTTCTTTTTTTGTAAATAGCTGCCGGACCGCGCACGACAAGCCTGGCCGGATTTTCGTAAATCTTCAGTAACTTTGCCTCCTGAAGATTTTGTCGGCACAAATGCAAAAATCGTGCTATTTAGTTTTGCCGCACCGCTCCGGAAAGCGGCGAGACGACAGGTATTATATAATATATGTAGGGGACTCGCAACTGTTATTTTTTTGCCGTGAAGTGAGCGTGAAGTGAAAAGTTAACACTCATAATTCAGCAGCAATCCTTTTATCTTATGCGAAAAAGCTTGGCATTGCCAATTTGGTATTCACCGTTTGTTTAAATCAACGATAGGGGTCTGCGAACTTCATCAGAGCAATACAGTAACAGCTCTTATTGAATACTGATCAAGCAGCTTATTGAGTCTCATTTTAATATTACAGCTGTTTGTCAACGTAATCAGATACAATTGAACCCTGTGTTTGCAAACAACTTCTGCAAAATTGTGAAAAGCCTTATTCATCCGCATCTGAAGAATAATTCACAACTTCAGCAACACGCCAACGAAAATCCACAAACTCCATTCGGACGATCCAGTGGCCGCTGTAGCTGGCCTCTTCAGGTCCGTAACAAGTGATCGTAAAAGAAACTTCATAATCCACACTGTCAATAGACAAGTTTCTTATCTTGTGTCTGGTCGAGAGTCTAAATGAATTATCAGCATACCTGGTATCGTCATCTACTATTCTCAACCGAACCAGATCATCGTAATCTATAAAGTCGGGGTTATAATGATCGGAAATATCATACGGAGAGTTGGCTATACGAAGATACCCATTAATCACTTCAACTCCTCGGTAATAATAACCGACAATACACATCACCACTGAAAACAACACCCCCAGCGGAATACAAATGGCGAGTATCATTCCAACACGTTTTTTCTTTTTCATTTTAATCTCACTTTGAAGTGCGTCGTAAAAACGACACTCATTTTTATTCATACGCACCGGTACAATCCTCTGTGTATCGTTTCAATCTGTATTCTACAGGCGACATGTACCCCAAGTATGAATGCAGTCTCTTCCTATCGTAGAAATTCTCTATGTGATCATATATATCAGCCTCTACATCTTCCATCTTATCATATTGCTTCCTGAATATCCATTCTTTCTTCGCCGTCGCAAAAAAGCTTTCCACACCGTGTGTCATTTTTTCGGCGCAATTCAATCTTTAACAAATAGAGGTTCTACTCTATAAAAAGATTTAAAACCATTTAAAACCCCTCATTTCCGCCTTGACAAAAGAATTAATTTGTCTATAATACCGCGGGCTTTCAAAAAAGCCCATCGGAGGTGACTCATGGAACAGCAGAATTTTCTCAAAAACAAGGAGATTCCCGAAGATATTAAAGAGAAACTCGCGGAGAGGATGCGTGATGACGAAAAGCTGCTTTTTGTGATCGTCGGCGACCTTACCGCCAATGCAAACTACGGAGCGTCGGCACTTGCGGTCACGGAGAAGAGGTATATTTCGGTGGATCCCGAGCTTGACGGCGGGGTCCTGGAAGGAAATATTGCGGATATCGAAAGCGCGTCCGTAAAAAGAATGTACGGAAACTCCCGGCTCCGCATAGTCAAGAAGGACGGAACTACTGAGACCGCTCTTCGGTTCACGTATTCCGTGGCCACGCTTTGCGACATGGCGGCGGGCTTTCTGACGGCGGTCGCAGGCGGTGCAAGCGTTGAGGAACAGTTTGAGATCGTTGACGCGACTTACGAGAAGCTGCTTTGCGTATGCCCCAGATGCGGCAGAAGGCTTTTGAGGCCCGGCGCCGAGTGCATCAACTGCGCATCAAAGGGAAAGATCGCCAAAAAGCTTCTCAAGTACGTGAAGCCTGAGGCGCCCAAGCTGGTGTTTTGCCTCATATTGTCGGCTCTTTCCACCGCCCTTGCCCTGCTGCCGCCATATATAACGAAGCATCTCGTTGACGAGATACTGCCGGAGAAAAACGAGCGGATGCTCATCGTGGTGGTGTCGATCCTCGGAGCGTCGTATCTCATTGGCGTCACCGTGAACATTATCAGAAACTATTTTCTGAGAGTCAGCAGCGACCGGATGATCAAGGCCCTCAGGAACGACGTGTACGGCCACGCCCAGCGCCTTTCCATGAAGTTTTACGACAAGACCTCCACGGGCTCAGTGATCAACAGGATCAGCGGCGACACAGCCACCATCAACAGCTTCGTGTTAAGGCTTTCCCAGGACGTGGTGGTACAGTTTTTCACGCTCGTTGGCATCATCGTGATCATGTTTATCATGGACTGGAAGCTAACGCTTTTGTCGTTGGCGCCGGTACCGATAGTGGTGCTGGGTGCCAAGTGGTTCGGCCGGAAGATCGCACCTTTTTACCGCAGGATCTGGCGCCGCTGGGCCGCGGTCACGTCTGTGCTCACGGATTCGATCCCCTGCATAAGGGTGGTCAAGGCCTTCACCGGTGAGAAAAGAGCCGTCGAGCGTTTTGAAAAATATAACGAGGAATGGTACAACGTGGACATACAGTCCGCCCGCATCACCACCGCCTTCCCGGCCATCACTTCTTTTGTGATCACCTGCGGCTCGCTTTTGATCTGGGCGGTTGGCGGCCACTGGGTAATTTCGGGCTTCGGCATTTCCGCGGGTCTTCTGGTGTCCTTTCTCAGCTACACGTCAATGTTCTACGGCCCTGTAAACTTCTTCGCCTACCTGAACGATTCGTATCAGCAGGCCCTTGCCTCCGTGGAAAGAGTGTTTGATATCCTTGACGCGGAGCCTGAGGTCTCAACGGAGGCTCACGAGAAACTTCCCGAAATAAAGGGAAAAATCGAGTTCAAGAACGTCAATTTCTCCTTCGACCGCACCAAGAAGGTCCTTTCGGACATAAACCTCACCATAGAGCCCGGCGACATCGTCGGCATCGTGGGAACAACAGGTTCCGGCAAGACGACCCTTATAAACCTTCTGATGCGCTTTTATGACAACTACGAAGGGGATATCCTTGTGGACGGCAAAAATATCCGCGACCTGGATCTTGAGTATTACAGGGGCGAGATAGGCTACGTCCAGCAGGAGGCAATGCTTTTCCGCGACACCGTGTTCAACAACATTGCCTACAGCAAGCCCAACGCCTCCGTTGAGGAGGTCATCCACGCCGCGGACGTTGCCAATGCCCACGAGTTCATCGCAAGGCAGCCCGACGCCTACGACACCATGCTGGGTGAGCGCGGCATCGGCCTTTCCGGCGGCGAAAAGCAAAGGATATCCATTGCCCGCGCGGTGCTCAAAAACCCCTCGATAATGATATTCGACGAGGCCACCGCCTCTGTGGACTCGGAGACCGAAAATCTGATCCAGGAGGCCATCGAGCGCCTCATCAGCGGCCGCACCACTATAATGATCGCCCACAGGCTGTCCACCCTGAGAAAAGCCAATAAGATCATTGTCGTCGACCAGGGACGGATCATCGAAAACGGCTCCCATGAGGAGCTCATGGCCCTCCACGGAAAGTACTGCAGGCTGGTGGAGATACAGTCCATGTCCGAGAAGGTGCGCGCGTCCAAGGCGCTGGAAAATCTCGATTGACGGGAGGAGGAAAAAATGGATAGAATCTATATCAACGGCGATGAAGCCAGATTTGAACTCATTGAAGCGCCCCGCCTCAACGTATATTTTTACGACGGCAACGTCATCGAGGACGTGGAGCCAAGGCGTCTGTTCCCCGTAAGCGGCGGCGACAAATACGTCACCCTTCTGGACAAGGAAAACAAGGAGCGCGCGGTGATCCGCGACGTTGCGACACTCATGCCGGAATCCCGGGAGATCGTGAAGAAGTGCCTTGGCGAGTATTACATGATCCCACGGATCCTTCGCATGGTGGACCGCACCGAAAAGTTCGGCATCCTCAAATGGACAGTGGAGACCGAGCGGGGCATTGCCTCGTTCACGATCCAGAACCGCCACAGCGACATAAAGATCTTTTACGACGGCAGAGTCCTGGTCCGCGACAGCAACGACAACCGCTACGAGATACCCGACTACAGAAAACTGGACCGCAGGAGCATTGCCCTTTTGAGCTACGATCTGTAAGACACTTTTCAGAGTTTTATACGAAGTGTTTATATATTTGAGATCGCAAAGATCTCGGAAAGGATATTAATTATGAAACTGATTCTCGCAATAGTTAACAACGACGACAGCAACGTGGTCATCTCCGCCCTCACAAACCGGGGCTTTGAAGTCACGCGTCTTTCCACCACAGGCGGCTTCCTCAACGTTGGCAATACCACCCTTCTCATCGGAACGGACGAAGACCGCATCGACGACGCAATAGAACTGCTCAAGATATTCTCCAGCACCCGCAGATCGGTAAAATCAAGCCGCGAATCCTTCGGCAGAGGTCTCCGCAACGACAGCGTTGCCGAGGAAGTAACCGTGGGCGGCGCCACGTATTTCATCCTCAACGTGGAGGAGCACGGAAGGATCTGATCATCTTTAGTAAAAACCGAGAAGGCGCCTGCCAGTTTGATCCTGGCCGGCGCCTCCTTTTATGAAGGAATCACACAGGTTTTGTATTTTTATGACCTTGTCCCGGTCATTCCCGGTTTATCCTTCGATGGCGATAGTCTTTTTCTCGGGGATCTTAGCCTGAGCCTTCGGGATGGAAAGCTTCAGAACACCGTCCTCAAATTTGCCCTTAATGTCCTCTTCGGTGAGACTGTCGCCGACGTAGAACGTTCTGGACATGGTTCCCGAGTAACGCTCCTGACGGATTATCTTACCGCGCTTGGTCTGATCTTTTTCAACAGCCTTCGCCGCTTTGATCGTCAGGTAACCCTGATCAAGCTGTACGTCGATCTCATCCTTCTTGAAGCCCGGAAGGTCTATCTCGACTTCGTATCCGTCTTCATGCTCGCGCACATCTGTCTTCATGACTCTGTTCGCGTTCTTCCCGTAGAGCTGCTTATCTACGTTAACAGTCGGGAAATTGTAATCCATCCAATCGTCAAAAAAGTTTTCAGAAAAAATGCTGGGTAAATACATGATCTATTCCTCCTTTTTGGAACGCTCCTCCGGTGATCTTTTCTTCGAGCGGTGTTGATTAAGCAAGCCAATGTTTATCGCCTTTCAAGGACATTTCACTTTAATCCAACCGCCCCGGGATCACTCCCGCCGAAACAGTCACCCGATCAACGCTCCCTTTCATAATTGGTTTTCCGACAAGGCCCTGCGCTTCCGGGATCCTTTCCTTTGGATCTCTCCCCGGCGCTTCTTTCCTTGTTCGCCTACATTATACCACGATTGTTAGCACTGTCAAGCGGTGAGTGCTAATTTTAAGGTTTTTTTATTGTTTCTCAACGCCAATTATTTTGCGAATTGCCGGTTTTTGCCTTTTTATACGGCAAAACAGGCGGCCGCCCTTTTTCGTCGGGGCGGCCGCCTGTTCAAACGTATTTATACAATTTATTGGCTATTCAGCAGTTCTTTCAGCTTTGCTTCAAGGATTTTGGCGTTGTCGATATGGGCCTGAAGGCTGGGATGACCGTTGCCGCCGCTCCTGTTCGGGGTCAGTTTGACGCAGTAGAGGCCCGCCTGAGCGCCGCCCTTGGCTTTGATCGCCTTCTGGATGTAGGTGTAAAGCGTCGTGTCCATCATCCCGTAGGCCCAGAGGATCTTTGCGTCCGGGTTCTTCGCCCGCACAAGATCGATGAAATCCTTTATTCCTTTTTCCACCTGGGCAAGAGTGACTGTGCCGTTGTTGCAGAAGGTGTTGTCGTTGGTGCCCAGGTTGATGACCACCACGTCCGCTTTTCTCGGGAAGGTCCAGGCCTCGTGCCTGCCGCATTGATAGCAGGTCTCGGTATAGGTCTTCAGCATCGTGTGTGGATAGTAGCCCGCGATGACGCCAATGCCCTGCTGGGCCACGATACTGTAATCCGCGCCGATTGCCTTTGCCGCCAGCACCGCGTAGGTCCTGGTGCCGTCCTCGTACTCATTGGCGGCTGCGTTTGCCCCTGTCTGCCCGTCGGAAAGGTCCGGATAAAGCATGCCGTAGCCCGCGGTGATGGAGTCTCCGATGACCTCAATAAAGTACTGTGAGTCCGCAGGTCTTTCCGCAAGCTCGCCTGAGAGCTTCACGGAATCCACATAGATCAGTCCCCGTTCAGCCTCCGTCTGCCTTTCGATCCTGATGGTATGAAGGCCCCTGGGAAGGTCCTCCGCCAAAGTGAGTTTAGTCAAAGTGGATCTGGTCAGCTTGAAATCGCCCCGGCTCGTGCCCACCTGCACGCCGTCAACGTAAACGCTTAAGTAGAGCCTCGAACCGCCGATGTCGGTGGACTTGGCCCGGAACGAAGCAACCACCGTGCCCTCGCAGTAGGCGTTAAACTCTATGGCTGCGGCCGAATAATCAAGCGCTATCCCCCTGTATTCCTTTGAAGAGGACGTGAGCTTGTAGTCCGTGATTATGGTCCTGCCCTGGGTCTTGCAGTAGGGGAAAAGGTCGTCAGCGGAGACTGTTTTTTCCGAATAGTCCAGCGCGTCTATATTAAAAGGCGTGGGCTCAGGCTCAAATTCGTTGAAAAAGTCGATCTTCCAGCCGGCGAGGAAACGGTTCAGGAGGATCGCGTCCCAGTCCGTAACTTCGCCGTCCTCATCCGCGTCAAGAGCGCCAAGGTCGATCTCCACCTTCCAGGACGCCAGATAACGTTCCAGCTGCATCGCATCCCAGTCGGTGACCTCTCCGTCCCCGTCCGCGTCGCCCCTCAGGCGTCTCATTATCTCAACGGTCGCCTCCGCATTACGGAAAGAGACCTTCAAGCCTTCCGCCGTTCTCGCCTCAACGTGACTGACAGTAACCGTGTAAGAGCCTGAAACAGCCGTTTCCTTTGCCGAAAACGTGAGCTTTGCAAGCCTTCCTTCGGCGCAGTTGTTCTCATTGGCAAGAGGATCTGCCCACCTGAGCGTATAAGGCGAGGTGACCTTTGGCGCCGGGGTGGTGTACCCTCTCAGCAGCCCCAGGTCTTCAACGCTTACAAGCTCCAGCGCGTCAACGTCATAGCTTACCGTGTTCCTCAGCGAAATTATTCCCGGATTGTTAACGACGGAAACGTACAGCTCGACCGTGCAGCCCTTGAAGCAGGAGGCGCCGCTTAAACTGTAGCTTGGAACGTCAGTGTCTGCATCCTGCGGGCCCGTTCCCGAAAACGCCGAAGCGGCCGAAAACATCGACAACGTGATCGCCAGCACGACCAGAAGACTTATTGCTTTTTTCATATAACTGCTCCAGTATCAGGCACCGCCAATGAAACCCGTTGCCTGTAAGCTTGATTCAATGGCGGGATCGTTTGTGATAATTGATTGTAGACCAAAAAAAGAGTCGTTGTCAATGACTCCCGCAGTCATATTCTCTGCCGGTCGTTGCTTTTGGGCGGTTCCGTTCTTTCAACAAGTTTTTCCAGCAGCTTCCTGATCTCAACAAGCTCCTGCAGGATCAGCGCCTGCCTCTTCTCGCTGCCCTCCACCGCATTTCTGGTACGAATATCTGTTCTGATTCCCATGGTTTCCTCCCTCTGAACAGTCTCCTGTTCACGCATTTAAAATTACAGAGCGTTTCTCTGAGATGATATTAACAAAAAAAGGTGACCTGCGCAACCGCGGCAAGCGAATATAATCTGCTTGACTATTATCGCCAAGGAGGAACACCAAATGGCAGTTTACGGCTACGTCAGAGTGTCGCCCCAACGTGCCCCGCCGGAGAACATATTTATCGAAAAGCAGTACCTCTGTTTGTATTGGAGTTTCGTCAGGCTCAAAGAGTCTCCCCGGCCCTCTGCAATTATTCGGGCTCTATATACGATGTCACCCCGGAAAGGCTATCACCAGTCGAAACTTACGGCAGAAACGCCAAAACTTTCGAACAAACAACTTGCTTTTTTCGTTTGGGCTCGGTATAATTTAGTCGAAACTTGCGACGAAAATGTCCTAAATTTCGATGATGGAGGGCCTTGTGATTAAAAGAGATTTTTACCTTAACCAAATCATTGAAAGAATGTGGGATGGAAATATCAAAGTTATTACCGGAATCAGAAGGGGAGGTAAGTCCACTCTTCTTTTCACGCTATTTAAAGAATATCTGCTTTCCACAGGAGTGGATGAAAAACAAATCATAGAAATCGAACTGGATAAGAGAAAGTTCTACAGATATCGAAATCCAATCACTTTATGTGAGCACGTTGAAAAGATCGTCACCGGAGATAGGAGCACGAAATATTACCTTTTTATTGATGAGGTGCAACTCACGACAACGGTAGTGGATAAAGAAAGCGGCAATATCGAGATCACGATATATGATATGCTCAATGAATTGAAGGCATATTCTAACCTTGATTGCTACGTTACGGGAAGTAATTCCAAAATGTTATCCAGTGACATTGCCACGGAGTTCAGGGGCAGATCAAGTCAGATAAAAGTTTATCCCTTCTCCTTTGAGGAGTTTTACGCTTACCGAGGAGGAGTGGCAAGCGAAGCATTCGACGAATATATGCTTTATGGTGGGATGCCGGGACTTATAAACGAGCCTACGCCCGAACGAAAGCGAGCATATTTGAAGAACCTGTATGATGAGATATATGTTAAAGACTTGGTGGAGCATGCGAAAATCCAAAGGGAAGACGTACTGGAAAGCATGCTTGATTATCTGGCCTCACAAATCGGATCGTTGACAAATGCAAGCAAAATAACCGGGGCGCTTAACACAAAGTTGACAACGAAAATAACCGATGACACGGTCTCCAAGTATTTGAAGCATACGATGGACGCTTTCCTCATTTCCGAAGCAAAGAGATATGACGTGAAGGGAAAAAAATATTTTGACTTCCCGAATAAGTATTATTATACGGACGTCGGTCTTCGCAACATCCGCTTGAACTACCGGCAAATTGAACCCGGGCACCTGATGGAAAACATCATTTATAACGAACTGATAAGGCGCGGGTATTCCGTGGACGTCGGTGTTGTGGAAGACAGAAGAGGTCGTGAGAAAAAGCTGAAAGAGATAGATTTTGTCGTCAATTATTCTGACAAAAAGATTTATATTCAATCTGCGTTGAGAATGGACGAACAGGAAAAGGCGGATGCGGAGCTTGATTCGCTACGGCTTACGAGAGATTTCTTTAAGAAAATCGTCATAAGGCGGGATATTCCGACAAGTTTCTATGATGATGATGGAATTTTCAATTGTAATTTGCTCGATTTCTTGATGAATCGTATTGAACTATTCTAAATAAAACACACAAAACAATGGTTTTTGACTCTTTACGCACGCAACAGGGATAAAAGATATTACAAGGTGTCTTGCGACGGATCACTCTGCTGCATGCTTTGCGCGAGCTCCCCGCTCGAAGTACCTTCGTACATCTTCGGGGTCGCGCACGCAAAAATAGTTCAAAAACCATAGCTTTGGATCACCCTGTCCCCACGGTACTTGCCGAGGTCGTTCTTTCCGAGCACAACGGTCGCTTTTGAATATCTGCCTGACATTGGCGTGGAGGCGCCCTTCTCAAACTCTCTTCACGATACCCCATTGGCTTCAGATCTTGTGAGAGCAGCCGCAAAAATCAAAAACGGGCCCGGCAAAACTGTCGAGTCCGTAATTTTAAAATTGTATGTGATCACGAAAACGGATCATTCCTTCATGATAGCTTCAAGCGCCTCATCGCTTTTGCCTAAGAGCTCTTCCACTTTATAAAAGCGGGTCAGTAGGACGCCGATTGCTTTCCCCTCATACGTAAAAACGAAGTCATAATAGCCGGTTTCGCAATCATCTTCATTCAGATAGAAGTTGCCCCAGTACCAATTATCGGGGTCTTCCTCGTCCGCCGGGTAATGGAGATCGCAGTATTGTGCGAAATTCGGCATCAGATCGGAGAACTTGCAGGTGTTGTAATAATCCTGATCGTCGCGGTGCTTCAGGATCCAAACGCGGAGAGCATATTCTGTATTCGTGTCCGGATAAAATTCTATCCACTCGCCCAACTCAAAAATGCAGCGGACATCTGTAAGAGAGGACGCTCTGCCGTTGAAGCCGTCAGCGGTGCCGACGTTAAGACCGTTGATGCGCACGCCGCGAAGAATGGACGGATCTCTGTCGTCAAGGTCAATGAGGTTGATCTTTCCGGTGAGCTTTGCCCCCTCGGCGGTCCCGTTGTTTCCCTGACTGCTGCCGCCGTCATTCGTTCCCTGGTTATCAGGAGTGCCGGTCTCCTGCTGATTGGCGGGAGTATTACTATCACCCTTGTTATCGTTAACAGTTCCGCAGGCAACGAAGCTCAGGAGCATCATAAGCGCAAGCACTATGGTTACTAGCTTTTTCATTTTATAAATCCTCCTTACGGATGTTTGGCTATTACTGAATAAAAAATCAGTGCTGCCCTGTCATCATAGCACCGTTTGCCCCTGATTTCAAGTGCCAAAGCGATCCCACGCCAATGTGCGGATGCGGGAAATTGCCTATAAATGAAGGATTTTCAGTGATCGTACCGCCAACGTCATCAACTATCCGCAAAGCGTGATCACCGCAGCCGGCGAGGCAACAGCGCCAAGCCGAAATTTCCCGTAAACAAAGGCAAATTTCCAGCGAACAGCATCTGCGTGTCTTGAAAAGTGCGGCGGTCCGTTATATAATCAAACAGAGATGCAAACACATGATATCCTCAAATATATAATGCATAAACCTGCGAAGAAGAACCTATGGCAACGATGAGAAACGAACTATACGAATATGAGATAACTCCGGCGGTATTTCTGACGGGACGTCAGATAACTTTATCGCTGCGCGCCGTCAACGAGCGCCGTACCCTTGAGGCGGGGCATGAATACAACGTACTCATTAACGAATCCAGCCGCGCGGAAGATTCCAGGTTTATCGGAAGCGGCTGTACCAGGGCCTTAAAGGTAACCGCGGGCGACGATCACGTACTCCGGATAACCGCTGTGTTCGAACGGGAGGGAATGTATCAGATCCACGTATTTTACCGTGAAAGCGAGGGTTTTCTCGGCGAGTTCCGCGTTTATGCTCTTGGCGATGATATGAAAGGCCTCTACCCGTACCGCGGCGATTTCCACATGCACAGTTCCCGTTCCGACGGCAACGAGGATCCGTTTTTGGTCGTCAGCAACTACCGTGAGACCGGCTACGATTTCACGATAATTTCCGACCACGGGAAATATTACCCTTCCCTCGAGGCAAGAGCAAAATTCAAGATCGCCAAGAACGACGAGAGCCCCATCACAGACATGCAGGTCCTGACCGGCGAGGAGATCCATTTGCCTCTTAACGATCTCCACTACATAAGCTGCGGCAGCGCTTTCAGCGTAAACGCATTGGTCACGCCAAATTCCAACCAGGCCTATATGGGCGACGATCCCCGGGGCAGGAGCGCTGACGGCAATTGCCCGCCCACAATGACCCGCGAAGCGTTTATGGAGATGATAACGGAACGCGCCAAGTACGTCGACCGCCCCATAGAATCCGAAAGATTGTCGTTTGCGGCGGCGGAGTGGATCTACGAGAAGGTGCGCGAAGGCGGCGGCCTTGGCATTTTCGTCCACCCCTACTGGATGTGCTCGACGGTGCAGGTCTCCGAGGAATACTTTGACTACCTGTACGGGAAAAAGCCCTTTGACGCGTTTGAGGTCCTTGGCGGCGAGAACTACTTCCAGCAAAACGGTTTTCAGACCATATTCTATTACGAGCATAAAGCCAAGGGGATGGATTATCCAATCGTTGGCTCCACTGACAGTCACGGCTCCACCGACCGCAACCGCAACAGCCGCATCTGCTCGACTATAGTGTTTGCGAGACAGAACAAAACCGAGGACATAAAGGATGCGGTGAAGAAGGGATACTCGGTGGCGATCGACACCATCAGTCCCGAGTACCGTGTGGTCGGAGACTTCCGCCTTGCAAAATACGGTTCGTTCCTGATGGAGAACTGGTACCCGCTGCACGACCGTCTCTGCGGTCCGCAGGGAACGTATATGCGTGAATACGTCCTCGGCAATCCGTCGGCGGAGGACATCCTGAAGTCCCTCAAGGGCCAGGTCCCGGCACTCATGTCCCGGTTCTTTGAGCTGTGACGCCAATACAATCGAATGGTTGTACCGTTACCGGCAGAAATGCCGGTTTTTTTTATTGCAAAACAGGTAAAAACTGAAAATTACTTGTGAACGTGATCGCTCATTCTTGAGCTATTTTTGCCCGCGCAGAGACCCGGCCGCTGTACAAAGGTACTGCCAGAGAAGCATCTTTACGGCTCTTTACGTATTTTGCTCGGCTATTTTACTTATAAAATTGGAAGAAGAAAAACAGGTTTTAATTTACTTCGCAAAATACTTTTTGAGGGCAGACCTCTCGCAGTACCTTCGTACAGCTTCGGGTCTGCACTCAAAAAAATAGCTCGTAAATCTGCATCTCTGGACGTGGCCCGTTCATGCGAAGTGTTTTGCGTACTGATAAAGAAAAATGCGGAACTATTTATTCCGCACTTTTCTTCTTAATATTTTACGCAAAACACGTAAAGAGCCTTTAAATTCCTTGTGAACGTAATCGCTCATTCTTGAGCTATTTTTGCC
>JAGCZO010000025.1 GCA_017959965.1 Clostridia bacterium | reverse complement strand
TATCTCACCGGTCAAAAGCACTCTCACATCTGTGTTCTCGTGTATCGCCTTGCACACGAGGTACATGCCCATGCTTGCCCTTATCGTGGTGATGTCGTAGGTTCCGAGAAGCTTGATCACGGTCTCAAGAGAACCGATGACCTCCTCCGGAGTCATAAACACCTCAGTGTGGTCGGATCCGATGTGATCCGCTGCCTGCCGGGCGTATTTGAGATCGATAGCGTCCCCGCTCATGCCAATGGCAAAAGTCCTTATCGGCTTCGGCGAGCTTTTCGCCGCGATGGCGCATACCAGGGACGAATCAAGTCCGCCCGAGAGCAGGAAGCCCACCGCCGCGTCCGACACGAGTCTCTTCTCCACGCCTTTGATAAGCTTCCCGCGAATTTTTGCGCAAACGGTCTCAAGACCGTCCTCAGACACCCGGTCCGCCTTGGCGATATCATTATAACACACAAACTCACCGTTTTTGTAATAATGTCCCGGAGGAAAAGGCATTATTTTTTCGCATAAATACACCAGATTCTTGGGTTCACTGGCAAAAACGATGACGTTGTTTCTGTCGTACCCGTAATAAAGGGGTCTGATGCCGATGGGATCCCTTGCGGCAATATACTCGCCGGTCCTGCCGTCATATATCACGCAGGCAAATTCCGCGTCAAGCCCGGCGAACATATCTGTTCCATATTCAAAATAGAGAGGCAGTATTATTTCGCAGTCGCTGTCGCTCTTAAACCTATACCCTTTTGCCTTAAGAACGTCACGGGCCTTTTCGAAGCCGTAAAGCTCCCCGTTGCAAACGACGGCGCAGCCGTCTTTAACAAACGGCTGCATACCTTCGGGGGTCAGGCCCATTATTGACAGTCTGCGGAAGGCCAGCAGCCCCTCCCCTGTTTCGACGATGCGGCTGTCGTCGGGACCTCTTGAGACTGTCTCGGCGAACCCTTTTTCAAAGGCTTTCCTGTCAGCGACGGAGCCGCAATAACCGAAGATCGAACACATTACGTTTTCTCCTTTAACTCAATAGGCGGCAAACACATTTCCCGGGTCGATCACTCAACGTCCTGAAGAGCATCGTAGCCCTCCTCGCCGGTCCTCACCTTGACAACGTTTTCAACGTCGTAGACGAATATCTTGCCGTCGCCGATATGGCCCGTATAAAGCACCTTTTTGGCGGTCTCTATGACGTGTCTCACCGGGACCTTGCTTACGACTATATCCACCTGGATCTTCGGCAGGAGGTTTGCTTCCACCTGTACGCCGCGATAATACTCAGGCGCGCCCTTCTGCAGGCCGCAGCCAAGCACGTGGGACACCGTCATTCCCGTGATGCCTATATCCATCATGGCGTTCTTCAAAGTCTCGAAGCGCTGTTCCTTGCAGATTATCTCCACCTTGGTGAACTTCGGTGTGCCCTCGTCAAAGGAAACGACCTTTTTCACCGGTATAGCTTCCGCTTCGGGAACGTCGCCAACCACCGCTGTCGCGCCCTCAAAACCGTAATCAATACTTTCAACAGCCGGCACGAAATCCGCGTAGGCGCTGAGAAGACCGTGCTCCGTGCTGTCAAGGCCCTTGATCTCCTCTTCCTTCGAAACTCTGAGGCCAACGGTCTTCTTTATGAGGAAGAAGGTGCCTGTCATCATTGCCGCCGTCCAGCCAAGTACCGCCAGTATCCCGAGAGCCTGCACGCCGAGAAGTCTGAAGCTTCCGGTGTAGAACAAGCCGCTGAGTCCCGCGGGAGCTGAGGGATTGGCAAGGAGCCCCACCGCGATGGTTCCCCAGACGCCGTTCACGAAATGCACGCCGACGGCGCCAACGGGATCGTCAATGTGAAGCTTTATATCGATAAATTCCACGGCAACGACCACAAGTATTCCGGACACAAGTCCGATCACTGTCGCGCCTATGGCGTCCACCGCGTCGCAGCCCGCCGTAACACCCACAAGGCCCGCAAGCGAGGCGTTTATGCACATTGAAACGTCGGGTTTCTTGTTCTTGATCCAGGTGAATATCATTGTGGCGCAGGTTGCAACTGCGGGAGCAATGGTCGTGGTGACAAATATTGAGGCAAGGGATTCGTTGTCCCAGGCTGCGGCTCCGTTAAAGCCGTACCAGCCGAACCAGAGGATGAAGCAGCCCAGCGCGCCAAGAGTTATCGAGTGGCCCTGGATGGCGTTCACCTTGGTCACCTTGCCCTGACTGTCCTTTACGTACTTTCCGAGCCTCGGCCCCAGTATTATCGCGCCGATGAGAGCGGTGACGCCGCCCACCGAGTGGATAGCCGCGGAGCCCGCGAAATCGTGGAAGCCCAGCTGATTGAGCCAGCCCGCGCTGTTCCAGATCCAGCCCGCTTCGATGGGGTACACGAACAGCGAGATGACGCCGGAATAAATGCAGTAGGAAAGGAATTTCGTTCTCTCGGCCATGGCGCCGGAGACTATCGTCGCGGCGGTGGCGCAGAACACCAGGTTGAACACGAAGGAAGGAGCGTTTCCGCTTGCGAGGAAGCCCTTGAAATCCGTGATTATCTGAAGGTTCGGCACACCTATGATGCCAAACACGTAGTCCTCGGCCATCATCAGCGAAAAGCCCAGGAGCACAAACACAACAGTTCCGATGCAGAAATCCATCAGGTTCTTCATTATGATATTGCCCGCGTTTTTCGCCCTCGTAAATCCGGTCTCGACCATGGCGAAGCCCGCCTGCATGAAGAACACCAGCGCCGCTCCGATAAGCAGCCACACTCCGAACACCTGTTCGTTGACAGTATCGCCAATCAACTTCGTAATCTCTTCGATCATCATAATGGATCACCTCTTTCCAATCTTACGGGCCCGCAAAGGTCCTTTGCAGACTATAAAATTTAACGTATTTTACCGGGAAGACCGGCATTAATTATCTTACGCTGAACAGTATGTCCGCGTAGGTCGGGAACGGCCAGTACTCTTTTGCGGTCATTGTCTCAGCCTCATCGCAGGCAACTCTCAGCTCGCACATCTTGGGAAGTACCATATCCCTGATCATTTCGGATTCAGCGATAATATCCTTCGCGTCGTGAAGAGCCATCAGCGTATCCTGAAGCTCCGCAACTCCCGCGTAGACCCGGTCTGTGATGGCGGAAAGCTTCCTGACGATGTCCGTCTCGTAGGCACAGGCGATCTGAGGATCGAGAGCGATCTTCGTATTGGCGTTGGCCGCCACGTCAGCCGTGAACTCCGAAATTGCGGGAGCGATGGCTGTTTTGGCCATATCCACCATGGTGTTGGCTTCAATGGTGACCGTCTTGCAGTAGTTTTCAAGCATGATGTCTCTTCTTGAACGGAGCTCGTCCAGGGTGAAGACCTTGTGCCCGATAAGCATGTCAACGTTTTTCTTATCCAGCAGGTGAGGCATGCAGTCAGCGGTAGTGCGGTAGTTGAGAAGTCCTCTGACCTCGGTGGCTTCCTTGATCCAGGCGTCGTCATAGCCGTTGCCGTTGAATATGATCCGTTTGTGGTCCTTGATGGTCTGCTTGATCATCTCGTGGAGTGCGGACTCGAAGTCCGCCGCGCCCTCCAGCTTGTCCGCAAACACCTTGAGGCTCTCTGCCACGGCGGCATTCAGCATGATGTTTGCGCAGGCGATACTGTTGGAGGAACCCAGCATGCGGAACTCGAATTTATTGCCTGTAAATGCGAAAGGCGAGGTCCTGTTGCGGTCCGTGGTATCCCTGTTGAATTTCGGCAGCACGTCAACGCCAAGCTTCATCTGGGTCTTCTGAGCGCCCTTGTAAGGAGTGTCGGTCTCGATGGCTTCAAGAACTGCGTTCAGCTCATCTCCAAGGAACATTGAAATGACTGCCGGAGGAGCTTCGTTGGCTCCCAGTCTGTGATCGTTGCCCGCGGTGGCAACGGAGATCCTGAGCAGATCCTGATAATCGTCCACCGCTTTTATCACGGCGCAGAGGAAAAGCAGGAACTGAGCGTTTTCATAGGGCGTTTCGCCGGGCGAAAGCAGGTTCTGACCCTCGTTCGTGGCAATGGACCAGTTGTTGTGTTTGCCGGAGCCGTTGACGCCTGCAAAAGGCTTTTCGTGTATCAGGCACACAAGGCCGTGCTTTTCGGCGATCTTCTGCATGATCTCCATCATGAGCTGGTTGTGATCCGTGGCCACGTTTGTCGTGGTGTATATGGGAGCCAGCTCGTGCTGAGCCGGAGCCACCTCGTTGTGCTCTGTCTTGGCAAGGATCCCCAGCTTCCAGAGTTCTTTATTGAGTTCTTCCATGTACGCGGCGACTCTGGGCTTGATGGCTCCGAAATAGTGGTCGTCCATTTCCTGGCCCTTCGGCGGTTTCGCGCCGAAAAGCGTTCTGCCGCAGAATCTGAGGTCAGGTCTTTGATCGTACATTTCTTTGGTGATAAGAAAATATTCCTGCTCCGGGCCAACGGAGGATTTCACGTTTGTGGCTGTGGTATTGCCAAAGAGTCTCAGTATGCGCAGCGCCTGCTTGTTAAGTGCCTCCATGGACCTCAGGAGCGGCGTCTTTTTGTCAAGCGCATGTCCTCCGTAGGAGCAGAACGCCGTAGGAATGCAAAGGGTCTTTCCTTTGATAAAAGCGTAGGACGTGGGGTCCCATGCGGTGTATCCCCGGGCCTCAAAGGTGGCTCTGAGACCTCCGGAGGGGAAGGACGACGCGTCCGGCTCGCCCTGGATGAGTTCCTTGCCGGAGAACTCCATGATCACTCCGCCGTCCGGGGAAGGAGAAATAAACGAGTCATGCTTCTCCGCGGTGATGCCGGTAAGGGGCTGGAACCAGTGAGTAAAATGGGTCGCGCCCTTCGACAGCGCCCAGTCCTTCATTGCCTGTGCAACAGCGTCCGCGACGGAAGGATCAAGGGCCACGCCTTCATCAATAGTTTTTCTGAGAGACGCGTAAACCTTTGAAGACAGCATTGCCTTCATCACTCTGTCGTTAAAAACCATGCTTCCAAAATAATCCGATACAGTTTCCATATTGTTGATCCTCCTGATGATCCGTTGCCGGTAAATGAAGAAGCGCCTCCCGGGAGCTTAAATTCCGCGGAAGACGCCTTTGCCTTCTGATATATAGTTTTTTGTTGGGGAATCGGCTTATAAAACCAAAAACGGCGGCTAAGAACCCTTAAGTTCAAAGACGCCATTGCCCTCAACGGAGGGCATTATAATCCTCCGGAAACTGCCTGTCAACCCCTTTTTTCGATTTTCGGCAAAAAAATTTTGCGGCGGTTTCCGCTTTATTTTCTGTTGAATTTTCTATTGACAAACACTTTCCGCGGTTGTATAAATTGGGGGAATGAGCAAAGGCGTTCATTTTCACGCGGAAATTCTGCGCGGAAATGGCGCTTTTTTCATTTTTACCGGAAACCAATCGAAGAAAGAAAGGTGACTATGATATGTTGAGGGAAGGCGAAATCAGAATTCCGTCCGGCTGTGCCATCGCAGGAGTGATCTCGAAGGAGGGGCTCCCCATGACAGGAGAAAAGATAGTCGAGTCCATGAAACCGATGCACGACCGGTCCAACGGACTTGGCGGCGGCTTTGCGGCATACGGTATCTACCCGGAGTACAGGGACTTTTACGCGTTTCACATGTTTTTCGACTGCCGTGACACCAGGAAGGCCTGCGAGGCTTATCTCAAGGAGTACTTTGAAGTCGTCCACGGTGAGGTGATCCCCACACGCACGATCCCCGAGATCACCGACAAGCCCATCATTTGGCGTTATTTCATCTCGCCCCTGCCTTCAGTCCTTTCCAATCTTCAGCTTGACGAAAAAGAGTTCGTGGCCAGGACCGTCATGAAGATCAACACCGACATGAACGGCGCATACGTTTTCTCCAGCGGAAAGAACATGGGCACCTTCAAGGCCGTGGGCTTTCCCGAGGACGTGGGTCGGTTCTACAGGCTCGACGAATATGAGGGCTACGCCTGGACCGCTCACGGAAGATATCCCACCAACACCCCGGGCTGGTGGGGAGGCGCCCACCCCTTCACCCTTCTTGACTATTCCGTGGTCCACAACGGCGAGATCTCGTCCTACGACGCCAACAGGCGCTACATCGAGATGTTCGGCTACAAATGCAATCTCAAGACAGACACCGAAGTCATAACTTATATACTCGATTACCTCATAAGGAGGCAGGGCCTTACCCTCGAGGAAGCCGCCAACGTCATCGCGGCGCCCTTCTGGAGCACCGTAGAAGGAAAGGATGAAGGATACGACAAGAAAAAACTGAAATATTTAAGGACCGTTTTCCCGAGCCTTCTGATAACCGGACCGTTTTCCGTCATTCTCGGCTTTGACGGCGGAATAATGGCTCTTAACGACAGACTGAAGCTCCGGTCAATGGTGGTTGGCGAGAAGGACGACAAGGTCTTCATTGCCAGCGAGGAAGCCGCTATAAGAGTGATGGAGCCCGACGCCGAAAACGTTTACGCCCCCTCAGGCGGGGAGCCGGTGATAGTGAAAGTAAAGGAGGGTAAGTACTGATGGGCATTGATTTTATATATCCCGAATTTGAAGTGGTGAGAAATCAGAGCCGCTGCATTGCCTGCAGAGTATGTGAAAGACAGTGCGCCAACGAGGTCCATGCCTTCAGCCCCGAGCTTGGCAAGATGGTCAGTGACGATATGAAGTGCGTCAACTGTCAGCGCTGCGTTGCCCTCTGCCCCACAAGAGCACTGAAGATAGTCAAAAGCGACTGCACCCTCAAAGAAAACGCCAACTGGCAGAACGAGACAATAAGAGAGATCTACAAGCAGGCCAACAGCGGCGGCGTGCTTCTCTCCTCCATGGGCAATCCCAAGCCCTTCCCCATCTACTGGGACAAGATACTTATCAATGCGTCCCAGGTCACCAATCCTCCCATCGACCCCCTCAGGGAGCCGATGGAGACCAGGGTCTTTCTGGGGAAAAAGCCTTCGGAGCTGAAGCGTACTCCTGACGGAAGGATCGTTTGCAGTATGGAGCCTCAGATCGAGCTGGCGCTGCCGGTGATGTTCTCGGCAATGAGCTACGGCTCCATCAGCTACAACGCCCACGCCTCCCTGGCAAGAGCCGCCGAGAAGCTTGGAATACTCTACAACACGGGCGAAGGCGGCCTCCACGAGGATTTCTACAAATACGGAAATAACACGATAGTCCAGGTGGCTTCCGGCCGTTTCGGAGTGCATGAGGACTACCTGAGCGCCGGCGCGGCCATCGAGATAAAAATGGGCCAGGGCGCAAAGCCCGGAATCGGCGGTCATCTTCCGGGGGCAAAGATCGTCGGCGACGTTTCGAAAACAAGAATGATCCCGGAGGGCTCCGACGCCATCTCCCCCGCTCCTCACCACGATATATATTCAATAGAGGATCTGAGGCAGCTGGTGTTCTCTCTGAAGGAAGCCACCCAATACAAAAAACCCGTGATCGTAAAAGTGGCGGCAGTGCACAACATCGCTGCCATTGCCAGCGGTATCGCAAGAAGCGGTGCGGATATCATTGCCATTGACGGCTTCCGGGGAGGTACAGGCGCGGCTCCCACCCGTATAAGAGACAATGTTGGAATACCCATCGAACTGGCTCTGGCCGCGGTCGATCAGAGGCTCAGGGACGAGGGCATCAGAGGCAACGTATCCCTGGTGGCGGGAGGCTCCATAAGGTCCGCTGCTGACGTTGTCAAGGCTGTGGCTCTGGGCGCAGACGCCTGCTATATAGCCACCGCCGCCCTATTGGCGCTTGGCTGCCACCTCTGCAGGACCTGTCAGACCGGCAAGTGCAACTGGGGCATCGCCACCCAAAGACCCGACCTTGTCAAGAGACTTAATCCGGACATCGGTGCCGAAAGACTGGTGAACCTGATAACCGCCTGGCGCCATGAGATCATGGAGATCATGGGCGGTATGGGCATCAACTCCATCGAGGCCCTGAGAGGCAACCGCCTTATGCTCCGGGGAGTAGGTCTCAACGAAAAAGAGCTTGACATCCTGGGTATTTCCCACGCGGGAGAGTAATTATGAAACGTGTCTACGTCATTGAAGAGTGGTGCCTGGGCTGCCATCTTTGCGAATATAACTGCGCCTTTGCCAATTCCGGCATGAAGGACATGGCCTACGCGCTGAAAGGGAAAAAGATATTTCCCAGGATCCACGTTGAAGGAGAAGACAAGATCACCTTTGCGGTATCCTGCAGGCACTGCGAGGACCCTATGTGCGTCAAGAGCTGTATTGCCGGCGCCATATCAAAGGCGGACGGGGTCGTAAAGATCAACAGAGACAAATGCGTCGGCTGCCTTACCTGCATGCTGGTGTGCCCCTACGGCGCCCTGGCCCCTGCCGAGGACGGCATTATGCAGAAATGCGAGCTTTGCCTTGAAAATACCTCCGGCAGTCCGGCCTGCGTAAAAGGCTGCCCCAACAAAGCCATCGTATACGAGGAAAGGAGCGCCGATCAATGAAAAAATATGTGATCATCGGAAACGGTACCGCCGCGGTCGGCGTCATCGAAGGCATCAGAAGCGTTGACCCGTCAGGCACTGTAACAGTTATCTCCGAAGAGGATCATCACGTATACAGCCGCCCTCTTATCTCCTACTATCTGGAGGGCAGGACCGATCTTCAGAGGATGAAGTACAGGGATGATGATTTTTACGAAAAAAACCGCTGCAAGGTGCTTTTCGGAAGGTGCGCCGAGTCGCTGGATCCGGACGCCAAAACGGTCTGTCTTGACGACGGAACGATCATCTCCTACGACAGGCTTGCGGTGGCGGCAGGGTCCCGGCCCTTTGTCCCTCCCGTCGAAGGTCTGGACACGGTCAAATCGAAATTTACCTTTATGACCCTCGACGACGCTCTGGGGCTTGAAAAAGCGCTGACAGCAGACGCCAAGGTCCTCATAGTCGGCGCCGGACTCATCGGTCTTAAATGTGCGGAGGGCATCCGTGGAAAGGCAGGCAGCATTACGGTCTGCGACCTCGCGGACAGGGTCCTCTCCAGTATTCTTGACGGCGGCTGCGCATCAGTGGTGCAGAAGCATCTCGAAAGCAACGGCATCTCCTTCATGCTGTCCGACACCGCCGTGAGATTTGACGGAAACAAGGCCTTCATGAAAAGCGGCAGGACCGTCAGCTTTGACGTTCTTGTTATGGCTGTGGGCGTCAGGGCAAACACAGAGCTTTTTAAAAACGCAGGCGGTGAAGTAAACCGGGGCATTATCGTAAGCAGCAGGATGGAGACAAGTCTTCCCGACGTTTACGCCGCCGGTGACTGCACCGAAGGCTTTGATTCGTCGGCAGGCGTGAGACGGGTCCTGGCAATACTGCCGAACGCGTATATGCAGGGCCGGACCGCAGGCGTCAATATGGCCGGGCAAAAAGCGGAAATGAACAATGCCATCCCCATGAATTCCGTCGGCTTCTTCGGCCTGCACATTATGACCGCAGGCTCGTATGAAGGCGATATGGCAGAAGAGAAAAACGACGGCACCGTCAAGCGTTTTTTCACAAAAGACGGGTACCTGAAAGGGTTTATTCTCATTGGCGGGACCGAGCGGGCAGGCATTCTCACGTCGCTCATAAGGGACAAAATTCCCCTGGATACAGTCGATCTTCATCTTGCCGAAAAGGTGATATCGAATATGATTTTTAAGGAAGATTTACGTAGAAAAAAGTTCGGAGGCGTAGTATAATATGAAAATTCAGGCAGACGGTCTCACATACCGCGAAATCAATGAGCAGATCCGTTCCAAGGGTAAAAAAATAGAGATAACCGGATGTCTCGGCCAGCGCTTCATATGTGCGGGAATGTCTGAAAGATCCGTCACCGTTGAGGGTGTTCCCGGAAATGCTTTGGGAGCTTATCTGAACGGCGCAGAGATCACTGTAAAGGGCAACGCTCAGGATGCCGTTGGCGACACCATGAACTGCGGTAAGATCGTCATTCACGGAAACACAGGCGACGCCGCGGGTTACGCCATGCGGGGCGGAGCTATTTACATTAAAGGAGATGCCGGCTACAGAGCCGGAATACACATGAAGGCCTACGAGGAAAAGATTCCCGTGATGGTGATCGGCGGCTGCGCAGGGAGCTTTCTCGGGGAATACCAGGCCGGAGGCATAATAATCGTGCTGGGCACAGGGGCTTCAGGTAAAAAGATCGTAGGGAATTTCCCCTGCACCGGAATGCACGGCGGAAAAATGTTTCTAAGAAGCGACTGCAGCGGAGTCACCTTCCCCGCCCAGGTCACCGCCAGGCCCGCATCAGCAGATGATCTTAAGGAGATCGACAAATATCTGTCGGAATTCTGCAATCTTTTCGGAGTCTCAAAGGAAGAGCTCACAAGCTCCAATTTCACGGTCGTGACTCCCGACAGCGCAAATCCTTACAAACGTCTTTACGTTGCAAACTGATATCAATTACTTACATCCGCCTTATGCGCGGCCCGGAAACCGGTCCGTTCGCGAAGGACCGGTTCAGGAGGGAATATGAATTACTCAAAGGAAGAAGTCATGCAGTACGTTGCCGAGGAGGACGTCAAATTTATAAGACTTGCCTTCTGCGACGTTTTCGGAAAGCAGAAAAACATATCCATCATGCCGGATGAGCTCCCGAAAGCTTTTGAGCACGGCATTGCGTTTGACGCTTCCGCCATCAAGGGCTTTGGCGACGAAGCCCACTCGGATCTTTTTCTTCACCCTGACCCGTCGACTCTTACCTGGCTTCCCTGGCGTCCCGAGCACGGCAAAGTCGTAAGAATGTTCTGCAGCATAAGCTGTCCCGACGGCAAGCCCTTCTCCTGCGACACGAGGACCCTTCTTAAGAGCGCAGTGGAAGAAGCAGAGGCCTTGGGATGCACCTTCTATTTCGGCGCCGAGCAGGAATTTTATCTTTTCGAGCTTGACGAGAACAACGAGCCCACCCGCAAGCCTTACGACCATGCGGGCTACATGGACATTGCCCCCGACGACAAAGGCGAAAACGTGAGGCGCGAGATATGTCTCACCCTTGAGCAGATGGGCATTATGCCGGAGAGCTCCCACCATGAGGAAGGCCCCGGCCAGAATGAGATCGATTTCAGATACACCGAGGCTCTTGAAGCCACAGACAACGTAATGACCTTCCAGACTGTCGTGAAGACCATTGCGCGCCGCAACGGCCTCTACGCGGACTTTTCTCCCAAGCCCCTTGGCGACACACCCGGCAACGGGTTCCACATCAATCTTTCAGTCCGTCCGGACAGTTTTCTCAAGAAGCTCAACGCTATGACGGCGGGCATTCTCGACAAGGCAGTCCCCATGACAGCCTTTCTAAACCCCTCAGAAAGCTCCTACAGGCGCCTTGGCAAGATGAAAGCCCCCCGCTACGTCACCTGGTCTGCCGAAAACAGGTCCCAGCTCATAAGGGTACCCGCGGCCGCCAATGAATACCGCCGCATAGAGCTTCGCTCGCCGGATCCCTCGGCAAATCCATACATTGCCTTCACCCTTCTCATAAAAGCGGGACTGTCGGGCATCCGCAGCGATCTCGCCCTGCCCGAGCCTGCGGACTTCAATCTTTACACCGCAAGCGAGGAAACACTTGCTTCGTTTACAAAGCTTCCCGGGGATCTCAAACAGGCCAAAGCCGCCGCCAAGGACGACGGCTGGATAAAAGCCAACCTTCCCTCTCAGATCATTGACATATACTGTGCGGAGTGAACCTGCATTTGCTGTTCGTAAAGGTGGTGATGATGTTTGAGCCTTGTGGAGCAGGTTTACAGCGTACTGGTGGTTTCAGCCTCTGAAAAATTCAGTCAGGTGGTCCCTGAGATCTTTTCTCTTCCGGTCTTCTCGCCCGTGACAACGGTATCGAACGTCAGCGCCGCAAAACGGGCCGTTGCTGAGCGGGATTTTGATCTTGTTGTGATCAACTCTCCCCTTCCCGACGATTCCGGCGTGCGTTTTGCCATCGACACGGTCAGTTCATCCGGCACCGTGGTCCTGTTTCTGGTGCGTGCTGAACAGTATGACGAGCTTTACGGCAGACTTGCCGAGCACGGAGTCTTCCTGATGCAGAAGCCCGCGTCAAAGCAGATGTTCCAGCTCGCCGCAGACTGGCTTATAAGCGCCAGAGAACGGATACGGAAGACCGAAAAGAAGACCCTTTCAATTGAGGAAAAGATGAACGAGATAAGATTTGTGAACAGAGCCAAATGGCTTCTCATAAGGGAACTGAAAATGACCGAGCCCGACGCCCACAGGTACATCGAGAAGCAGGCCATGGACAGATGCATTGAAAAGCGGCGCGTTGCCGAGGAAATAATAAAGACCTACAGTTAAAAGGTTTTATCCGAAACTGTTTTTGAACAGAGAAACCTTTTTTGAACAGAAGTGAAAATGCCGGCGGAGCCTCTCCGCCGGCTGTTTTTTCAGTACAGTCTCCTCAGGATACCTGTCCTTTCGTAATACCTCGATTTTGCCTTGTACATTTCCTGATCGGCAATGGATACCAGCTTTTCGAAGGAAACTCCCGGATGCTCGCTGGCCTCTGCCTTTCCGTAAGAAAGGGACAGACTGTGTACAATATCACCGTGCCAGTCCTGAGTGATCTTCTCCAGCCTTGACATCAGCTCGGGTATCATTTCCTTGCCTATATTTGCGATAACTATGAACTCGTCGCCACCGGTCCTGTAGCAGGTCCCGCAAGAAGAGAAAACTGAGGAAATACATTTTGAACCGCCGCAGATCAGCTCGTCGCCCGCATTATGCCCCGCCAGATCATTGGTGGTTTTAAGACCGTTGATGTCAAAGGAAAAGACCACAAGATCCTCCGGAAGCTCATCCGGAGATGAAAGCTCCTGGATCGCGGCATTATACGCATAACGGCTCGCTATGCCTGTCAGGGGGTCCACAGATATCTGTATCATCTGTTCTCTGAGACGTTCATCCGACTCAAGCTGCGAGAATTCGCTGTTGTGTATAAACAGGAAGGCCATGCACAAAGCCAATGAAATATATACCGTTCTGACTTCTCCCCCCAGGATCTCCTGAAGTACCACTCCGGTAATAGAGAACACCAAAGTTGAAAGAAGAGAGATGATGTTATGTTTCCGGAAATTTTTCCCGTAAATGATGAATTCGGCGATGACCAGAGCGAAACTCACAAGGTAAACTGCCATGTACACAAAGTACAGCGGACCGTGGGAATAATTGTTGCCGGCGTCAAGGGTGATCATCCACCCCGTAAATACCGAAACGGTCTGGAACAGAGCATTGGCGGCCAGCACTGTAAAAAGGATCTTCCTGCATAAGCTTTTCGTCCGGAGCTGCAGAAGGATCGCACCCCCCGCCAACGGAGTCAGACTGTAGTCAAAGAACTTGGCAATTCTGATCAGCCACGGCGAAACGTCCGGGTTGCCGCTGAGCTGAACGCCCGCCCATTCGGCCAGTGCTGCGGCAGCAACGATCGCGTACGTCAAATACAGTATTTTCTTTCTGTCCTTGGGGATCCTTCCGTTTTCTATAACGAGTATGCACAAAACCGCCAATGATATCCAGACAAGCACGGTAAGCGGTGTGTAATATTTCATAACAGTATCCTCTTATCAGTCATATGTTCGGCTCCGGAAGCTGACCCGGAGAGATATAACAGTTTCTTTTCTTCCGGTACTTTGGCATTGCCAAGGTCGTCATTTTTCTTTTTTCAGGCTTCTACTGAAGTCCCCTCATCTCGTAATTCTTGTCTTCCTCGATCATCTCTATCATTATATCCGCGAAAGCGGGATCGAACTGAGTGTTTTTGCCTTTTTCGATCTCTTCCTTGACCAGCTCCTGGGGAAGATAGTCTCTGTAGCTTCTGGAACTCGTCATGGCGTCGTAAGCGTCAGCCACGGCGATTATCCTGGCCTCCTCCGGAATCTCTTTTCCCGCAAGTCCCTCGGGATAGCCCTTTCCGTCGATCCTTTCGTGGTGGTATTTTGCTCCTGTCGAAAGGCCCGGCATTTCCTTTGCCTTGGAAAGGATATTGGAGCCTATGGCCGGATGCTTTTTAATGATCTCGTACTCCTCGTTCGTGAGCCTGCCGGGCTTATTGATCACCGCGTCAGGTATTCCGATCTTGCCAACGTCGTGAAGAAGCCCCATCATATAGACGTAGCGCTGCTTTTTTTCGGAGTAGCCGTACCGTCTGCTGATCTCCGCGGCATATTTGGCAACACGTCCCGAGTGTCCGTTAGTGTACGCATCCTTGGCGTCGATGGCCGCAGCCAGGGCCTCCGCAACGTGAACGGATAAATGTGCAAACTGGTCATGCCTGATGTTGGCACGTATCATAACGAAAAGCAGTATCGATATCACCAGCAGCAGCGCGATTATAGTGTAAAGAAGCATCTGCCTGAGCCGTCCCAGGGCCGGGTCTGCATTCAGCACCGACAGACACATCCAGTCGTTGGAAACGTCCGCCTTATAAACGATATACTCGTCCTCGTTGAATTCAAAGGAAAAATAATCCTCGTTTGACGACCGCAGCTTATCCACCAGCGCCTTGCCTAAGGTACCTTCTTCCGCAATGTAGTTCTTGCCTATTTGCGCCTTATCCGAGTGGGCAATTACCTGATATTTGCTGTTGAGGACGATCTCCACGTAGGATTTTTCCTTGGAGGTTATCTCCTCTGTGATCTTCTGCAGAGGATCTATCGAATAGTCCATTGCCGCCACGCTTTTTACGTCGCAAAGGGTTTTCGCGAAGGTGATCATCACGTTGCCGGTCTGGGCGTCAACGTAGGGGTCCACTACAGCCACCCTGCCCACGTTTGCGCGGGCCGCCACGTACCAGGGCCTCTGCGTCGGGGAATAATCCTCACCCGGGACCCAGTCGGTACCGTCAAGGTATTCTCCGTTAAAGTAGCCGTACATGCCCGTGGAGCTCTCCATGGTGGTATTCTTGATGGCGTCGGACTGGTCGACAAGGTAATTTCTGATCTCCGCCTGAGATTTCCCCGAGCGTATCATGCTGTCCAGCGTGAAGCAGGCCAGTTTCATGGTTTCGGTGCCTTTTGCGAGATACTGATCTATCTGCTCGGCTGAGGTCGCCGCGTTTATCTCGCCGGTCTTCATGATATTCTGCCTTGTTTCGGAGTAAAGCAGAGCATAGTAAACGACAATGACTCCTACCACGAATAAGATCACAAGAGCAGTAATGATGATATTTCTGATATGCGGTTTAGGATCTATCAAACCGTCTTTTTTCATACTTCACTTTCCGGGATCGGTCCTGCCGTCTTACTTCACTATCGTAATATCACTGCCGAACCAGCTCTTGGAAATATTCCCGAGAGTTCCGTCGGCTTTCATGTCGCTGATGATCTCCTGGACCTTGTCCCGGAGCTTTTTGTCGTTCTTCCTGAAGCCAATGGCGTATTCCTCTTCGCCAAGGCTGTCAGAGAGAACGAAAAACTGGGCTTCGCTTGAGAAAATATAGCGGTAAGCCACAACGGAGTCCACCAGTGCGCAGTCGATCTCACCGTTCTTCAAGCTCTCAAGAAGCGTCAGATTATCTTCGTAAGCCAAAACGGAAACGCTTCTGTATTTGTACAGATCGGATTTTTCCAGAGTTTCCTTTGCCGTGGAGCCGGACTGGACGCCGATCTTTTTCCCTGTAAGGTCGGATATGCTCTTGGCGTCGCTGCTGCCGAGGACCACGAATATCAGCTCGTTTTTCATGTAGGGATCGGAAAGATTCATAGACTTGGCCCGGGCGGGCGTAACGGACAGACCGTTCCATATGCAATCTATGGTGCCGTCGTTAAGCACGTCCTCCTTGGTGTCCCAGTCGATACCTTTGGTGACAAGTTCGACGCCCATTCTCTTGCACACTTCCCTGGCGACGTCAATGTCAAAGCCGACGATATTGCCCTGTTCATCGGTATATCCCATTGGCGGGAAACCCACGTCAAGGCCCAGCACAAACTTTCCCGCGTCAAGCACCTTCTGCAGAGAATCATCCTCTGAGTCAAGGGGCAGACCGCAGCCCGGGACCAGGCTGAGGAGGACGAAACAGATCAATAAAATGACAAACGTTTTCTTCATAACAGACGTCTCCAACCGATTAAATCGCTGATGCGCATTCACACTGCCGCCAAAGCCGCTCAGGAGCATGCCGCCGGCAAGGCCTGGCAGTACTCATATAAAGGCTCAAATGCGGCATATTCGCCGCAGGACCCGTTCGAAAAGACCGACGCTCCGGTCCTTTAAGACAGGTATTAACATTTTATTTTAATTATTATAAGTTTATTTGTCAATATTCTCGGGGCGGCCAGAGTGTATTCCGGGCGGTCCTCGTATGAATGACCCGCCCCGACCTCTTTTCATTTCAATGAGGCGAAGCGGGAATATGAAAAGCTTTTCAACAAATTTCGAAGATTAAACCGCGCCGTCAAG
>JAGCZO010000227.1 GCA_017959965.1 Clostridia bacterium | reverse complement strand
GCGGGGGCCTTTGGCGAGTCCTACGTGGGCGAGAAGGGCTACAGCGTTATCGGTTTCGTTACGGCGCCTGCCGGAAAGAATCAGAGCCTCAGGGATCTTGACAGGTGGGGGATCGCCCTGGTGCGCGCGACGCCCGACGATCTTGACGACGCCAATACCTATTCCTTCTTCTATCCCAAAGAGTGCGAAGGTGAGTTCATAGCCCTCAGCGACAGAGATATTGCGGAAAAGCTGGGCTGCGCCGATAAGAATTTCGACTTTGAGGCCGTTGCGGGCTACTTCAAGGCAGCCGCGGAAGAAGTCGAAAAAAAGAGGCTTGAGAAAAAATAACGAACCCCGGGCGACCGGAAAAACGCCAAACGGCTTCCATACAAAAACTTTTACCGTTTTTTCACGAAAAAGGAGAAATACATGGCCAAAACTTCAAAGGGAATCTTTTTCTGCAGGGAATGCGGCTACGAGTCTTCCAACGGCTGGCTGGGGCAATGCCCGGCCTGCAAGGCCTGGAACACTTTTGTTGAGGCCCCTGCCGAACCGGCCTCATCAAAGTCCGGAAAAGGCTCCGTGGGAAGCGCTGCCGCCGCAGGCTACGGAAATGAATTCGGAGGCGAGGCAAAGCTTCTTATGCACGCGGAATCCACGGGCAGGGAGCGCTTTGTCACAGGCATCAAGGAGCTGGACAGGGTGCTTGGCGGCGGTCTTGTGAAAGGCTCCATTGTGCTGGTCTCGGGCGATCCGGGCATCGGAAAATCGACTCTGATGCTCATGCTTTCCGGCACCCTTGGCAAAAAGCTCAAGGTCCTTTATGTTTCCGGAGAGGAGTCGGATGAGCAGATCAAAATGCGTGCCGACAGGCTTTCCGTGAGTGCGGAAAACCTTTACGTCCTTGCCGAGACCAATATGGGCAGGATCTACGAGCAGATGAGGGCCATCGAACCCGACATACTGGTGGTGGATTCCATCCAGACCATGTGCGATGAAAACGTTCAGGGCACCGCGGGATCGGTCTCCCAGGTCAGAGAGGTCACTGCGGCATTGATGAAGATCTCAAAGTCAAAAGGAATCACAACTCTTGTGGTGGGACACGTGACAAAGGACGGCTCCATCGCGGGACCCAGAATACTTGAGCATATGGTGGATACGGTCCTCTACTTTGAGGGCGAGCGCCAGATGTTTTACAGGATAATGCGCTGCGTGAAGAACAGATTCGGATCCACAAATGAGATAGGCGTTTTCGAAATGACCGGCACAGGTCTGAAGGAGGTCCCGAACCCCTCGGGAGCCTTCCTTGAGGGCCGCCCGGAGCACGTTCCCGGGTCCGCCGTGGCCTGTGTGCTGGAGGGCACAAGACCCATGCTTGTGGAGGTCCAGGCTCTTATCAGCGGCACGAACCCCGGCAACGCCCGCAGGATGAGCACCGGCGTCGACTACAACAGGCTTTCCATGCTCCTCGCAGTCCTGGAAAAGCGCCTCGGTTTGAATATTGTTAACTGCGACGCATACGTCAACGTCATCGGCGGCATAAAGATCGACGAACCCGCCGCGGACCTTGCGATCATTAGCGCGATAATATCCTCCGTTACAAACGTGCCGTTGCCTTCGGATTGCGTTTTCTTCGGAGAAATAGGACTTACCGGCGAGGTCAGGGCGGTGACTCACGCGGACAGGAGACTTGGCGAGATACTGCGCCTTGGCTTCAAAAAGTGCTACATGCCTCTCGCAAACAAACAGGCCGTGGCCGCGATCGAGAAGAGCGAGCTTGCCAAGGAGTTCCCTGCTGAGATCAGATACATCGGGAACATCCGGGAACTGAAAAAATAATAACAGAGCTAATAAGATAAACGGCACTCCGGGAAGAAGTGCCGCAAATGAACGAGCGGTGGTTTTAAAATCTGCCGCTTATTTTATGCTTGAGAGTCTTCACGGCCTGTGGCCTTTTCCGGCTTAAGATTAAATCCGAGACGCTTGATACGTTTCCCGGTGTAATTGGTGATAGCCACAAGCGCGGGCGTAAGTATCACCGCGACCGAGAATTCGATCAGGAAGTTGATCCCGACGAGTCCTGTGAGGGTGTACGTGATCAGGTCGGAACCCCCTGCCCAGGTCTGAAGAACAGGTCTGAAGAAGATGACCATGAACGCCACGAAGGTAAAGGTGTTGCAGATAGGCGCCAGGATGGAGGCGATATAGTGAGCCGAGCGCTCGGTCTTCAGCAGGAAGTGCAGGCCCACGAGAAGTCCTCCGGCGATCAAAGCGAAAAGGGCAGTCAGACCGATCTTAAGTCCGAGCCTTGCGTCTGCAAGGCTGTTTGCCGCCGCAAAGCCGCCGAGGAATATGAAGATCCCCGCAGTTATATACGACATCACGGTCGCCTCTGTGCGTCTTTTGCTGAAAAAACCGTAGGCGACAGCGGGAACGAAGCCCGCGAGAGCGCCCTTGAGTATGCAGACGAACCAGGCCATTACAGGATTTGCCGCAAAGACCATCTGGCCTCCCGGATCCTTGCCGGTGATGGAAAGGATCGACACGACAACGCCGAACACGATACCCAAAAAGAGTCCCGGGAGAGGTCCTAAAACAACTGCTCCGACGACTATCGGGAAAAGCGTCAACGTGATGGAAAACGGTCCGACGGGGATGCCTCCGACGAGCTGAAGAACTACTACAAGCGCCGCGAGAACAGCGGTGGTGACAAGATAGATCAAACGATTTTTTTTCATAGCTTAACTCCTTAACTTATGCTCCCGCAAGGGGATGCAATGCCGGAAATGTGCGGGTGAAAGACTGTCTGTGATGCCCTGCGGCGCCGTAAATGCTGCCGCGAGCTGACTGCCTGAGCCGCCCGGGTCTTACTGACCCGCAAAAGTATAACGCGCATCCGGCTGAAAATCAACAGATAATCTCCCCAAAAAACGGTTTTTTTAGGTTTTATAGGGCTTTTAAGGGCTTAAGAGTAATAAAAAAGCCGCCCTGAGGCGGCCTTGAGGTCATTTATCAAAGAACGGCAGGCATTTGCGTATCATTTGACGTTCTTATTGTAGAGGATCAGGAGCCCCTGCAGCTGGAGATCCGGGTTGTGGAGCACCTTCCTGCTGATGTGGCGGGAGATGACGTCGGAAACGCCGCCGGTGATCACGACAAAAGCCTCCTCCCCCAGCTCCTTCTCGAATCGGGCGATCATTCCGTCCAGCATTGCCGCGTTGCCGTAGACGATACCGGACTGCATCGATTCGATGGTGTTGGTCCCGATGGCTTTGGCGGGGGGCTCGATGGAGATCTGGGTGAGCTGAGCGGTGTTTTTGGTGAGAGCGTTGAGTGCGGTACGGACGCCGGGCATGATGGCAACGCCGAGGATATTCTTGTCACGGTCCACAGCCGTCATCGTGGTGGCAGTGCCCATGTCAATGACTATCACAGGCCTTTTGTAAAGGGAGACCGCCGCGACGCAGTCCGTGAGAAGGTCGGCGCCAAGGCTCGAAGGGTTGTCGATACGGATGTTCAGGCCGGTTTTTATCCCCGGGGCCACTACGAAGGGCGGCTTGCCGGAGAGCAGCTCCACGGCCTGGGTCATTGCTTTTGTGAGAGCCGGCACGACTGAGGAAAGGGACGCGCCGTCGATCTTCGATTTGTCAATGCCCCGGATGTCGAATATCTCGCTGACCATGACCGCAAGCTCGTCGGACGTCATGCTGATGTCGGTGGAAATTCTGGAAGTGAAAAGAAGCTTGCCGTCTTCGAATACTCCGAGCACGATGTTGCTGTTGCCGATGTCTATTGCCAATATCATAGTATCACCTCTTAAAAAACGCTGATCAGACCAGAGATGCCTCTCTGAACCTTTCAACCAGGTCTGCTTCAATACCGAGACCGTCTGTTATAAATGACTCAACTGAGCCGTATTTTTTCGTGATCGCTTCAACAAAGGAATCCAGATAGCGCCGCCTGGCGACGATGCAGTCTCTCAGCCTGCCGGAGACCTTGAAGGAGCGGGACTTGGCCAGAAGCCAGATGTACACCTTGTTCGCTTCTCCCTGCACGTACCTGTTGGTAAGGAGATAGTCGCGGACGATGGTTTTATAGGGCACGCCGAGAAGGGTCAGAATGAGAAGGGTGACCACTCCGGTCCTGTCCTTGCCCGCCGTGCAGTGATAGATCGTGGCGCGGCCTTCGATGGCGTTGTTCATAACGATGCGCATGACTTCTGCGCTGGCCTCGACGGGCTCATCGGTCTCGGCAATGAGAGGGTAAACGTTGGCAAGATCGGGGATCGCGTCCATATATTCCGCCTTGCCCTTGCAGTTTCTGATGATGGTCTCCAGAGAGGCGCCTTTTCCCCTGCTGAGGCCGGCTGTTTCCGCACTGAAGAGGGGCTTTTTGACGTGTTCGGAGCCCGGAACGGCCCTGTCCGGCTTCTCCTCCGATTCCTCCACCGTGCGCAGGTCGATGATCGTTTTGGGGTTTATGCGGTTTAAGATCTCAACGTCCTCGTCGGTGAGCTTTGAAAGGTGACCTCCGCGTATGAAGAGCCCCTTCCTGACGGACCGTCCGTCCGCAGTTTTCAATCCTCCGACGTCCCGGAAATTTTTACCGCCGCTAAGTTTAATAACCATTTGTTCAACTTTCTTTGGGAGCGCCGCAGCGTCCGCATATTATTATTTCAACGTCTTCAAAAAACCGATTATCCTGTCCGCGATCCGCTCGTGCCCTCTGTCGTTGGGGTGAAGAGCGTCGGGCGCGAACCTTTCTCTCAGCACCTCGCTGCAGGGCTGGATCCCGCTCATGCTCCAAAGGTCGAGCACGGGAACACTGTAATGCTCGCAGTACTTTTTCTCCATTTCAACGTAGTCCCGGAGCGGGTGGCAGGGCAGGCCGATCTCGTTTGTCGTCACGTTCTCGGAGGCTCTGTGGAGAGGGGTCATCACAACGATCTCCGCGTTGGGAAAAGCGACAAAAAGCTTTTTCAGAAGCTGGTTGAAGGCTCCGCAGAAGGTCCACTCGTCCTCGCTCATGTACTCGCCAAACGCGGCGTCTCCGTGTCCGAAGTCGTTGGTGCCGCCGAAAACGATCACCACGTCCGCGTCCTTGTCCATGTCGTCCACCCTGTCAATGAAGGGAGTGTTGAAGTGGGGCGCGGGGATGTCTCTTTTCTGACGCGCGATCCTGGTACCGCTGATGCCGTAGTTGTTGACGATGGCCCCGGTCTTCCTCGCCAGCACGCCCACAAAGCCTGTCTCCCTGCATGTGGCGCCGACGCCTTCGGTAATACTGTCGCCAAGTACGTTTATTTTGATCCCATTCAGTTCCATAACATCCCCCAATGTAATTTAAAAATCTATCAGCAAGACTTTGTCTTTGCCTATATTTCCGTTAAATTCAATTTCGCGTATTCCGGCCTCGAGGCCGTTTGAGAATATCTCTCTTATGCGGACCGGCCTTTTTCCATCCGGAAGAATCAATTCGACGTTTTTTATCAGATGACCGGCGGCATTGGCGATCATCAGTGCGGTATTATTGCCGTCCGTAGCCGCTTTGGCGTAGAGCCCCTGCCTTCCCTCAACGGAGACCGTGAGCCCGCCGCCAAGCTTATAAAGCTCGTTGAACATGACAAATGCATAGTAGGCCGGGAAGGGCTTTTTCGTAAGCGGATTGAAGAGGCCGCCGTAGTCCGAAACGCTGAGCTGTGCGTCGTAGAACATTGCCCCGTCGAGAGGCTCGTCCGCAAAAGCCAGCATCATTCCCGCCACATCAGCCGCGTGCCGCACGGTGCCCTTGAAGCCAATGTCAAGGTTCCACTCATTGCAGAATATCCCGGCCTCATTAAAACCCGCGTCGTCAAGGCGTTTTCTCGCGTAGCGGGCGCAGATCTTATTGTTCTCGATAGTTCCGTAGCTGTGCCAGCTGAAAAAATCAAGAGGCGCTCCGGAGGCTTTGATACGGTCCAGAAAACCGTCGAAAAACTCCATGAAATAGTCAAATCTTGCGCCAACGTTGGCGGCAGGGGGCACTGACCCGTTGAACAGCGCATAGAACCCGCAGCTGCCGTAGCCTCCTATTTTCAGGTGAGGAAAACACTTTTTGAGATGCTTTGCGGCAACGTCGTACAGGTTGTAGAACTGCTCCTTTGTGCCCCGCCACATGGGATTTTCCATGGGATCGATCTCATTGTCGGGCTCGTTCCAGATCTCCCAGTAACGTATCCTATAACTGAACCCGTTGGCCCAGCCTTCGGTGTAGTGGCGGATGATGCCTTCGCAGATCCTTGCCCACTTCAGACTGTCCGCGGGGGGAAAGATCCTGTAGGCCCTGATAGTGCAGTAGTTTTCAATGGTGACGCCAAGCCTGAAAAAAGGCTCAACTCCGGCGTCAACAAGGCCCCTGATCAGAATGTCCGTAAAAGCAAAATCGTAGCTCGCCGGATCGTCCGGGTCCTTCTCAAAATCCCGGAAAATGTTTGGAACGTCAACGAAAAGGTTTTCCGCGAAATAACCGCCAACGTCATGGAGCCTGGAAAAGGGGATCCCCGCCTCTGTGAGATAGTGAAACCTTGAGGTGTCAATGCCTCTCATCGGGGGCTGCCCGACTCCGTGAAGGGGTTTTATTATTCCGTTAACACTTTCTCCGATCCGGATCTTCGTCATGAGCTTGATCTCCAGTTCCGGGCCACACATAATGAAACCCGGCACATACTGCTGCAAATAACAGAGTGATTATACAACACAAAGGGAGAAAAGAAAACAGAGAAGGTGGCGCCGGAGACGCAGTGAAAAATGATGCGCTTCGCGCAGTGGCGCCGGATGCGCAGTGAATAATGATGCGCTTCGCGCAGTGGCGCCTGCGGCGCAGTGAATAATGAGAAATGAAAAATGATGCGCTCCGCGCAGTGGCGGCAAAGCCACAGTGGAGAATGATGCGCCTGCGGCGCAGTGATGAGGCAAAGCCGCGGTGAAGAATGATGCGCTCCGCGCAGTG
>JAGCZO010000226.1 GCA_017959965.1 Clostridia bacterium | reverse complement strand
CGGCGTTGACGTCGGATCAGGCGTCGGGGTTGGCGTCGGCGTCGGATTCGGCGTTGGCGTCGGTGTTGGCGTGGGCGTCGGTGTTGGCGTGGGCGTCGGAGTCGCAGGCCCCGGTGTTGAAGTACCGCCCGGCACAGCGGTAGGAGTCGAAGCAGGCGTTTCCGTCGGCGCCGCAGTCGGGCCTTCACTCTGATATGGAGTCGGGGTCGAAGGCGCTGCGGTGGGAGTAGCAGGAGCCGGTGTAGACGTATTCGGACTTTCCGACTGACCCGGTTCCGGTGTTACGTACTCAGGGCTCTCCGCATCCGGTCTGAAAACGTCGCTTCCGGAATCCGAAAGCGTTATGGTACCGTTTTTGATCCTCTCGTCGCCTGATCTGAAAACAGATGAAAGCCTTTCAAGCTTCGAATAAAGCACCTGGTCCGAGGAAGCGTCTCCCAGCTTCACAACCATGTTGTTTTCGCAGTAAAGATAGGGTGTGGTGATGTTCGGCAGATATATAAAAATGACGTTGTCCGCAAGCGCCTCGTCGGAGATCACGGCAAAATAGATGCCCATCACGGACTTCCACGGAACGCCGCTGCCGTACTGCACAGTGGATCCGATGGCAAAGCCGTCGATGCCCAGCCCGCTGACCACCGGCCCGTCCGCCGCAAGACCCGTAAGGGATGCAGCCTCTTCCCCCAGATCGTCCTTCGCACACACGAGGACCACAGTGCCGCTCCTGTCGGTCACGATGACCTCGCCGTTTTCGCTGAGCATAACGTATGCGCTCCTGGGCTCGCCGCTCGCGGTCAGAAATCTGTCCTTATCGAATTTTACGGTGATGTTTTTGTATTGAGGCAGCAGAAAAGAAAGTTCTCTCTCAATGGGGCTCATTCTGCCTTCAAAAAGACTCTTGAATCCCTTGATTCCCTCCGATCTGATCAGAAGCTCAAGAGCGTTCTCGCCAAGATATTCCTCAAGAATAGGTTTTGCGTCAGTTTCGAATTTCGGATCTTCCGAAACAAATCTGAGCGCGGAAATTTTAAACGGTTTTGCGAAAAAATAGACAGCGGCGCAAACGCCGACAATAACAGCAAGTACAAGCAGAATTATCACAGCCCTTTTAGCTGTGCGATGTCTTCTCGCCTTCTTTTCCTTCTTTTGTTTCTTTGTCACCACTTTGTCGCCGTACATATTCAGTCCGCTCTTGGGTAAAAGCAGGGATTTATCTTTCGTATCGCATTTGACCCGGTGATATTTTAACATCTGCACACGTTAAAGTCAACGAAACAAAACGCCAAAATGTGCCTTTCGGCCCCGTTGCGGCGTTATAAAATACAGGTTTTTATCTGAGGTTCCTGTCTCCCCGGCCTATCGCATACTGTCCTCGATCTCCCCGGCGAATCTGCTGGCGTTGAGAAGCATTTTTCCGCACCTTCCCGGGCAGGATACGGTCAGCTCGTTTTTCGCCCTTGTCATCGCCACGTACATGAGCCTTCTTTCCTCCCGCAGGTGTTCTTCCTTCCTCACGTCACCGAATGGGAACTCCCCCTCCACGCAATCGATTATGACGACCGTGTCATACTCAAGACCCTTGGCGGAATGCACCGTGCTGAGGTTGAGCAGCCTTTCGGCTTCGCAGTCGCAGTAATTGTCTATTTCTTCGCTGAAATTGAGAAATTCGTCAGCGCTTAAAGAGTGCTTCAGCACCGTCTCCGCAGCGCACATAACCGCGTTTTTCAGGAAAGGCCTGCGGCCTCCGAACTCAGCTGCCGCGATCAGATCGATCTTCTTTTCCCGCTCAAGCCTTCTATAGATATCATACGGCAGAGGAACGGCAGCGAAGGCTTTTTTGCCGTTGCCGAGGTCCTCTTCCCGCCTCTTTATCTCGTCATAAAGCTTTTTAACGTACCCGCTTTCGGAAAAGAGGGTCCTCTCGCCCCTCACACGCGGGATCATAGACCGGTCCTTTCCCGCGGCAAAATACAGTGCCGCCAATACCGGCAGTCCGCTCACGTTGTTCCGGTAAAGAACACAGGCAGACCTTTTTTTCTGCGCTCTTTTTTTCAAAAGCTCGGCGCAGAAGGCGGCCTGAGTTCCCGTGTCTCTGAAATATCTCAGCGTAACCTCGCCGCAGGTCTGCCTTGCAGCGGAGATCTTCTTCGCAAAACGGTCGTCGTTTGCCCTTATGAACCACGAGGAGGCGCTTACTATGTCGGAGCCCGATCTGAAATTCTTCTCCAGCATGTAAGTCTTGAAGTTGTGATCACCATTGACAAGCGACCTCACCGTACCGGGATTCGCCCCGCGGAATCCGTAGATCGACTGGTCGTCGTCAGCCACGTAAAGAATGTTTCCGTTTGAGATCAGCTCTATGATCCCCGCCTGCGCTTCCGACAGATCCTGAGCTTCGTCGACCTGGGTAAACGCATACGCGGCCTTCGCTCTTTTCCTCAGTTTCTCATCGTCCCTGAGATATTCAAGCGTCAGTCCCAGCATATCGCCAAAATCGATCAGCCCCAGTTTCCGCTTTGCGGCGGTATATTTCTTTGAGATCTCCACCGCCAATTCTCCGCTAAGTCCCCCGAACTCGAAATCGGGCTCTCCCGTCTCCGTCAGGATGAAAGACTTAAGCTTTTTCATCTCGTCCCCCGGCAGCCGCCTCCCCCCGGATAGCTGCCCGTACAGTCCTTCTATCATCCTTGACGTCTCATCCGGGTCAAGCACCCTCGGAACAGCCGATCCCCTCCCGGCAAGATACTCGCGCAAAAGCCTGAAGCAGTACGCATGCACCGTAAAGAAACCCGCGGAATCCGTATTCCTTCCGCCAAGCCGCTTTATATACTCAACGCCCCTGGACCTCATTTCCCCGCACGCCGGTCTGTTGAAAGAAAGCGTCAGCACCGCGCCGATGTTTTCCTCAGACCCTCTCCCGCCGTTTTCGCAGGCGTACCAAAGCCTCGCCGCTCTCAGCGAGATCACTCTCGTTTTACCGCTCCCCGGCCCCGCAAGGCAAACAGCCCTGCCGCAGCCGTGCATCACCGCCGCAAACTGATCCTTCGTGAGACCCGAAAGCTCCCCCGAAAGCTTTTCTTCAAAAGTATCCAACGATCCCTCCCGACAAGGTATTCTAAGCCGCTTGTCAATGGCTTTCGTACGGATTCTACCACACACCCTGCAGTCCGCAAGACCGTCCGGCATTTCCCGGGAGGCGGGAAATATTTCGGATTTCGCAAAAGGCTTCGGGCCGTAGCTCTGATAAGGGAACTGCAATTATAGGCGAAAAAAGCTGTCGGCATTGGCGGTTGGAATTGCCTGTTTTAGCGTAAAAAAAAAGGCCGCCCCGCGGTCTCAGAAAGAGTTCCGTGCGGAGCGGCTTTCGTTTCAGGGATCAGCCTGAAACAGGGGTCAGAACAAATTATTCACCTTCCACGACCGAAGCATCGGGAGCATTCTTCTTAACGCTGTTGATGCCGTTGATGCAGGTGTCCTTTGTTGTGTAGCCCTGAGATGAGAGAATGATCTCACCGTTCTTGGCTTTGAGGTTGAAGCGATACTTGCCGGATTTATCCATGGTGATGACAAATTTCGGATGCTTTACAGCCTTTGCGTCTTCGACAGTCTTGTCCTCGATCTCGCCGACCGAGCATCTCTTAACGGATTCGATACCGTTCTTGCAAGATGTCTTTGATTTGTAAACCTCGCTGGTTCCGATAACCTGGCCGTTTGTAGCAACAAGATTGAAGTGAGGATCGCCCTTCTCGTTAAAAATGATGACAAATTTTCCCATTTTGTTACGCTCCTTTCGCGATTTGTGGTTTTGGTGACTTGAGTATAACATAAAAAGCCTGCTTATTCAAGGCTGAGAGTCGCTTTTTTTCGAAGGATCCCGAAAACCGCCAACTTGTTCCGAAGGACATTGCCAATATGTTCCGAATGACATCGCCAAGGTATTCTTTGGCGAAAAGTCAGGCTTCGTCCCTGAGGCTTTCAAGTATCACGTTGAATTCGTCAAGGCTCTCGGCGGAAAACGCCAGATTTCTCAGCGCCGCCGCATTTCTCCGGCCTTTTACGTACCACGCGAAATGTTTCTTCATCTCCCGTACCGCGATGACTTCGCCCTTCTCGGCAATTTCCAGGGCCAGCTGCCTTCCGGAAACGGTCCTTATCATCTCTGCGGAGGGAACGACGTCCTCTCCGGTGATTACCGATCTGAATATCCAGGGATCGCCCAGCGCCGCTCTTCCGATCATGATGCCGTCGCAGCCTGTTTCCTCAAAGGCTTTTGCGGCATCCGCGGCTGAGGCAATATCTCCGCTGGCAATGACCGGGATCGAGACCGCCTCCTTGACTCTTTTTACGACGCCAAGGTCGCTCTGTCCCGAGTACATCTGATCTCTGAACCTGCCGTGGACCGTTACCGCGGCGGCGCCGGACTGCTCGCAGATCTTAGCGATCTCGGGGGCGCATTCGTTGTCTTTCCTGTACCCCCTGCGCATTTTTACCGTAACAGGCACCCCCGCGGCGTCTGCGACCGCCCTGACGATCCTGCCGGCAAGCTCCGGCTCCGTCATCAGAAAGCTTCCCTCACGGTTGCCGCAGACCTTGGGGACCGGGCAGCCCATGTTGATGTCGATAATATCCGCTTTGAATTCATTGGCGAAAAATACCGCGGCATCCGCCATAAGATCAGGCTCCCTGCCGAATATCTGGACCGCAAACGGGTCCTCGGCTTCCAGGTGAAAGGCAAGTCTTTTGCTTCCTTCGCTGCCGTAGTGAAGACCCTTGGCGCTGATCATTTCGGAGAAGCAAAGGCCCGCGCCCTGCTCCATGCACACGATACGGAAAGCACTGTCCGCCACTCCCGCAAGAGGAGCAAGGAACACGTTGTTTTTGAGCTTCAGGCTTCCGATATTGATCTCACGGATGTAACTGTTTGCCAATTTCTTTTACTTTTGTTCTGCGTATTTGCCTATAATTGCAAGAATTATCTTGACGGAGGCTTTCATTTCCCCGATGCAGGTGTGCTCGTAGGGGCCGTGCATCGCGTAGGTCCCTGTACCGAGGTTCGGGCAGGGAAGCCCCATAAAGGACAGCCTGGAGCCGTCCGTACCGCCTCTTACGGGCTCCGTGGCGGGCTCAAGGCCCTGCTCTCTTATGGCGGCAGTTGCGTTCTCGATAAGGTGGAAGTTCTGCCTGATGACCTCGGCCATGTTTCTGTACTGGTCGGTGATCTTGACCTTTACGGTACCTTGGCCGTACTTGATGTTCATAGTCATGGCGATGGACTCCATCATGGCCTTGCGGAGCTTGAATTTTTCGGCATCGTGGTCTCTGATTATGTAATACAAGGTCGCCTTTTCAACGTCTCCCTCCATGTGGCAGAGATGGTAAAAGCCTTCGTAGCCGGAGGTATCCCTCGGCGTTTCCCGCTTCGGAAGCAGGCCGTCGATCTCCATTGCCACCAGCTGGGCGTTGATCATGATGTCCTTGGCACTGCCGGGATGGACGTTGAAGCCGTTTATTTCAAACAATGCCTTGGCGGCGTTGAAGGTCTCGTATTCCACCTCGTTGACGGGGCCGCCGTCCACCGTGTAGGCGAATTTTGCCCCGAATCTTTCAACGGAAAAATGGTCCGCGCCTCTTCCGATCTCCTCGTCCGGGGTAAAGCCTATGCAGATCTTTCCGTGGGGAGCGCCGCTGTTTATGAGTTCTTCAGCCGCGGCAACGATCTCCGCGCAGCCCGCCTTGTCGTCACCGCCAAGGAGAGTCCTGCCGTCGGTCACGATGATCGTCTTTCCTTTGAGCCCCGCAAGGTGAGGGAAATCCTTGTTCGAAAGCGTCCTTCCGGAGGTGCCGAGAGCTATATCCGAGCCGTCGTAGTTTTCGATGATCCTGGGATCCGCGTTCTCGCCGCAGAAATCGGGAGCGGTGTCCATGTGGGCAATAAAGCCAATGGCCGGCGCAGCCTCATATCCGGGAGTCGCAGTGATATGCCCGTAAACGTAGCCCTTTTCGTCTCTTGCCGCATCCTCAACGCCGATCTCCTTAAGCTCTTTCACAAGCTGATCCGCAAGAGCCAGCTGCCTCTCCGTGGAAGGAGTCGACTCGCTGTTCTCGTCGCTGGTGGTGTGCATTCTCACGTAACCCAAAAATCTCTCAACAACGTCCATTTTTCTTCCTCTCTGTTTTCTTCCCGACTCCGCCAGTTCCTTTTCGTACTCCACCGGATGGGTCAGGCTGTAATGCTGATGATAGTTTTCCGCTTCATAAAAGCTCTTAAAAGGCTCCACCGGAATGAAGACCTCTTTTCCGGTTTCGTTCTTTATCTTTGACACTGCCTCTTCGGCAGTTTTTTTGTCTTCTTCGCAGGTATAGTAAACAGCCAGTGTGTATGAGTGTCCTCTGTCGATGAACTGCCCGCCGCCGTCGAAGGGATCCACATTGGCGAGAAAGAAGTCAAGCAGCGCTTTGTATCCGATAACGTTTTCGTCGTACGTGATCCTTATCGTGTCCCGGTGGCCTGTTTTCTGGGCCTTGACGTCCTCATAGGAGGGATCCGGTTCGTCGCCGCCGCTGTAGCCGCTTGTCACGGATATCACGCCGTCCATCTGTTCGAAAAAACCGCCGATGCACCAGAAGCATCCGCCTGCAAAATACGCATTTTTCATAGGACCGTCCTAAAGCTTCTTTTCGATCACTCTGCAGATGGCCTCGAGACCTTCCCTGTCCCGTTCGCCGAATCTGCCCTTTTGTTTACTGTCTATGTCCAGCACGCCGACGACCCTTCCGTCTTTGAAGAAAGGCACCACTATTTCCGACCTGCTTTCGGCGTCGCAGGCGATGTGCCCCGGGAACTTCCCGACGTCCTCAACGATCACCGTTTCTTTTCTCACGGCCGCTGTTCCGCAGACACCTCTTCCGAAGGGGATCACCGTGCAGGCGGGATTGCCGCAGAAGGGCCCCAGGAGGAGCTTGTCGATGGACGGATCCCAGGTCGTCCTGTAAATGCGGCTCTCGGCAATATAAAAGCCCACCCAGCTGACGTTCTCCATGTTGTTAAAAAGAAGGGAGCTGATATTGGCGTACACGGAAAGTATCCATACGTTGCCTTCGGAAAGCGCCTCTGCCTGGGCCAGTAGTTCCTTATAACTGTCCATTTTGAATCACCTCTCGATGCTCACGGCTTCAGCCTGATCGTGAACTCGCCGTTCTTGCATTGTCCATCTGTCTTAAACGTCACCATAACGTTCCCTTTTTCGGCTGTGAATCCGCCCTCCAACGGCTCTTCTCCCGTGACAGTTACGGTTTTAGTTCTTTCGCCGTATACGAAGGTGATCTCCATTTTTCCCGATTCGAGGGTCCCGGTATACTCAACGGATTCTCCGCCTTCCGCCTTAAGAACAAACCGCCTTGTTCCTTCCATAAGCGCAAACTTCAAGTACACCTTGTCGGAGGTCGCGTTCTCAACACTGCCTACGGTAAGATTGCCCACAAGCGACAGATCGCAGCCCGCGGCGCATGCAAGCAGAACCGACGCCAATGCCAACGCAATAACAATCCTGAACGTTTTCATTTTATCACACCTTACCTTCAAAAAATCTCTTTATGCATTCATCCAGAAAAGTCATCTGTTCCTCCGTATGGAACCAGTGCCCGCCGCCCTCCATTACGGTCAGCTGAGCACCGATCCTCTCCGCAAAACCGCTTACAGTCTCAAGGGAAGTCAGATCGTCAAGAGAACCGTAAAGAATACATGCCGGTACGTTCCAGTTGAGAGGATGCTCTCTCACGTACTCCAGGTATTTCCGGGAAATAACCTGTCCGGAATCGATCCGGATACTCTCTTTTTCTCGCAGCTCATCCTCGGAAATGCCCGCCGATGACATCATGCCCGTAATGAGCTTCTCCATATCCACAACAGGCGATATGAAAAACGCCCTGCTTACAAGTTTGTCAAGGCCTGCGTCCATTGAGAAGAAGGCGCCGATGCTGTTGGCAATGAGGACAGTTTCCCTGTATTTCCGGGAAATATTGCTCGTTTTCTCAAATAAGTCCCGTCTATTTTCCCAGGGCGGGGCCGCGTCGTCGTACTCAAGTCCGAACACGTCATACCCAATAAACAGCGGCTTGTAGTGTTCCGCCTCAAGAGCGCTGCCGCCCTTGCCGTGAACGTATATCACGCATTTTTTCATAGAGCGCCCGTTCCCTCAAGCTCGATATCCGCGGCGAAAGGCTTCATGCCTTCGATGCAGATCTCCGCCACCTTCGAGATCTCCATACCGAGCATTCCGCAGCCCTTGATTATTAGGTCTCTG
>JAGCZO010000225.1 GCA_017959965.1 Clostridia bacterium | reverse complement strand
TTTGATGGTCTCGATCATGGCGTTCTGATCATCGAAGAAAGCACTTTCGGTGAGCTCGATCTCGAGCAGGTCATGCGGGCAGCCGGCGGCATCGACCATGTCCTTGATCTGCAGGGCAAGGTCCTTTTCGGCAAAGTGAGCTCTCGAAACGTTGACCGAAACGCAGCCTACTTTGTAGCCCATGTCGAGCCACATCCTCTGGTTTGCGGCAACGCGGCGGATCATGAAATGGTCGATCTCGGTGATGAAACCGTTCTTTTCGAAAATGGGGATAAACCTTCCGGGTGAAACAAATCCGTACTCCGGGGAGTTCCATCTGATGAGCGCTTCCGCGCCTCCGAGCTCCAGTGTCTTGGGGTTGTATTTCGGCTGGTAATAAACCTCGAATTCGTTATTGACGATGGCCTTCATCTGATGTTCCTGAACGATGTCGTACCAGCGCTGTTCTTCAAGGAGTTTATCGTCGAAGATGAATACTCCGCCGGGATCCGTCTCACCCTGGACCGTGATGGCGGTGCATGCGTTGTTGTATGCCTTTTCGATGCTGCACTCGGTGCGTCTGACTATAACGCCGCTGCTGTTTACTTCAGGCCTGATTATGTCAACGCCGGCTTCAAAGATGAAGTTGTGATCCTTATCGGTATTCTGGAGCACATCCATCATGGTCTGGAGTCTTCTGGTGATGTTAGCCTCGTTGTCGAAATAAAGCAAAAGCGCAAAGCTGTCCATGGTGGTGTGAGCGCACATTTCAAAGCCTCTTACCTGAGCAGCCAGCGATCTGTTCAGTTTAACGAGGATCTCCTCACCTTCAGCAATGGAGTGGCACAGACAGTAATTTCGATAATTGATGAAAGTGATGGTTACTACTGCCAGACTCTGCTTTTTGTACTTCCTGCTCTGCAGAAGCTCGTCGCCGTTCATTACATACCACATCCAGTTATGGCCGCCTGTGATCGGGTCGGCATAAAAGAGCCTGACGACTCTGTTGAAGTTGATGATACTTCGGATCATGAAAACGATCAGGACCACAAACGCAACAAGTATCACGCCTACAAAGGACGCCAGCAATTCTCCTACAAGTGAGACTTCCTTTATGGTATTAAAAGTGAAATACGCTTTGCCGATAAACTCCCGGTTTCCGCCGTTTATGCGTATGCCTATCCAGAGCGGAAGCTTTATGCTGTTGTCTTTCTGAAGACTTTCGGAATTATCGTCAAACGCAAGCTTAATGGCGCGCCAAAAATCGAATGAGATCTTCCGGGTTTCCAGATCAGCTTCGAATAATCCGAACTCGGTATCTTTGTAGATCTTACGTGATTCCGAACCGTTCGAAAACTCGACGATGCCGCCTTTTTCGCTGCATGTGTTTCTGCCCTTTTCGTAGATGACATTGCCCGAACTGTCTCTTACTATGAATTCGCGTTCGCTTTTTTCCAGAAATTCCAAGTATCCGTTATTTTCATTGGCGGCCTCATACATGTGCGCTTCACTGAGCAGTCCGGCATAGTCCGCGTCCACCTTCGTTTCGATCAGGTACTGGCAGAAAAAACCTGCAAAGAGAACAACGAAACTTATGAAGAGCAGATTGACAAACAAAAGGATGCCCAGCGTTCCCCAGGAACTGTTGTGCCTTACCTTCTTGAAAAGCTTCAGTCTCTTTTTGTTTCGTTTATTCTTAACCTTTGTCATAACCTGTCCCCCCTGCTTATGCCGCCGTCAAGCGGGATCAACGACCGTCACTTCGCCCTTAACGTATGTCCAAAGAATCGTATAGAAAAGAACTGCAAATATCATGAAAGCCACTGCCAGGCCCCTGACGAACTTCGCGGAAGCTCCGTCCTTGGTGCCTGGTATCTTTATCTCTCCCGCCCTCAAAAGGAAAACGAGGCCGCAGAGCAGAAACGGTGTGCTGTATCTGAAATTCTGCGAGCATATATGCGGGAACTTCAGCGAAAATGAGATGACCGAAACAGTCTGAACGACCGCAAGAACGGCCATGGACAGGTCTTCCCACAGAGTCTTTCTCTTTTTGAGCGTGATGAGCGTGTAAGCAAAACCTGCGACTGAAAGAACGATCAGTATCAGGAAAACTATCAGGAGCGCATATCCCGCCATGCTCATCGCAAAGTCGTCCCTGCAGTTTTCGGCATCGAAAAGCGCCGTCTTGACCTGCGCGATGAAGATGTTGTAATCCTGCTCGCCGTCAGATCCGAGATTGATGAAAAAGTCTTCGATCGGGAAACCGTAGAAGCCGAATATCCTCTGCACCGGAGTGTATTTGCTGACGTCCTGATAGATGTTGTCAGACCTTAGAACATATGTGAAAGGCACGCGGTACAAGATGAAATTCCTGACCTGGAACCAGAGCCCCAGAGGC
>JAGCZO010000224.1 GCA_017959965.1 Clostridia bacterium | reverse complement strand
TATCAAACGTTTGCTTGAATTCCTCAGTCTTGAGGTGATCACGGATATCTTCCCAGGTAGAGAAGAAACCGTTTCCGTCGCGGTCGAAGTCCGCTCTGAGTTTTCCGATCTGGCCGGTCTGTCCTGCGATCTGCTGCGACTGGCGATAGAAGTACAGTCGCTCATTTCCGCTCCAAGGTAGTAATTTGAATAGCATATATATCTGCTCCTTTCGATTTTGGGCATAAATAAAGGCCGCATTTTTATCTGCGACCTTGTGGTTTATATTTGATTTTTCCAGTCATCCTGGATTGATATTGCGACGTGTCTCGTTCGCCCTTCTGCGACAACCGGGATTGCTATCTCACCATCATCTATCTTCACAAACCATTCGAACAGAGACCTGTTTCTCGGGACTATTTTTGAGATGGCTTTTTCGACCATTTCTTCGGTTGACTGTGCTTCCTTTATTATGGAGGTGAGCTTGTCCTTGATTCCGGCAAGCGCATCTATGTCGATTTCCACGATCCGGCTCGCCGCTCTGTCTTTGGCTTTGTACTTTCTCAGTTCTTTTTCGGCGGCAGCTTTCATTTCCTTATACTCATCAGGAGTGATTTCGTCACCTAGCCGCATCTCCATGAGCGTTTCAAGTTTGGATTCGAGTTTTTCGATCCTTATCATGATATCCAGCGGACTGGGTGCGCCTTCTGCTTTTTCCTTTTGTGTTTCGATGCTGCGGAGCAGTGCAGAGGCGATGCTGTCAACGTTATCCGAGATGTATTCAACCACCAAAGGGCCCATCTGTTCGAACTTCCATTCCGGTATTCCAAGGCTTTTCCGTTCATCGTCCGGTTCCCGAACTTTCGGCATCTTTTTCAAGTAGCCGTATACCTCTCCTCCGTTTTTATCCTCGCACCATCTCTGCCTTCTGAAATGAACGCCGTTCTCGTCGACTATCTTCCTCGCCCATATGGAGGCCGGATTCTTTCTTGTTTTCTCTATAAGAATATTCTTGCCGTTCTCATCCGAACTGTATGTGATCACTTTCTTTGACTCGCGTATACGTTGGGCTTTTTCGAACACCTCGAAAGGTATGATAGGTTCGTAATTGCTTTTGACGTACATATACTTTGATCTGTCGCGGTTCTGGATTCTCTTCTGTTCAAGGTAGTTGTTGTTGAAAGATTTTCCGTATGCCTGTATCCCGGTGTATGTTGGATTTTTTAACGTGGCCAGAACCACCTCCGGATGCCAGTTCGAATAGCCGAGAGCCGTTTTCCGGCCCAACCTTTCAAGTTCGCGGGCAATCCTCTGAGATCCGAATTCGTCCTCGGTGTACATTTTAAAGATGAGTTTGACTGTTTCCGCCTGTTCCTCGTCTATTTCATATGTTCCGCCGACCTCTCTGGTATATCCGAGTATGTTGCCGCATCCGTAAACCATTCCTTTTTCACGGCTGATCTGCTGACCGGCTTTTACCCGTTCGGAAACCTTGCGGCTTTCCTCCTGGGCGAGTGTTGCCATGATCGTTAGTCTGAGTTCGCCGTCGCCGTCCATCGTCCAGATGTTGTCTTCGACGAAGTAGACTTCGATTCCATAGTTGCGCAGTTCTCTTGTCGTGACCAGCGTGTCTACCGTGTTTCGGGCAAACCGGCAGACTTCGCGAGTTACAATCAGGTCGAACTTGCCTTTCTTGGCATCCTCTATCATATTAAGAAACGCAGGTCTTTTCTTGGCCTGCGTTCCTGTAATACCTTCGTCAATATATTTCCCGATGATGTTCCAGTTCTTAT
>JAGCZO010000223.1 GCA_017959965.1 Clostridia bacterium | reverse complement strand
GCGGCGTAAGAAGAGGTTTCGAAGGCGGTACGATGCCTACAACAGACGAATCCCGAAGAGAGGTTTCTTCAACAAATTCGCTAAGAAAGTCTGCGAAATCAACGTAAGGTACCTGAATCAGTTCGAAAACGGCGAAGTTGTCGAACTCGACAAACTTCTCGCTGCAGGGCTTTGCCACGCTAACGACGATATGGTCAAATTCTTCGGCCAGTTCGACCTCGGAAGCAAGGCTTTGACGGTCAAGGCTCACAAATTTACAAAAGGCGCAAAAGAATCTATTGAAAAAGCTGGCGGAAAAGCAGAGGAGATAGAGCTTGATAAGTAAGGCGTTAAAAAACATTTTCAGGATTCCGGATCTCAGGGACAAGGTCATCTTCACCCTGCTGATGCTCGGAGTTTACAGGCTCGGCATATTCGTAACGACGCCCGGTGTAAACCGTTCGGTCATGGAAAAGATCATGTCCACGAAATCGGACGGAACGCTTCTCGGCATGTTCAATATGTTCGGCGGCGGTGCTTTGGAAAACCTTTCGATATTCGCTCTCGGGATCATGCCCTACATCAGTTCCTCGATCGTCATGTCGCTTCTTGCGGTAATCGTTCCGCAGATCGGCGAATGGCAGAAGGACGGTGAGCAGGGTTACAAAAAGATAACCCAGTGGACAAGATACGGCACAGTCATTCTTTGTATCGTCCAGGGCTTCATGATGTCGAAATTCCTTGAAAGCCTTACGGGCTCGGCCGGCGAAGTCGTCGTCAACAATCCCGGCTGGTTCTTCAGGATCCTTACGGTCATTACTTTGACCGCAGGCACGCTGTTCCTTATGTGGCTCGGCGAGCAGATCACAGACCGCGGTATAGGCAACGGTGTTTCGCTTATAATCTTTGCATCGATCGTGGCGCGTTTCCCGAGAATGTTCTTTGATATGGGCAAATACCTTAAAGAAGGAATGATCCAGCCTCATCAGGTCGTTATTTTCGTTCTGGTTATGGTTGCAACTTTCGCAGTCATCGTATTTGTCGAAAGTTCGCAGAGAAGGATCCCTGTTCAGTATGCGAGAAGGTCGTCCAACGGCGGAGCAAGACAGATCCAGAATTCCCATCTGCCGCTCAGGATCAACGTTTCTGGTGTTATCCCTCCGATTTTTGCAAGTGCACTTTTGGTTTTCCCTGCTACAGTTTCCAATTTCTTCAACTTCAGCATGGGATCGCTTCAGGCATGGCTCAATCCGGGCGGATGGCTTTACAACCTGCTTTATCTCGCTCTCATAATTTTCTTCGCGTTTTTCTATACTTTCATTCAGTTCAAGACTGATGATGTCGCGGAGAATATCAACAAACAGGGCGGATACATCCCCGGAATAAGACCCGGAAAAGAGACTGTGGCATACATAAATACCGTCCTTTCAAGGATCACGTTCGGCGGCGCGATTTATCTTTGCGCTGTCTGTATGCTGCCGGATCTTCTCAGAAACAAAATGGGACTTCCGTTCTACATGGGCGGAACGTCGATACTCATCGTTGTAGGTGTTGCTATGGATAT
>JAGCZO010000222.1 GCA_017959965.1 Clostridia bacterium | reverse complement strand
GGGTTCAAAGAAGGACGAGACCTATGGCGTGAAGGTCGACAAAGACTTCATAAACGCAAACCTTTCCGATAACGGCAAAGTTACGGAGCAGACCGTGACCAAGCTCATCGGGGCCGGTAACTACCGCATGGATATCCCCGAATGGCTTTTTGTTGAGCTCTGCAATGATGTCCTTTCAGGAAAGATCAAGGACGCCGGCACTTTCTACAACTGGCCGGATGCGGATGTATTGGGCGGTGCGGGCTTCTCTCCCAACTACGACGCTCCTTCTCTCATCACATATCATGAGGCATGCATGAAAGCCATCGCAGGAAAGTTTGACGGTTCCGCAGCTTATATCGAAATGGGATCGCTCGGCCACTGGGGCGAGATGCACACCTGGCCCGAAGCGGAATCCTTCGACGAATATGATTTCGGCTCAGGTGACTGGCCGGATGACGCAACAATAGAAAAATACGCCAAGGCTTACACTGACAATTTCAAAAAGACCAAAGTCGGAATAAGGGAATCGTACGGTTTCTCCAGAAAGAACGGTTTCGGAATGTTCAACGACGTATTCGGACAGGCCGAGGGCACAGAGTCTTTCCTGATCGATATCTCAAAGGCTCCCGATTTCTGGAAGACCAATTATTCAGGTGGTGAATTTGCAAGCGGCAACGTTCTCGAATGGGTACATAACAGCAACATCATGAGAACGATCTCGTACTTAAGGGATTCTCACACCTCATGGCTCGGCCCCTGCTCGCCTTGCGACATCATAAAGGGCTCAGCAGCTTACTCGATCTCCAAAGGAAACATCGATTACCTGCAGACCATTATGGGATACCGTTTCCGTGTCAGCAAGTTCAAAGAGGTGACCGAGGCCAAGAAAGGCAACAAGATCACCGTGGATCTGACATTTGTAAACGAAGGCATCACTCCCGCCTACAACGACTATACTGTTGCTGTCGCTCTGATCCCCGAGGGCTCCTCAGCGCTGAGTGACAATGCAGGTATCGGAACCGCTTCTTTCACTTCGACAAAACTCATGCCGGGCACCGAAATGAGCGTAAGCGTTCCCGTTACCCTAGATTCCAAGGCTTCAGGAAAATATATCCTGGTAGTGGCAGTTGTGGATAAGGACAACAATCCCGTCATGAACCTTGGAATGGCGGAAAAGCAGGGTGAAAAGATATACAAGCTCTGCACTGTAGAGGTTAAATAAGAGGGAGAAGGCAAATGAAAAGAAAAACATATTTTGGAAAAACTATTGCCGCAGTTCTCCTTGCGGCAACCATAACGATATCCGGATGCGGGAATCAGCCCTCGGAGCCGGCCGCCACACCGACTGCCGAAGCACAGCCCACAAAAGCTGCTGATACACCCACTCCGGAAGTAAAAGCCACAGAACCCGTAAACACGCCCACAGCGGAAATAAAGCCCACGGAGCCCGCTGCCACACCCACTCCCGCGCCCACCGCGGCTGTCGGGAACAAATATGAAAAAGGCAGTGCCGTAAACTGCGCCGGATACACAGGCACGATCACCGGACTTGTAAAAATGGATAACGAGAATTTCTTTGAAGAATCGGGAAGTCTTGTTTTCAACGAAGTCGGGGCAGACGGAGACCTTTTGTTCAAGACCGACGAAAACGATGAAAACGTCCGTGTGCGCTGCATTTTTGAAGGCGGAGAAGGCGTCAAGGTCAAAGCCGGCGACGTACTTGCATTCAAGTATGAGCCTGTGAACGATTTCCCGTTCCGCACCATATACATCGAGGGTCTGATCGACGATCCCGAGGGCTGGGACAGCATGTATATCGGTGATCTTACCTACACCGACGGCTACGCGCTCATGGAGATCACCGAAGATTTCTTCGACCAGAACCTTGTTGCGCTCCGCATAAAGGGTGACGGCGCGCCTGCAGGCTCAGGACTTGATTTCAGTCAGGTCTTTGTCATGACGGACGTCGCTGCGCCTGTGGCCAAGGGCTATTCTTATCCCTTGTCCGAATCGGTATGCGGCGTTACCACGACCTTCTTCAGTGATGTATATTCAAGAGGCGTTGCCTGGAGAACAACAAACGAAGAGGGCAAAGATTCCGCACTCCAGTATGTGTCAAAAAGCGAAGTTTCCGACATCTTCTCCTATGACTGGGAAGCAGGGATAAAGAACGGCAAAGTAATCTCCGTTCCCGATTATTTCCATGTTGAGATCGAAAACTCCGACGAGTCGGCTGTTTATTACTGCCATAAAGAATACGTTGAAAACCTTCCCGAGGGAAGCGAATATTACTATCGTGTCGGTGGCGAGAGCACGGGCTATTCACGGCCGGGTCTCTGGACAGTAAAGGGCGAGCCCGAAGATGTCCTTTTCATCTATGTAACGGATCCTCAGGCGGAAAATGAATCCCAGTACCGTCAGTATGAAGCGGTTATGCGCGAAGCATTCAAGACCGCGCGTACCGTCG
>JAGCZO010000221.1 GCA_017959965.1 Clostridia bacterium | reverse complement strand
CAAGCTTATCCTTGAGAAGCTTTATTTCTTTAAGTATTTCCTGGGACCTTGAGGTATCATTCCAGAAACCGGGTTCCGTAGTTTTGTTTTCAAGTTCTTCTACTCTGTTTGACATGCCGTCCGTGTCAAAGTGAATCCCTCAAATCATATAAATTTTTCTGCATGGAAGGCAGCTGAAGGCTGTACTGGTCCAGTTCAAACATATATCATCATCTCCGATATTATGAATTTTTCGGCTGCGCGTCCGAAGGGCTTTCCCCGCCGCCTGCGGTCCGAACCATAGGCCGCGTTTTTCGGGACCATATACCGGCCGCACAATCCTTTATATTTTATATAAAGAGTTCCTTTCTGTCAAGGGCGGATCGGCACCCGCGCCAAACTCGTGAAGTGAAAAGTTAACTTCCACTTCACGCCCGCGCCAAACTGCGGAAGACATCCTTGCCAATGACGTAGGCGCCGGCAAAGTATCCGTTTCCCGCAGCATCAGGAGCTGTCTTTCCGTCAGAACAAACAAAAAAGCCCCCGCCAAGAAGGAGGCCTGAAAAAGGCGCAAAAAAGAACTGCGGGCCAAAAACCTTCTAAACCGCAGTTCTTCTCTCTTTCGTAACATGCGCGGCTGAAAAAGCCGCTTCGCAGCTTTCAGACGAGTCTGTAAACGATCGTAAGCGCGATCGCGAACAGAGCAAAAATAATGCCCAAAGCAACGGTGGCTCTTGCAAGGAATGCTTCCTTTGTGCCATTCTTCTTATCAAACATAGAGGTCTCCACTCCGCCGAGAGCAGAAACGCCGCTTTCCTTCGATTCCTGAAGGAGAGTGATAATAACGGTAGCAATGCATACCAAGATGTAGAGTATTCCTAAAACTATTTTCAATACTAAACTCATTTTTCTGACACCTCCTGGTCGATCAGCCAAACCATTGTATCACATTTTTTCTGGTTTTCAAGTACTTTTTTTGCTTTCTTCCTCAAATTTCCGGTTCTCTTCCATTTTCTTCTCAAATTCTTTTTCCCTGATGATGCTCCTGGCGGCGATCCCCGAGGACACCGTCAGTATGCCGAAAAGCAGTGCCTTCCCGAAAAATTCGCTCATTCCCACCAGGGGATTCACCAGCCGCGCCAAGGGACGCAGAGAGAAAGAAAACCAGTCGAACACCGCCTGAACGGCGCCCCCCGCGTTCTCTCCCCCAAGCAGCTTTGCCGCCAGAGCAACGGCAAAAAACAAAAAACCGATGAGGCCGTAGAAGAACAGGCCTCTTAAGACAGTCTCGAATTTCAGGATCCTTGCGATGATTATCGATGCGATCCAGAGGGCTGTCAAAACAAAACCTGTGATCCTGAGCGCCAACCCTACAGAAGGCTGTTCCGCTATGTCGCCTGTAATTATGAAGGGGACGGATATCGCGGCATTGAGTAGAAGCAGCGCCGCTACGGCAGCAACGGTTTTCAGTATTCGGTTCTTTTTGCTCGTTCCGTGCCGGACGGATCTCGCGAAATCAGCAAATCCCATAGCGGCCGTTTTTGATCCTCAAAGAGAGCTTTTAAGCAGACGTCTCATGTAGTTTATGTACTGCACGAAAACGATTCCCGGAGCCTCAAGATCCGCGCACCAGCGCTTCACCCACTCAAGGGAAATATATCCGTCGTAGCCCTTGTTCCGGAGAAGCTCCGCCGCCTCCCTAACCGGTATATCGCCCTTTCCTGTCATTTTGTACTTCACGGCTCTGTTCTCGGGGAGAACCACGGAGTCCTTGGCGTGTACGTGCTTTATGTGCGGAGCCAAATTGTCGTAAGACTTCCGGACCGGTTCCTTAAAAAATCTGAAGGGATGGTGGATGTCCCAGAGTGCCGCCAGTCTGCCGTCTCCAATGTTCTCAATGATCTTCGCCAGCCTTGACGTATCACCGTAGACGCCGTTGGTCTCGAGAAGGAAGACCGCGTCGCCTGTGTCCTTTGAACAGGCGATAAAATCCTTGATGGCGGCGCCGACCCTGGCGTCATCCACCTCTCCGAGAGGCATTATATCCTTATCGCCAAGGATCCTTATGTACTTTGAGCCAAGCTTCCCGGCAAGGGCAACGTACGCCGCCGCGTCCTTCCGCATCTGCTCGTCCGCGGTCTCGTCCGAGCCGTACTCTCTCACGCATATACCTGTGGTCAGTACGGGGATCGAAACGCCGAGCCTTTTCAAATTGGCAAGGGTCTCGTCAAGCTTTTGCGGACGGAATTCCGGAATGTCCGGAGCGTAAAGCTCATTTTTGACACCGCGGATCTCCACTCCGTCATAGCCAAGGTCCTTTGCAGTCGCAAATATCTCGTTGAAGCTCCAGTCAGGGCAGCCAAGTGTGGAAAAAGAAATCTTCATATTCCCTCCGTAGATCGATGGTTCGGTAATAGTTTTGCCGTATATCATCGGCATTTAGTGTATTATTCCGGCGTTTGGCGCGTCAACAATGCCGGCGCCGGCCGCTCACTTTTTATAGTTCTTCGCGCCCTCGTAGATCACCTTCACGGCATCGCCGATGATATCGTTGCCGACCAGTTTTTCAGCCGCATCAACAAGGATCTCGCTTTCTTCCTCCGTCAGCGGCTCGCCGCTTACAAACTTAGACTGGAAGCCCACTGCCTCGTCGACCATTCCGTTCAGCATCGCGACAAGGTTGTTGACCTCGGCCTCAGATCGCCCTTCGAGGGTGACGGCGTCGATCTCCTTGTCCGCGTTGACTTCAACGGTATCCGCCGCCATATGGAGCACCCATTTGATGAGGATCTCGGCAAACGGGTTCAGGGTCTTGTTTTTAAACGCCTTCTCGATCAGTCCCACCAGGCCTTTAATGTCGATATTTTCAGCAAGCTCCCTCGCCGAAGGCCATGAGGTTCCGGGGCTCTGCGTGTCTCCATGATCTCCCGAATGTCCGGGATCCGAAGTATTTCCGGGTTCCGCCGTATTTCCGGGATCATCCGTGTTTGACGGCTCATCCGTATTTACCGGTTCCGCTGTGTTTTCCGGATCCTCGGGTTTGGCGGTATTGGAAGGCTCTCCGGTGTTTGAAGGTTCGCCGGTACTTGAAGGGTCTCCTGTCCCGGAGGGCTCGCCGGTCCCCGCAGGTTCACCCGTGCTTCCGGGGTCGGCGGGATCATTGCCCTGATCCTGCACGCCTGTAAACATACTCTGGGGCAGCACCTCCGTCACGTCCGCGGCAAAGGTGAGCACGTCTTTAAGCTTCGAATCGTCTCCGTCTTCTATGCAGTCAAGCAGCCCGTTCATCAGTTCGTCCGTTCTGGAGTTTCCGGTGATCATCTTTACGCCAAGGTATTCGCCGCCCTCTTTCCAGACAGCGACGGCATTATCGATCTCATCCATCGCGATGGACGACGTGATCTGAGCGTCATCCAGCTGCTCCGCCATATCCCTCAGGGCTGAGGAGACGTCCGCGGCAGTCGTCTGTTTGTTCCCGTTCTCCGTGCCCGAGTTCGGCACAACGGTCATCACCGTGTCCGCCAGTTTAAGCACGGACTCCACCTCGGCGGGAAGAGACATTCTCTTTCCCTTCACAT
>JAGCZO010000220.1 GCA_017959965.1 Clostridia bacterium | reverse complement strand
GCTGTCTTTTGCCTCAAGACTTAACGATCTTTCCAGATACCAGAGCATAAAGATCAAATGCCTGTCAACGAATTTCTCCATCCAGCCGTCAAAAGGCGCGATGCTGAACTTCAATATGAATCAGTTTACCGGCATGAAGGACGAGGACGTACAGTCCTCCAGGCAGATCGTGGAATTCTTCTACAATATGCTGGAAAACGACGCCATCAGACAGGAATTCCTCATATTTGCCAAACAGGCTGTCAAGGAGGTCCCGGCTCTCGGCCAGGCCAATCCCAAGATGCTGAACAATCTCATATTCCTGTTCAAATGCAGCAGCGGTCTTTTCGAGGAAAGACTTGTGCTTTCCACCGACGACAAAATGCTGGAATACTACACGATATATGAGAAATACAGAGCGGCTCTCAGCAACGAATTCCGTACGAACGCCGCCAAGAGCTTGCGCAGATATCCGGAGACCCATACCGCGATACCGCCGAAGCTTTTTGCCAAGATCGCCAAGGTCTACCCCACCGATCTTCCGGCTGTCAGATACATAATCCTTGAAGTGGTGCTTGAACTCATCCACATGGACATTATGAGGGACAAGCTGTTCCAGTTTGTGAGAGCGAACTACGCGTCTCAGTCCAGAGAGGAAAAGGACGACATCATAAGAAACATCAGCCGTGTATTCTACGGCGGTTTCCTCCAGGCACAGATACTTTCCTTCTTCGAGCAGATATTCCTTGACGAGTCTCCCGAAGCCCAGGAAGCGATCATGGAGAAGCTCCTGCTTTCCATCCGCAACAAGGACGTAAAAGAAGAGATAACCCAGTTCCTGGCCACGAACATGAAGGGCTTCACGCCCCAAATAAGACACAGCGTATATACCTCCGCTATCGAGCATATACAGGAGGGCGACGATCTGGCGTCAAAGCTCATCGACATCATAAACGACAATATGCCCGACGAGCCCGACACGGAGAGGACCTGGTTTGAGCTGAAATTTGTTTCGGTGGCAAAGGCGGAGCAACGCAAGCGCACCCACCCGATGATAAAGCTTCTTGCCACGAAGCAGGGCTATTGCTCAGAACTGATCCTGAAAAAGGTATTTTCCGAAGAACTGGGCAAAAAAGCATATTTCGAAGTGGTCTCCGGCTTCTGCGGAGGCAGTCTCAAGGACCTGGCATTGGCGCTTAAGCAGGCCATGCCTTTGTTCCCTGACGTTGACGAGGATTCCAACGAGAGACTTTTCAACGCGATCAAGACCTGCATGGAAGAGGAGCAGAAGAAATTCGATCTGCCTTCTGTGATCACCGCCGATAAGATCATTACCCAGTGCTATGACGAAGAGGAAGAGCCTTTCGCGGTACTGTTCTGGGAGGAATTTTCCGAGGCTTTCATTGCCCCGGCTCTGGTCTCCGCCATTCCGGACGTGTTCAGATACCTTAGCCAGCCCCAGATCTTCGACGAGGCGTTTGCGGTCGTAAGCAAATACGACTCCGCAAAGAACTGCGACGGCGCCAGAATGATGTACGCATACAAGCAGCTGGCGGCCGCCGTCGGAAGCAACGACCCTGTTGCTATGGTGAAGAGCGTTGACATGATGCCTGAGGACGTTATCCGCCGCAGACAGGTCAGCGAGTTTATGAAAAAGAATCTTGCCGAGCAGATCAAAGCCGCGGATATCCAGACTTCCATAAGCGCAGAAGCGATCATAAGCTTCCTTAAGAGCGCCAACTACGACTTCCCGGGCGTCTACGACAAAGCCAGACAGAAACTGGAAGAGCAGAACGCGTCTGACGAGACCACCCCCGCGAAGGCAAAGAAAAACGCTCCCGCGGCCGACTACGGTCTTGACGCCATCAATATGGTCCTTACCTTCGGCAGCACCGTCAGCGCCAACTGCGGCGAGAAGATGTGCGAGGCCTTGTTCTCAGACTCCTCCATGCTCCTTGGCGCCTTCAATTCCTACATCGGAGCCGGAAAGAATCAGGAAAGAAAGAAGCTTTCAGCCGCCGTTGCCGCCGTAAAGCCGGACCGGAACAATTTCGGCCAGCGGTGCAGCCAGATACTCAAGAGCAGCGCAAAACCGTCATTCTTTGCCAATCTTTTTAAAAAGAAATAACGGTCACGGTTTATGACAGACTTTAAGGAAGAACTGAAAAAGGTACCTGAGCTTCCGGGCGTATACCTTATGCACGATGCGGACGACAGGATCATTTACGTTGGCAAAGCCATCGTCCTTCGCAACAGACTCCGTTCATACTTCAACAACACTCCCCACAACGAGCGCATCACCCAGATGATCGCCCGCATTGCCCGCTTCGAATTCATCGTCACCGCCTCCGAATACGAGGCGCTGCTCCTTGAATGCAATTTAATTAAAAAACACAGGCCGAAATACAACGTTCTTCTCAAGGACGACAAGAACTACCCTTACATCAAGGTCACCTCCAACGAGACCTTCCCAAGGGTATTCATCGCCCGCAAAAAGACTGCGGACGGAGCAAGGTATTTCGGCCCTTATTATCTCAGCTACACGGTAAAGTCAACGCTGGACACGCTGTCAAGGGTGTTCCCCACAAGGCGCTGCACGAAAAAGATCGACCCGAAAAAGCCCACAAGGGTGTGCCTTAATTATCACATTGGCCTGTGCCCCGGGCCCTGCGCGGGATACGTTTCCGAAGAGGAGTACCAAAGGAACGTTGAGAGCGTGTGCGATTTTCTGGCGGGACGCAACGCGGATATAATAAAAAGGCTGCAGAAGGAGATGCTTGAGGCCAGCGCAGAGCTTGATTTTGAGCGGGCCGCGGAGCTCCGGGACAGGATAAAAGGACTTGAGGTCGTCAGCGAGAAGCAGAAGATAATGCTTCGGGGCAATGACAGTATAGACGCGGTGGCGGTGGTGGTGAATGAGACTGACGCCGTTGCCCAGGTTTTCCACGTTGAGGGAGGCAAGATCCTCGGACGTGATTTTTACGTGCTGGAGGCAGTGGGCGGATCGGAGACCCAGGAGCTCTACATGAGCTTCCTGACCCAGTACTACGGCGACTCCATAGCGGTGCCTGCCGGTATTTATATTGCTGAGGAGATACCTGCGGACCAGATGAGTATGGTCTCGGAAATGTTTACTGCTGCGGCGGGACGAAAGATAACCGTTGTTTTTCCTAAAAAAGGGAAAAAACGGGAGATCTGCGACATGGCTCTGCAGAATGCGCGCATCGCTCTTGACAATTACGAGACCACCAAGAGGATCGAGCGGGCGGGAAGCCTGGCGGTGCTGGAAAAGCTGAGGGACGTGTGTAATTTAGACGGCCTGCCTCTCAGGATCGAATCCTTTGATATTTCGAATCTGGGAGACTCGGAGATCGACGGCAGCATGGTGGTCTTCGAAAACGGAAAACCGAAAAAGAGCGACTACCGGCGCTTCAGGATCAGGACACTGGAGAAAAGAAGCGACGTCGGCGCCATGAACGAGATGCTCACCAGGCGTTTCAAAAAGCTGGCGGAGGGAGAGATCTCCTTCGGGGGAGAGCCGGACCTTATTCTCATGGACGGCGGCATCACCCAGATACACGAGGCAATGAAGGTCCTCGGGGATCTCGGCCTTTCGGTCCCGATCTTCGGCATGGTGAAGGACGACAAGCACAGGAGCCGTGGCATCATGTCCGCCGACGGCAATGAGTTCAGGCTTGAGGAGGATCCGGACATCTGGCGCTTCGTGACAGACGTGCAGAACGAGACCCACAGGTTTGCCATAGAATACAACCGCAAGCTTACGGAAAAAAGGTACAAGAAGTCTCCCCTTGACGGGATCAAGGGCATTGGCGATAAGAGAAAGGTCGCTCTTTTGCGGAAATTCGGTTCGGTCAAGGGCATTCGGGAGGCGTCGCCGGAGGAAATTGCTTCCGTGGGAAGGATACCTCTCAAGCTTGCGGAGACGATAAAAACCACTCTTCTGGAATCCGCCCCAAAGAACTCCGGTGCCGGAAAAACAGTTTCGGGAGGTGACGCCAATGGGTAAACTTTTCGTTATAGGAGATCTGCATTTTTCCCTTGGCGTCGACAAGCCCATGGACATTTTCGGCAAAGCCTGGGAAAATCACACCGAGAGACTTTGTGAAAACTGGCGCAGGACCGTTGGCGATGAGGACTACGTTGTCGTGAACGGAGATATTTCCTGGGGACTGGACCTGAAGGAGGCGGCTCCCGACCTGATCCTGCTGGATTCTCTTCCGGGCACCAAGATCATCATGAAGGGCAACCACGAGCTTTGGTGGACCACCATGGCAAAGCTGAAGGGAGTTTTCAAGGACTGCGGCATCAAAACGATCCTGCCTCTTTACAATAACGCATATTTCTGGACGGAAAAAAAGATAATGCTCTGCGGCACGAGAGGCTGGCTTCTCCCGGGAGACGAGGCTTTCGAAGAACCCGACGCCAAGGTCCTGCGGAGGGAAACTCTCAGACTGGGCATGTCGCTTAGTCACGGCAAAAACCTGGCGGCCAGATATTTTGACTACAAGGAGGGCATAAAGCCTAACCCGGGCTTTGACCCCAATGAAATAATCGAGCCCGATTTCATTCCGGACGGCACCAAAGGTATCGACCGCCGCTATGAAACGGTCGCTTTTCTCCACTATCCGCCTTTTGTGTTCACAAAACGGGAAAAGTCGGAAATTACGGATATTATCGAACAAAACAACATTGAACGCTGCTATTTCGGACACGTTCACGGCGTTAAGCCGAAGGAATCCGATACGTCCGAAAGACAGCCGATATACCGCCAAAACGGCGTTCGCTACTATCTCACCGCTGCGGACTATTTGGGAATGGAGCCCGTTGAGATCACCGGGCCCGATCTGAGGTGCGATCATGAATCTTGAGTATCTTGTCGTCGGAATCGCAAAAGGCAATGAAGAAGATTTCAAGGAGTTTTTCGACGCCACGAACAAAGGCGCTTTTGCCTTTGCTCTCGTGCTTACGGGCGATCGTTTGACTGCCCGGGAGGCTGCCGCGGAGAGCTACCGCCGTGTGGTCTCGGAAGCCAAAAACTTTGACACCTCCATGTCTGCCAGAGTCTGGCACCTGGAGCTGGTGCGCAACCTGTGCCTGAACGGCCTTGCCGACGGAGAAATTGCCAGGCAGGCTTCTTCGAAAAGACGTGAGAACCTTTCGATACTTCTGTCCGCCGCCATGTTCGGTACCTCCGAGGACCGGGGCAAGATCATTACCGCAAGGCTTGGCGCCGACCTTTCAAAGTACGACGCGGCCCGTCTTTTGTGGTACAACGCTGCCTCCTGCGCCGGAGAATACAAGCGCGGCCTCAAGGAAGCGGCCGGCATCGCAGGGTATAAGGGTGATGATGCCAAGACTGCCGGCGAGCTGGAACAGGCCCTGAGGGAGGATTTTGCCTCCGCTGTCCCCGATTATTTCGAGCTTGCCAAAGGCGCCAAAGAGACCATGTTTGCGAAGATCAACGGAACCATGCTGGTCTCGGGGGAGAGCGAAGCCGCGCTTCCCGGTGAAAGCCGCGAAGCGAGACAGGAGAGGCTTGCCGGGGAGACGGTCGCGTCCTCAAAGCGCAAGGTGATCATTACGGTCTGCGTTATCGCGGCCATCCTTGCCGTTGCGGCAGTTTCTCTTTCCATATTCTTTGCGATCCACAGCAGAACGGTCCTTGAGGAGCCGGACGACAATACCTACGAGATCGAAGAACCTCAGTATAAGACCGTTGCCTCGTGCCTTATCGCGGACGGCAAGATCTTTTATTCGGATTATTCAGACAACGACGCTCTTTACGTGCGTGACATTGCCGAAGGGACCGCCCGCAAGCTTTCCGACGCGGTCCCGAGAGACTTTTCAACTGTCTCCGGCGGCTTGTGTTATTTCCGTGACGCCTCAAAGGGCGAGCTCTGCTCTCTCAATATAAAAACCTTTGAGATCGAGTCCCTTGGCGTGAAGGGCGCGCTGCCCTGCGTCTCGGGCGGCGACATTTTCTATTCATCCAAAGCCGGCGTGTCAAAGCTTTCCGGCGGCACGATCACGGATATTTTTGTCGACAACACGGGGGGCGTTTTCTGCTTCGACATGGCGGTCATTGGCGATACGGTGGTGTTCTCATCGCCTTCCAGCGGACTCTTCCGCCTCACGCCAACAGAGACCGGCGAGTACTACTGCGACAACAGCATGTCCGGCTCACAGATCAATTATTTTGACGTATCCGGCAAGTATATAGTTTTCGATGACGGCATCGGCGACCTTTACATTCTGGACATGGATACCGGTCGGCTGCTCCCGAGGATCAAGGCCGACCTCATGACCGGAGCCTTCTGCGTTTACGGTGAAACTGTCTACTTTTACGGCAAAACCGACGCGGATGGAAAAGGCATCTATTCTATTACGATCAGTGACGCGGCAGCGGAAATGGCTCCGGCCTTCCTGTTCTCCAATAACAATAAGTACGACGTCTCCGATATTTACGTCTGCGAGGACGTTTTCCTTCTTTATTACTCCAACGGTGCCAAAAACGACAATGCATACAACGAGCTGGTGCTGCGGAAGGGTGACGGGAAGGAAGAGACGGTGTTTAAAAAGTGACGCGCCTGGCGGCGCAGTGACGCTGCGCGATAGTAAAAAAAATGACGCGGCTGGCGCCGCAGTGGCGCTGCGCGGAGGATAGAAAATGATGCGCCTGGCGGCAATAGTTGAATGAATGATGCGGCAGAGCCGCAGTGATTCGCCTTCGGCGCGATTAATAATGGCGTAGCACGGAGTGAACAATTGCACGAAGTGCATCATTTGCGCCTTGGGCGCATCATTGTTTTATTATTTGTTTCAATGGCGCTGCGCGGGTGCTTAAACGAATGACGCGGCTGACTCCGCAATTATGCGCCTTCGGCGATGCTGCGCATATTATTCGCCTTCGGCGCAATTAATAATGCGGCAGAGCCGCAATGAACAATTGCACGAAGCGCATCATTGTTTCATTGTTTTATAACTTCTTTTGTAGTATAATCCGCATGTGTTATTCCGGAGGTATACGGTCTTGAAAGCACTTTTCATCGTTAATCCTAACGCGGGATTGCGTGTTTTTCAGAACATAGCGTATGACGTTGCGAGACATCTGCTTCAGAGCGGTGATCTTGACGTGTGCCAGTTTCTGTACACGAAAAAGGGCGGAGATGCTTTTGAAGCCACGGCGGGACTGAAGCCGGGAGAGTGGAATTTTGTGCTGGCTGCGGGCGGCGACGGAACTGTCAACGAGGTCGTTAACGGCCTTATGACGTCCGACTGCGGAATACCGCTGCTGGTGCTTCCCGCGGGTACCACCAATGATTTTGCCACGGCCCTGGGAATAGGGCGGTCGTCACTTGCGCTGGAGAAGCTCGTGAAGAGCTTCTGCGTAAAGGACGTTGACGTTGGCGTTTGCAACGGCCGGTACTTTCTGAATTCGGCCTCCGGTGGAGTCATATCAAACATTGCCCACAATATTCCTCCTGAGCAGAAGGCCCAGTTCGGGATATTGGCGTATTACTCGGCGGGTCTGAAGGAGTTTGGCGACGGGAATTTCACAACGTCAAGGCTGCGCATCACCACAAAAGAGGAGACCTTTGAGGAAGACGTGTTTTTGCTGGTGATCGCCAATTCTTTTCAGGCAGGCGGTTTCCAGAACCTGGCGCCTGCGGCTAAGCTTGACGACGGGCTGATGGACGTGTTCGTGGTGAGAAACGTGGGACCGTTTGACGTGATCCCGCTGGTCAGCATGATACAGACGGGCCAGCATGTGAAGGACGAAAAGCACTTCAAGTGCATCAAAACGGACGGGATGCACGTCGAACTGCTGGGTGACGGGCTGTTTTCACTAGACTGCGACGGAGAAAGCCTTGGCAAGATGCCAATGGATTTCAAGGTCTCGGAGAAAAAACTGAGGCTTCTCGTTCCGGCAAACTCGCCGAAAACAAAAAAGCTGTTTTCGAGCAAACCGGCGGGGCGCAAACCTGTTAAATAAATCATTTGTTACCTGTGCTGCGGTACCTTAAAAGGCGGAGGGGCAGGCAAAACGGAGGGGAACATGAGAGTTTACATCAGCTGCGATATTGAAGGAACCTGCGGATTGTGCGGTTTTGCCGAGACGGAACCCGACAACCCCTGCAGCGGATATTTCAGAGAACAGATGACAAGAGAGGTCGCCGCGGCGGCTCAGGGCGCCATTAAAGCGGGCGCAGACGATGTTTTTATCAAAGACGCCAATTACAGCGGACGCGGAGTCATTCCGGATAGGCTTCCGCCCAAAACTCAGCTCATGAGGGGCAACGCCTGCGACATCTACGCCATGATGTCAGGCATCAACGTGAGAAAGTTTGACGCGGTCATGATGACCGGCTACCACTCACCCGCGAAGGACGACGCCAATCCTCTCGCCCACAACGCGGTGAGACATATCGAAACTCTCAAGATCAACAACGAGATCGCCGGCGAGTTCGCTCTCAACGCCTACACAGCGGGCTATTTCGACATTCCCGTCAGCTTTATCAGCGGCGACAAGGGCATCTGCGACATGGCCCAGGAGCTTATCCCCGGCATCGTCACCGTGCCCGTCCAGGAAGGTTTTGGCGGCGCTACCATTGCCCTCAGCCCCTCGGATGCAGTACAGATGATCTTTGAGGGCAGCGAAAAGTCCCTCAAGGACGGTTACTACAAGAGCTGCGCCGTTAAAATGCCTCAGTCTTTCGAGATAGGCGTAAGCTACGAGAGCAGGGTGGAGGCGTACAGAAACAGCTTCTATCCGGGAGTCATCCAGGTGGCGCCGAAGAAGATCAGATTCAAGTCCACCAATTACCTTGACGTTTTAAGATTTATCCATTTCTGCATAAACGGGTGATAATTGCCAATGAATAAGAAAAGCCCGCCGCCGGTGATCAGTCAGCCGGCGGCGATGTTTATAAATACACGATCATGGATTGTTGTTTGGTTGGCTTTGTGAACCTATGATCTGAATTCTGCAAGTTTAGACTCTTTAGTTCGCATTAGAATTAAAACAATTTGCAAGAATGCCCTTCATGGGTCCTGCTTTCTGTGGATCGTTAAATAATCTGAAAAAGTAGTAGCCGGTAACGTGCGTCTTTTCCGGATCATTTCTGCCCGGATCGTGTTACCGTCAGCTTCCGTAATGATACCGGCGTCCATCGCTTCAATCAGGATATCCCCTGTTGTTATATGTGTGATCTTATATTTTTCGACGTAAAGACGAACATCGCGGAGGTTATTGCCGGCGAGCGTACCGTCTCTGTGCCTTGCCATCGCGATCCCTGCGGCTTCTCCTCTGCCTATGATCCGCATTCCGTTTTCAGGGGAGGTCGTCATCTGTATATAATCGAAATATTCCTCCGAGCCTGCTTCAATGCTTTCAATTCTGAGATCTCCTTGATTTTTCAGGGTATCCACTCGTGCCTGCAGATGAGGGATTCTTTGAAGCTTATCGTATACTTGCATAGGTAAAATAATTCTGCCCGCGTACAATCTTGACAGAATGCTTTCTTCCCGGACCCAAAGAAAAGCAGAGAGGCAATCCGTATCAAAGAAACACTTCTCAGTCAATAGTCTCTCCTTCCCGGTCAACATCCGATCCAAACACAATATCATCACGGAAGGCGTCAAGTAAAAGTTCATCGAGCTTTCCGGATGAGACCAGATCTTTTTTGCGTAATTCTTCTACTTGTTTTAAATAATGGCCATATGTCCTGCTTTGGAACTCGGCCGGTGTCGGGTTGTACAGTTTGTCATCATATCCAAGGGCTCTTGCCGCAGATATTACTCCGTAACTGTAATCGTCAAGCTTTTCCTGAGACAGATATCCTTCTGAAACCAATCGCCAAAACATCGCCAAATGACTCATCCCGAAGTACTGTTCAAGTGCAATTACGTGCTGCATGGAGAGAACGCCGTTTTCGGAGACTCTCTTTACAGCGGCTTTTAACGACTTATACGGTGCCAGAAAGTAGGAGGCAAACTGATCGGCACACTTTTCATTCTCGCTATTGGCGTCAAGTATCCTGGAGCAGACGTTAAATCCGGACGAATCGTCATAGTAAAGGTGGTACAACTCGTGGGCAAGCGAAAATCTCTGCCGTCCATAGGACATCGTCGAGTTGATCGCGATCAACTTTATTTCTTCATCTTTGACACACATACCGCTGATGTTTTTCCCGAGAGGATAAAACACCAATGTGAGATCCTCGATCTGGCTGACAAGAGAAAAGATATCGACCGGGGAATTGGCATCTTCTCCAAGTAACTCCCGAAGTTCCTGAGCTTTTGTGTTAAGGTCCAGTTTATCTAACATTCGATTCCTCCAGTATTTTAGCCATGAATCTGCTGTTAATAGCTATTCTTCCGATATTTGCGATGATACGCAGGTCATCCTGGCTTACGTCCTGAGCCCGGAATGCGAACCGGATCGGATGCGGATCCTTTTCCATATCCGCAAACGACGCAAGACTGTATCCGTAGAGACTCACAATATCCTCCAATTGGTCAACTGTAAGGTTTCTTTCACCGGTCTCAACTTTCGAAATGAATGTCTGTGTGACCCCCAAATACTCTGCTATTTGTCCCTGACGTAAGCCTGCTTTTTCTCTCATGCTTTTCAGCTTTTCATGAATTTGGGCCATGGCAGCTCCTCCTTTCGCCTCTTACGGGTATTATACGCTCTTCTTGTCATAAAATCAAGTGGATTTAGCGCAAAAATATGACAAGGGATTTTTAAATCGCCAAAACTGTGGAATTCTACAGCTTTGGCGATCAACAAAGAGATTGAGCTCCTCGAAAAACGATATTCTCCAGACCATCTTTATCGCAATACAATGATTCCAACGCGTTCAACGCGTTGGAATCATTGCGTTATCGGTTTCTAACATATCGATATTTAGCATAGTGCCCCTTATTTACAGGCTCTAATATTCCTTGTGCAACCAGTTTTTTCAGTAGAGTATATGCTTTCGACGGACTTACATGCAGCAGTTGAATAACATCTGCTCTGGACAGAAAATCTGTATTCTTCGCAAGATTTATAATAAGCTCCGGATATCGCGTCTCATCAATGTCAACTTGCCTGACATAGCCAATCCTTCCAGCTTGTGTCTTGTAAACCTTCGGTGACAAAATGTAGGTTCTGTTTTTGCCATTCCCGAATCCATCGACTATACCAGCTTCTATCAAAGTGTCCAGGACCCCTTTAACTGCCGTGTCTGAGACGTTAATTGCTTCAGAAATCTGGCTTACCGTAGATTTCGGGATGTCTTTTAGTGTGTTCAGCACTAATAAAGTATTAAGTGAAAGAGGCCGCCTAAGTCGATTCTGTTCATTAGCTACCAGCTGGGCAATTTGCCTATCCGGTTTACTGCGCTGAATAAACAAAGAGACTGTTACCGATGTGCTTGCTGAGTAATCCGGTAATGGTCTTCCGAAAATCAATGAACCTTCAAATATTCTATCGATACCTCTTCCGGTTCTTTCTGCAAGACCAATTCGCTTTAGAGCATCTGCCAACTGAGGGTTTCTGCCGTGAGGCTCAGCTGTCAGAAGATTGTTTATAGAGACGCCCTC
>JAGCZO010000219.1 GCA_017959965.1 Clostridia bacterium | reverse complement strand
TACGTTGGCATCGTTAACAACCCCGGTGTTATTTCCGCGAGAATTACTGTCAACTACGATACCACAGCGTTAGAGCTGGTCAGTGTTTCGAACCTCGGACTCCTGAACGGCTGGACAACTCCTTCACCGACGTTCAAGTCTCCTTACACCTTAAGGTGGGCTGACTCTCTCGCAGAGGAGAACAACGAGGCTGAGGGCGACCTCGTCAAGCTCACGTTCCGGGTCAAAGAAGGCACCGCTAACGGCACCTACGACATCTCTGTAACTGCTGTTGAAGCCAGAAATGCCGACGGTCAGAAGCTCACCTTCGCTGACGCTGTCGCCGAGATCAAGGTTGTTGATTACATTGCAGGCGACGCTGACGGCGACGGCGAAGTCACTGACTGGGATTCCATCCTCCTGAAGCGTTACCTTGCAGGCTGGACCGTTGAGATCAATCTCGACGCTATGGACGTTGACGGCGACGGAGAGGTCACTGACGGAGATGACATCATACTCGACAGGTTCCTCGCATTCTGGCCCGACGTTGAACTCCAGTAATGACATTACTATGAAAAAGATATTCTCCAAAAAGGATATCTGACAAACACATAGTATAAACGGCAATTGCATTTGTGATTGCTGATTGACAAAATGGCCCGACTTCTGTTCCGACAGAGGCCGGGTCATTTTTCGCACACAAAGAGCTTTTGAATGGAGGCTGCGGGGATCCTCGACATACGATAATTAACAGCCGGTACCTCCGACAGGGGTCGTAAGCCGGGGAAAATAGAAAAACCCAAGTGAATTGTCTGAAAGAAGCTCAAAACGACAAGTTAAACGCAAATAAAGCTTGATATAGTCTTAAAAAACGCATATAATAAAAGAGCTTAAATGATCAATGACAGCCTTTGTGAAAGTTCGGTGTGAACACTTTCAAATCGGCGATAGTTTTCAGTTTCACACGAAAGAAGATCAGCCTCGGCCGCGGCTTCATCTTCTTATAAAAAGCGGCCGGACAAACAAACAAATTGTGCTTTCAGGCACAAAACCATCCATGGAGGTAAATATATGAAGAAACTAATTGCAATTTTAACTGTTATCGTAATGACAGTTGTGATGTGCGTTGGCGCTTTTGCACAGGTAAATCTTGACCGCCTGTACATCAATGCGGATCAGCTTGACGACGCGAACATCGTAAGCCATGTAGGAAAGAGCCCCCTCGTAATAACACCCGGAGATAAGATCTATATCCTCGGCTGGGCTGCTAAGACGGGCACGAATCTTGAAAAGATCTACTACAAGGTGAACGGAGAAGCTAAAGAGTGCGACGGTTCCAACAGCTACACTGCAAGAGCAGATGTTGCGCCTCATATAGGCGTTGATGCTGCATATTTGCAGAATTCCGCTATAGGCGCAAACAACGCTATGATGGAACTCATCGGCATAGACGAACTTGCCGAAGGCACATATGACATTAAGATCATTGCCCTTTATCAGGATTCCACCGAAGAAGTCGGTTATAGCTTCACACTTAGAGTGGCCACGGAAATAACCGATCAGGACTATACCATTGCTTCAGGAAACAATACTCCTTCGCAGAACGCGATCTGGCTTACCAAGGACGGCCAGAGCGTTGAAGTTGAGTTCAAGACAAAGATCGCTTTCAACAGCATTTCTGTTCCCACCACCTGGGCCAGCACAGAGGCCGACGGAAGGCCTGCCACAGTTGTTCTCAACCTCTATGCATACGACACCGATATTGATACTACGCTGGAGAATGATCCTATTCAGACCTTCACGTATGATACCGTTCGCGACGGATTTCCTGCCTGCACACTTGAGTTTGACCAGAAGGTTCCTGCCGGCACATACATTTTCCAGGTCATGACCGTTGGCGAAAAGATGACCGGTAACACCGCACAAGGCAGTGCATATCTTGTACTCGACGGCGCTGCTCAATACGACACAACTAAGGTCCACTACACAAGCCTTACCTTCTGCCTCGCCATCAACGGCGACATCACTGACGGCGAATTCCTTGACAAGGCTCCGGACGTTGAAGAAGGCGTTATCGGCGGAGAAGTTTCGTACAGAAACGCTTCCTTCGACTCGTTCTACGTTGACGGTGTGCTTAACTTTGGTAAGGGCGACGGCAAAGCTTCTGATAAACTTGATGAAGAAGACAGAACAGTCGGAGACGGCACAGACTCTGTGAATAAACTCACTCTCCGCGGATGGATCGGATTCAACGGCGCTGAGATCGAAGCCTTCGGATATAAGATCGGCAACGCAGATCCCGTATACAGCACAAGCTTCGTAGTAAATGCTGAACCTGCTGTTATCGCTGCAGGCGGTCCTTTCGCAAAGAGATTCCAGGTTGAAGTTCCCGTTAAAGGAATTGAAGGAAACAAGGAAATCGTTATGATGGTTAAGCTCAGCAACGGCGATGAGTATGCTATTGATGAAGAACTTGAGGCTGAGGGTCCTGCTACAGCACCTAACACAAGATTCACATACGTCGGTATTCCTGTTGATGTTATGCTCGGCGATATTGACGGCGACGGTGAGATCTCCGACTGGGATGCTATCGTATTCGAGCGCTACCTCGCAGGCTGGGACGTTGAAGTTAATGAGGACGCAATGGACCTTGACGATGACGGCGAAGTCTCTGACTGGGATGCCATTATGCTTGCTCGCTACCTTGCTGGCTGGGATGTATCATTTGGCTGATTTTACAATTGATCATTACTGATCGATAAACAACAAAAGGGCGGAGCTCCGGCTCCGCTTTTTTGTTACAGCCGAAACCTTACCTCGGATGCAGCTATTTATAGGGATGCTTACTCACATACTTCATGGAAAAGTGTTAAAAACGCCCCTGAAAATCCATGGAAAAATGTATGGAAAAGTGTAGAAAACCTCTTGCTTTTTCCGTGGAAAAGTGTTATCTTCCTTTATGACAGCTTGAATAACAATTGCCGGGAGGCTTTAAAATGCTTTTCAGAAAGATCACTAAGAAACTGGAACAATACTACGCAGATGCCACGAAACGAGCTCTTCTTGTTACCGGAGCCCGTCAGGTCGGAAAATCATTTGCCATTGAACATTTTGCCGATTCACATTACGACAACTGGATCAAAATCGATTTTATTGAAAACTCCGACTATATCGAACTGATACGGTCGGCACGTGGGGCAGATGAGATCTTGCTGCGTCTTTCTGTCGATTTTGGCGACCGTTTGATTCCGGGGAAGACGATGATATTCTTTGACGAGGTGCAGAAATGTCCGGAAATAATCACACAGATCAAGTACCTTGTTTATGAAGGCAGCTATCAATATATACTGAGCGGTTCTCTCCTCGGCACTGTTCTGAAGGATATAATCTCAGTTCCGGTTGGTTATATGGATGTTATCAGGATGTTTCCGCTGGATGTTGAGGAATTTGCCATTGCAAACGGCGTTGGCGTAAAAGTAATAGATAATCTTCGAAGATCATTTGCAGAGCGTACCCCGATAGACAGTTACATCCACAACCGCATGACGGAGTTGTTTGAGTTATACCTGATCGTTGGCGGTATGCCTGCTGCAGTCTCTGAGTATCTCGAAACGAAAAACCTCAGACGCGTTTCATCGGTTCAAAACGGGATAATAACGCTTTACCGTCACGAGATCACAAAATATAACGAAAATAGCAGACTTCAGATCAACGAGATCTTCGACCTGATACCCGGCGAGCTTAATTCCAAGAACAAACGCTTTATCCTGAAAAACCTCAACGAAAAAGCCCGCTTTGACATGTATTACGACAGCTTTTTGTGGCTGAAAAATGCGGGCGTGGCGCTTACCGCCAATGTTGCCGATGAACCTAAAGCCCCGCTGGTTCTTTCCAAGTCACAGAATCTGTTTAAGCTTTTTTCAAATGATGTGGGGCTCCTTGCCGCTCAGTACGGAAACGGCCTGCAGCTGGATATTCTCAAACACAATACAAACATCAATTTCGGGTCAATATATGAAAATGCCGCAGCTGAGGAGCTCACAGCTCACGGCTACGACTTGTACTACTACAACAGTAAAAAGTTCGGTGAGGTTGATTTTCTGATCGAAGATCACGGGCAAGTGATCCCGTTGGAGATCAAATCCGGTAAGGATTACTACCGCCACAACGCTATGGACAACTTGCTTGGTATAGCGGACTACGAGCTTGACGAGGGATTTGTCTTTTGCAACTCTAACGTTGAGATCAGGGAGATCCTCCACGGGAAGAAAATCATCTATTTTCCGATTTACATGCTGATGTTTATGCAGAAGCAGGAAATTCCGGACGATATCATTTTCGAAGCGGATTTTTCGGATCTGCATTGAGTTTGCCGTACTGTTTATAGATGCCTACACGCCCCGGGGTCGATATAACTGCGGCTCAGGGGCGTGAAAACTATTTGTCGGACATTCTCTATTTTTTTACTTATATCAATTCCTCAGAAATCCGGAACAAAAGCCTCGTCTGAGGATGAGAGGTCCTGTGTGAAGCCAAGGGTGAGGTTTTCCGCATTGGCGAAATACTCCGCCGCTTTCTTATGCTCGGCTTTTGTGAGGCGGCCTGAGAGCCTTTTGTATTTTTCAGGCAGGCAAAGGCCGGGCACAGGAAGATATTGGCTCATAAGGCTGAAAACGATGTCACCGGGCGCGAAGGTTGAATTGAGAAGATCGATCACGCCAAGGGTGTTTCTGATCTGTCCCGGCAGTACCAGATGGCGGACCAGCACTCCTTTTTTGAGAAGACCGTCGCTTCCGAAAACCGCGGGGCCTGTCATTTCAAAGCACTTTTTTATCGCCGCAATGCTTACGGAAGGGTAGTCGGACGCGCGGGACAGATCGAGAGAAAGGCTGCCGTCAACGTATTTGAGATCCGGCATGAAAATGTCTATCTTGCCACGGAGAAGCTCAAGGGTCTCCGGCTTTGCGTAGCCGCTGCAGTTGAATATCACAGGCACCTTGATTTTGTGCCTGACGTCGTCTGTAATGGCCTCCGAGATCTGCCTGATACAATGATCTCCTGTTACGATCCCCACGGCGGAGGCGCCTGTCTGCGCTGCCTCAGTCAAAAGGGCCCCGAATTCTTTGGTGCCGAGTCTTCTCAGTTTTTCTTTGTCAAAAGTGTTATCCGTGCCGTTGATCTTATAATTCTGGCAATAGACGCATTTCAGATTGCAGCCGTACAGGAATATGTTTTCGACTCCTTTCGAGCCGCCAAGGCAGGGCTCTTCCCACATGTGGCGCATCACCTTGGCAACGTCGATAGTTTCTCCTGCTCCGCAAAAACCTTTTCCGTTGGTCCCGTCTCTTTGGGCTCCGCAGTTTCTGGGGCAATCGCAGCAATAATATGCCATAGGTGAAATCTCCTTTTTTGCGACAGATCCTTTAGATACGAGCTTCAGTCGTCGGATACGATGTTGACCTCGCCCATCTGGTTCTTGATCCTTACCGTTATCGTGCGGGTGGTGACGTCGCTGTCCGGCCGGCAGTTGACCGCGCCCATGGAGACGTCTGAGGACAGGTCCACGTGCCAGTTTTTTGGAATGTAAACTGTGGTCTCGCCCATCTGATTGACAAGATTGAAGCAAAGGTCCTCCGACGTGTCGCCGGTGTCCGTGTTCTGATATATTATTTTGAGCTCGCCAAGCTGGTTGATAATGTCAACGTCGCTCTGAGTCGTGGCGTCAACGTAGTAAATATGACTTCCCAGCTTAAAGGAAACGGGCTCGCCGTCGCCGCCGGACTTGCCGGAGCTAACTGAGTCGTGAGAGTCTGAATGGTACTCGGAGAAGAATTTCTTGGCCCTGGGACGGAATATGATCCAGATGGCGCCGTCCATCAGCAGAGCCGCCGCAAGAACGATCCAGTTGTTTACGAAGTCGGTGCCCTTGCCGGCAAGAGTTCCGATCTCGCTCTCAAAGAGCATGAACCCGAGAGCCAGCGGAAGGAAAACGCTCAAACGGTTGGCAAGTGTTTTGCTGAAAACGATCTTTTTCACCATCCAGTAAATTATGGCCGCGGCCAGGAACCATTTCCAGATCGGGACTGTAAAGACCGCCTGATTGGGCATAAAAGCGAAGAATAAGAGTCCCAGGCCCGCAATAAGAACCAGTATTCCGAATATTATCGCATTATTCTTTTTCATTTTAGAATCATCCTCATTTCTTCAAGTTTTTCGCGGAACGGTTTGTAGTACATCCTGGAGATGTATACCTGCTTCGGCGACGTGCCGAACCCCACACGGCAAGGCCCCGTGAGCTCTCTTTTCAGCCAGCTCACCGCCTCAAGATTCAGTATGCACATCTTTGAGACTCTCATAAAGCTTTTCGGCAGGATATCCTCCAGCTCATAAAGCTTCATGTCCGTCCGGTAGATCCGCTTGTCCGTGTGGGCGGAAACTCTTCCGTCGGCACTCTCGAAAAACAGTATCCTCCGGAGCTCCACCAGATGTTCCTCCTCGCCAAGGTTCAGAGAAAGCTTCTGCACGGCGCTTTTCCCGCCGCCGGTCTCAAGCAGCTCCTGCAGCTTGAGAATGTCGGGCGTCAGCTTTCTGCAGCGGATGATCACTTCCTCGGGCCCATCGGGATCGACTTCGATTCGTATTCTTTTAGCCGTCCCGTTTTCGGTCATGTTATCCACTGCCGCACCTCCGATCCTTGCATTTTGTAAGGCGGTTTCCGCCGTCCGCAGGATGATTTTAAAAAACTTCCGGGGGGTTGTCAATCCCACGGAAGTAAGTGGTAGAAAAATGAGGTTAAGTTGCAGAAAACGCACATTTAAGGCGCTTAACTCTGCGTTTCCCCAAAAAACAGTCAGCCGTTCACGATGATGCATTCGATGCCAAGGGCATCCGCGATCTTTTTTATCGTTTCCGCTTTGTGGCCGATGCCAAGGGCAAAGTGATGGGTTGGCCCCTCCATGACCCAGCTTTTGACAAAGCTTCGGGTGTCGGGAGGGAAGAATCCTCTTGTATTGGTGTTGCCGGTGGGCGGTATGGGGCCGTGCTTTGATTCGCCTTCGCCCACAACAAATTTGAAGCCTGACGCTGTCTGAGTGATCCCCAGGATCGTGACAGGGCCTTCCTTCAGTTTAAATTCCACTGAAGCGCCTGAACCGGGCTTGCCGTGATATTTCTTAAGGCTGCGGAGCACCGGCTTTCCTTCAGCGACGGCAATGTGGTGGGGCCCGTCGTGGCCCACGAAAATGAGATCCTCATCAAAATCAAAGGGGTGGAATTCGGCGAAGCTGCCGCCCATGCCAAGCCTGTCCATGATGAACATTGCCAAAAGGGTCTTGATGTCGAATTCTCCGCACATGGGGATGCCTTTGGCGTTGAGGAGAGAATTGCCGGCAATGAATGAGCTCACAAGGTCTCTCTGCCTTGAACCCGGCAGCCCGTTGTAGTAATAGGCAAGGCCCGAAAGATCGTATTTTTGGACAAATTTAAACAGCGCCGCTGAGGCCTTGGCGGCTTTCTCGAGATCCGTGTCGGTGAGCTTTTCGGTGATGGGATCGGAGACCGGGTCCGGTGTGTCAAAAGTCTCCAGGATGACCTGCTTCATAGCCTTTGCCTCATCGTCCGTGACTGTGTCAAAAACTTCCAGAACGTCGTCGATCTCGAGAAGGGGGACGTGGACCTTGAAGGCGGAGGCAATTGCCGTGGGGTCTGCGTGCATGTCGTACATTGACTCCAGAACGTGGCCCATGAGGCCGAAGCGGGCGCCCCGGAGGTCGTGGAGCACGTTGGCAATATCTACCCACTCCCGGATCCCGGCCAGGGCCTTGGGATCGTCAAAGAGCCTGCCGATGATAACGTCGGAGACCTTTTTGCCCATGCGAACTGCCACCCCGGTAAACTCGGGCACGGAGCAGATGCAGTCGTTTTCCAGTTGCTCTCTTGTGTTGGCGGTGACGTAATCAAGGTGACTTTTGGGCTGCAGGGCGATAAGGACCACGGGAACGTCGGCTTCCATAATGATCGGGGCGAACACGGAGGAGGTGGCGTAGGTCAGCATGTTGCAGAAGATCACGTCAACTCCGTCTGCCTTGGCTTTCCGGGACACCTCAAAGGCCTTGCGGTTGGAGTCCGCCATACCGTAGTCCATGACCTCGGCGCCTAATGACGAGACCAGCTTTTTCAGCTCGCCGTGGTAGCCAAGAAGCTTGTCAAGAAGTCCTTCAAATTGATCCCAGTAGACCGCGTGTCCAACGCCAAAGAGGCCTATCCTGGCGGTTCCCGTTTTTATCCGTTCGATCATTTTTTACCTTCCTTTACGTAATATTTCATAAAACGCATTCCTTAAGGGCGCAATGAACGCGTCGTGCATTGCCGGGGAATGCTGATGCATATACAAAAACCAGACTCCGTCATCCGGAGACACGAAGAACCAGGTCCCCAAGGCTCCGGACCAGCCCCACTCGCCAACGGAACCGGAAGCCGCCTCCCTGTCCTGCACTCTTACGCCAAGGGCAAAAGTGTGCTCGGGTCCTGATATGGAAGGGTCGCCTGCGGGGTCGTTGTAGAAGACTCTCTGAGCTTCCGTCAGACGGGGCCTGACCATGAACTCGACGGTCTCGGGCTTAAGGATGCCTTTCTTCGGCTCCAGCATTTCAGCAAGAAACAGACTGTAGTCTCCCGCGGTACCCACAAGCCCGGAGCCTCCTGAAAGAACGTCCGAGTCGCCGGTGCCCTCAAACGCGGGTATCGGCACGGGCCTCGGAGGCAGCGGAATGTTCACATATCTGCCGTTTTCAAACGACGTGTTTTCCGCAAGCCTTGGCTTGAGTTTCTCGGGCATTTTCTGATAGAAAAAGGTCTCGTTCATGCCGAGAGGGCGGAACATGTGTTTTTCAAAATAAACGTCAAGACTTTCGCCTGAGATGATCTCGATCATCGCCCCCAGGACGTCGTGGGAGAGTCCGTAAAGATATTTTGTTTCGGGCTCAAAAGAGAGAGGAACCTTGGCGATCTCTTTTGCGAACTTAAGAGTGTCCCATCTGCGGCCTTTGTTTATGTCTTCTCGCCAATTATCCGCAAGCTTCAAAGCTTCGCCGCTTTCGTCGGAAAGAAAATATGAAAGCCCCGAGGTCATGGAGAGAAGCATGCCTACGGTGATCTTCGTTTCAGCGGGCCTGATAACGCCTTTTTCGCAGACCGTCATCGAGGTATATTCCGGAATGTAATCGCAGACGTTGGCGTCAAGGTCAAGGAGTCCTTTTTCAATGAGCTGCATTGCCGACGTGACGGTGAAGACCTTTGTCATGGAATAGAGGTGAAAGAGAGTATCGCAGGACACCGGAGAGCCGGGGTCCGCGCTTTTGGAGCCCTCGTAATTTTCAAAGAATATGCCCGAGCGGTCGCCGCACAGAAGGGCGTTCCCGGAGGAGAATCCGAGTCTTATGATGTCTTTTTGCTTTTCGGCAAGTCTTTCCCAATTGCGATCCATTTTTCAGAGCTTTCCCACGCATAAAATGGTGAGAACCTTTTAATTTACGTTCCCGAAGGATTTTAACACCGGAGAAGGGGCCTGTCAAATACCATCCCGTATGCCCGCAGCAAGGCCTGATCCATTGGCGTGTGGCTTGGTTTTTGATTGCTTTCAGAAGGCTTTTGTTATAAAATAAATGTGAGTAGGCGCTTTTTGGCGTGAAAGAACTAAAGAAAAGAGACTAGATCATGAATCCGTTTTTGCTTGGTATAGGTTTGGCTGTTTCCATCGCTGTCGCAATAATTGGGCTCGTTATTCTGTTCGGAAAGAAAAAAATACTTGCCGGAGTTTGCGTCGTGCTGGCGGGGATCGCGCTGATGGGCGGGGTCCTTATGATAGACGCCGCCATAAAAAGCAAAAGCGGTACCGGGACAGATCAGCCCGTCGCGTTGACGACGCCGGAGCAGAATACCGACGGACCCACACAGCCGCCGGAGGAAACGAGCCTGCCGGGCACTTCCGCGCCGGTCAACGAGGATACTCCCGCCGCTTCAAACCCGACGCCCACATTGGCTCCAACGCCTAACCCGACGCCGACGCCGACGCCGGCTCCCACCGACACTCCCGCGCCCACGGAGGTGCCCGGAAAGTACACGGAAGTACATTACGACGCTTCAACTATCGTCAGACCCGATAACCCCAACGGCTCCACTATATATCTTACATTTGACGACGGCCCCAGCGCTGTGACGGGCGAGATCCTTGACCAGCTGAAAAAATACAACGTCAAAGCCACCTTCTTTGTGATTGGAAACGAGATCGACGACAATACCGCCCGGTACGTGAGAAGGGCCATTGACGAAGGCCACAGCGTCGGTATCCACACCTACACCCACAAATATGAACTGATATATACTTCGGTGGACGCTTACCTTGACGATTTTTACAAGGTGGACTCGCTCCTTAAGTCCAAGTTTAATTACAGGCCTTTGATATTCAGATTCCCCGGCGGCGCTTCAAATGAGAGAAGCAAGGATTACTGCATAGGCATCATGACAGAGCTCACCGCCAAGATGCCCAGCCTCGGCTATTCCTATTTTGACTGGAACGTCTCCCCCGAGGACGCCATGGAGATCATTGCGCCCAAAGTCATTGCGGATACCGTTCTCAAAGGAATCAAGGCAGACAGAAAGATGAACGTTGTGCTTATGCATGACTTTGACATGATGTCCAACACCGCGAAGGCGCTGCCTCAGATCATTGAGACCGCTCTTTCGCAAGGGTACGCCTTCGACAGATTGACGCCGGAGACCACTCCTGTAAGGCACCGCGTATTCAATTAGGGAAAAGCTGATTTAAGGCTCTTTACGCGGGCCGCAGGATATTCGAATGGAACGATGACCTCCTGCGTAACGTATCCCGCAAAGAAAAGGTGTCTGACGACGTATTTGTGGGGCCCGCTTTGCTCGAGCAGACCTCTCGCAGTACCTTCGTACAGCTTCGGGTCTGCGCAAGCAAAAATAGCTCTTAACTTAGCTTTTCCCTGAGCAAAGGTGTTTCGTGATTTGATATGGCTGTTAAGATCATTTCAAAATCAGGTATAAAAACCGCCAACACAGGCGCAAAGCTTGCCAAGGTGCTTAAGCCCGGCAGTCTTGTGCTCCTGGACGGAGATCTTGGCGCGGGAAAGACCGTGTTTGTGCGGGGCATGTGCAAGGCCCTTGGCGTGGCGGAAAACGTCACAAGCCCCACGTTTGCTCTTATAAACACTTACAAAGGCATCCTGCCCGCATCAGGCGGAGGCGTGGAAATAGTACACTGCGACGCCTATAGGCTCTCGTCGATGGAGGAGCTCTACGACGCAGGCTTTTTTGATTTCGGCGACGACGCTGTCCTTATATGCGAGTGGTCGGAAAACGTTTTTGCAAAGACTCCGCCCGGAAGCGTCAGGGTGCGCATTGAAAGGCGGGACGATATTTCTGCCAATTACCGGGAGATCTATATCACCGGTGAAGGAGAGGGGGAAGGCGACCTTGAAGCTGCTTTTCGTTGACACCTCAGCTAAACTCGCCAATGTATTCGTAACAGAAGACGGAAAGCTTCTTGCCGAGGGCTTTGACAGCGGAGAAAAGACTCACGCGTCAATGCTCCTGCCCGTCATTGACGGGGCGCTTAAAGACGCAGGGCTGGGTATAAAGGACGTGGACGTCATTGGCGTCGTCAACGGTCCCGGCTCCTATACGGGCCTCAGAATTGCCGTAGCGTGCGCTAAAATGCTTGCATACGGCGCCGGCAAGCCTCTTGTGACTGTAAACACATTGGATTTTCTGGCGCTTTCAGCGGCCGCTAAAATAAATGAAAAAGGCGGCGGTGAGGGCTCCGGGATCCTTGCCATGCTTGACGCCAGAAACACGCTTTGCTTTTACTCGTTGTATGAGATAAAAGCCGGCGGAGAGATTGTGAATATAACAGGAGTAAAGTCTGACTACGCGGCGGATGTCGCAGGCATCGTTAAGACTGCGGGATATCCTGAAAACAAGCTTTATCTTTGCGGCGACGGCGCTGCGAAGAACAGAGAGCTTCTTGCCGAAAGCTTTGAGGATGCCCGGTTCCCGGAACCCGGTGACATGACGGGCAATCACATTGGCGCCTCGAAGGCGGTCAGCCTGAAGCTTGCTGAGGGCGAAATGACTGATTTTGCTCCCGAAAAGGCCGCCGCAGACTACTACAAGGAAGTACACATTACTTTAAGGAGCGCCGAAAAATGATCAAGGAGATCTTTCCCGGGGATTTCGGAAGAGTTGCCGAGCTTGAATCCCGCTGCTTCGGAAGCCCCTGGAGCGAGGAAATGATGGGCTCCGTTTACAACGAATTCAGCACCGTTGCCTGCGACTTTGACGGGGACACGGTGAGAGGTTATATTTTCTTCACGACGCTGTTTGAAGACGCGGAGATCCTGAGGATATGTGTTGACAAAAGCGAGAGAAGAAAAGGGATCGGCGCAGGGCTCATTGGCTATTGCGCAGAAAAAGCAAAGGCCGCCGGCTGCACAAGCATTTTTCTGGAGGTAAGACGGGAGAACAGTTCCTCGGCGGGTCTCTATGAAAAGGCGGGATTTGTCAAGATATCAGAGAGAAAAGCGTACTACGGAAACGGTGAGGATGCGCTCATATACGAGCTGAAGATCGATAATTGAATCATTGGAGAAAATTATGAAATTCGTTTATCAGACAAGAATAGCCGGTGCTCTCGAGCCCCCGGCGCTGGACTCCTACAGAATATGCGCAATGAAGCTGGCCGCGCTGTGCCCGGGAAGGACCTCTTTTAAAGGGTCGTTTCTGAAGGAATCCTTCCGCGAAACGTTGGGACTGCTGAGAAGGGCGGGGGCCAATGCCATCGAAAGAAACAACGGCAGCGCTGTTGAACCCGCGTCAAACCGGGAAGCCGCTTACAGGATACTTTTCGCCAAAGAGATCGGGAAATTTGACTCGATCATTTCCGAAAAGAACTTCAAAAACGGGACGGCTCCGGAGAACGGGGCAACTCAAAGCGCCGAGAGCTTCAGTTTTTCCATGAAGGCTTTCATAGATGAGCCGGAAAGATACGAAAAGAAACCCGAGACCGGCGCAGGAGATCCTGACGGGAAGGAAGCTTTGGCGGAGAGCCAAAAGGGTGATGAAGGAAAGGATAAAAAGCCTCATTACGAAGGCTCCGCCCTTGACTTTATACTTTCGAGAGACGTTATTTATCTCAGCGGAGACGCGGACGAAAACGACGTGATCGCCATCGTCGCGGCGGATATACTTAACGGGCACTCCCAGAAGATCATTCTTGATCTGCCTCCGGAGGACGTGGGGACATTGAGAAACAGCCTTGAGGCGGTGAATTCCCTTGGGGGCTGCGCGGTGATGGAGGACAGCTGCACGGTGACTGTCGACGGCGGAAAGGCTTTTACAGCGGGAAATATTATACTTCCCGCCAGCGACTGGCATATAGTCGTGCCGGCTCTCTGCTGCTCGGCCATTGGCTTTGACGTTGACGTGAAGAACACCTTCGAGGCCTCGCCTTTTGCCGTAAAGAAGGAGTTTATTGACGTTTTCTCAAAAATGGAGCTGATATACACCGAGGATGAGGAGGGCAACGCCTTCTTCGTGAACAGCGCCGGCAAGACCCCGGCAAGGGTGGACGCGGCGGAATGCGGCGACTACCTGCCTTATTTTCTTTTCATGGCGACCCAGACCGACGGCGTAAGCGAGATATACAATATCACGGAGGAGATTCTTGAAAGGAACAACCACGCCTTCTATTATACCGTGGCGGAGCTGAAAAAGCTGGGCGCCGATTTCACCTCAAGGACCGGGGGCTCCATGTTCATACTGGGCAGGACCACCTTCGACGGCGGCGTCAGGATAGACTGCCACAACAACTACGACCTGGCCTGCGTCGCGGTGCTGGCGACCCTCTGCTCCAAAAAAGCCAACGTCATCGAGAATTGCGATTCCGTGGAGTGGATCTGCCCCGATTTCTGGCGGCTGTTTAAATCCATCGGCGGCTTCGCAGAGTAACTCTCTAAGAGTGCAATTTAAGGTGTGATCTCAATGTACGGATTTTACGGCTCGGATAACTGCAATATAAAAGATGAACGTGGACTCACGCCAAGGGACTATTACGACATCCTCAGCATCATCTGGTGCGAGTATACCTGCGCTCCCAGGCTGAGACAGGGATGGTCACCCTCTGACAAGACCCTGGGCCAGTGCTCAATTACTGCCTTCCTGATGCAGGATATCTACGGCGGCAAGGTCATGGGCATTCCCCTGAAGGACGGCGGGTTCCATTGCTTCAACGACGTTGACGGCTGCGTTTTCGACCTTACCAGCGAGCAGTTCCGCGGTGAAATACTTGATTATGAAAACGTGTCGGAGCAATTCCGCGAGGATCATTTCGCCAAGACTGAGAAAAAGGAAAGGTATGAATTCCTGAAAAAACGGCTTTTTGAAGAGCTGGAGAAGATATAACACCAATGCTTTGATAATAAAAGATCCCGCCGGCGGCCCTGATCTGTAAGCCGCCGGCGGGTCATTTTATGCCTCTAACACTTCAATGCTTCATCCAAATAACGGGCCCTACAAGACCGCTGGCGGGGATCGCCAGGAACTGGGTGAAACGGTCCCTGACCGCATTGGCAAGCGTATTGGATACTTCGATTACGAGCTCGTTGGTCCCTTCCTTCAGCGCTGAGGAAAGGTCAAATCTGTAGGGGTTGCATATCCTTACGCCAAGATCTTTTCCGTTGAGCCACAGATGGGCTGTCTGACCCACCTCGCCAAGGTCTAAGGCGTTTGCACCGTTAAGACTTGACGCGTCGAACCTGCCTGTGTAGCGCATTTTGCCGGAAAACTCAATGAGATCGTCAGAGCCTGAAAGTTCCCGGAGCTTTGCGGAGGAGACTGCTTTGGCGTAGGGTTTGAACTGCTCCATGTTCGTGTAAGGAGCTGTTTCCACGTCAAAGGCAATGTCCGCGGCAGAGACTTTTTCATATCCTTTATATTCCGGAAGATCTGCCGGAACTCCGTCTTTGTCAAATACCGCGATGAAGGACTGGTAGGGCAGAAGGTCGATATCGATTATTCCGTTCTCGATAGTCCTTGAGCATACTTCATCGTTCAGCATGTCGAGGAATACATAGTTTTTGGCTTCTTTTACGGCGGAAAGCGTTGCGGAGGTCTTAACCGTTTCGGTTACCGACTCGTTCGAGAACATGTAAACGTCGGAAGTCTCGTTGTAAAAATGGATGGCCCGGAGCATGGGCTGACGGTCCTTAAGAACGATATCCCTTGATATAAGCGGCTCAACGTCCTTCAGAAGCCCGGAGGGCGCGGCGTCCTTCTCCATCCTTATGACGGGGACGCCCTTGGCTTCAAGGGCCCTGAGAGCTTTTTCCAGCCTTTCAGGAAGTACGTCAGCGGCGGGCACTACCAGGATCTGATAATTCTCGTTGCCAACGGTCAGCCTGCCGTTTTTCACCTCAGCCCTGAAGATGCGGCTGCCTGTGCCGTCAACGAAGCAGTCCGCGGGCAGTATGTCGAAGTCGATCTGCTCATCGTAAAGGACTTTGGCGGGCACCTCGGTGAGCATTGCCCCGCCTTCAAAATTCATCCATTCTGCGTCGGCGTGATACAGTACCACGGCGTCCGCCTTGTGGGTCATACCGTCAAGAAGGTGGGCGGCTTTATTGGCGTAGTTCATGAGCTTGGTGAAGCCTTCGAACTGAGGGTCCTTGTCGTCGGCGCCAAAGTGAGGAGGGCAGTCGGGGTCCGGAAAGTCAGGGGAGAAGGCGTGAGGAATGAACCTGTTGATTCCACGGACCAGAAGAAAGTCAATGAGCCATTTCATGATCGGCGTGCCTTCCGCCCAGCCGTAGGCGCCGAAGACCTCGCACATTGCCCGGCCTTCAGTCTGAGTTCCGATGTGAGCGAAGGACGCTCCCAGCTTTGCCAGCACCACGTCAAAGAACGAAGGCTCCAGATAGCTTCCCCAGGCCCAGCCTGTGTGCACGTAGTCGTACATTCCCGGAATGATCTGGTGCAGAACGATGTCAATGCCGCTCATGTGCTGGCCGTCAAGAGACCTGAAATAGTGTCCTCCGCTGGCTGAAAGCCTTGCGTGAGCGTTCATATCCTCAATGATATGGCCGATATACTGGACTCCGTCAGCCTCGCACCAGTCTCCAAGCAGCATGGTAAACGAGTCTCTGTAGAGCTTCGTGATAATGTCCATGTACGCGTGGCGGAGGGCAGGAGTCTCGTCCCCGATATCGAACCAAAGCCCCGCAAACAGCGGCAGCACGTCCTTGCCAAAGGTCTCCTTCATCAGCTCCGGAATGTTCCTGTTCCATGGAAGGGAAAAGCCGGGCATGCCGATCCTGTGATTGTAAAAGCCAAGGTCAATGTGGTGAGGCCCCATCCAGCTGTTGCCGAAGCAGGGCTCGTCCGAGAAAAATCCCGCGATGGTCTTGCCGAATTCATCGCCAAAATGCTCAAAGTGTGATTCGTAAACGGTGTCGACAAGGAGCTTTACGGATTCCGGGCGAAGCATATCGACGTAGTCAGGCCTTGTGAATGCCGTGGTGGTCTCAAAGTAGAAGAAAATGCGCCAACAGCCTTCAGGCAGGTCGAACTTCAAAAAGCTTCCTTTGATGCAGCCGGTCAGGTCGATGGGTGCGGCTTCGCACTGCTCGTCGTTGCCGGTCCTGCGGAAAGCGTAAACGCCAAGGAGAACGTTCTCATCAGGGATCTCGTGACGCAGCAGGGCGTTCTTAACGGGACCCATCACGTCAACGTGCTTTTCCCCCAAAAACCTTTGCTTCAGCTCCGGGTGGTTTTTGACCTGACCCGCCGCGTGCCCCGTGGGGTAGTGGTCATCGTCAAAGATCCAGACCTTCATGCCCCTCTTTTTGGCTTCGCTGATGATAAGCTCCATGTCCCGCCACCAGCCTTCGCCGCAGAAATCATTGTGGGGCCTTGATTCGACGCAAAAAGCTTTGCAGCCGCTTTTGTAAATGCGCTCGATCTGCTCCGGGATCTTGTCGTGGTGGTTGCCGTGCTGCCAATAAAAAGGAAGCAGGTAATTGTCTTCTTTTCCGTTTAAAACATCTGTCAGTCTTTTATTCATTTTACGCTCCTGAATTCGGCCGCGGAAGGGCGATTTGACGCGCTCCGGAACACGTTGATGACGTGCCTGATCACACATATGAATGATACAAAATCGGCGGGTATAAAGCAATTCAAAAAAGTGCTTTTACGCAGCCTTTGCTTATCCGGTGCGGTGGTCGGCAAGGCGGTCATGACGGGCGGCGGCGCATTGTCACGTGACCGCTTCAAGCTCGCTCCTTATGCGGATGAATTCAGGGTCCTCCCGGTAGGGGTCGTAACATTGACGCTTAATATCTTCCATCGTTTGGAAACTCATGGGTCTGCCTGATGTATTGGTATAATAACGCGACATTTCAAGCCTGTTCAGAAGCAGCGATGTATGCTTTTCTTTCTCGCTT
>JAGCZO010000218.1 GCA_017959965.1 Clostridia bacterium | reverse complement strand
CGTTTTTGCTAAAATATGCGGGTACTGATATCAGGCGCTTTTTGCCTATATTCAGTGCCGATCCACTTACGGAAGGAATTGATGATCCTACATTATGGAAATACCTTTACGATTGCTGCTGCTTATACTGCTGACACTTTGCAACGCATTCTTTGCAGCAGCCGAGATCGCTCTTCTTCAGATAAACGAAACCAAGTATAAGAAGCTGGCAGAGGAGGGCGATAAAAAAGCCAAGAAAATAATTAGACTTATATCCAATTCAGCTACACTGCTTTCAAATATACAGGTCGGAGTGACTCTTTCAGGATTCCTTGCTTCGGCTTTTGCCGCAGACTTTTTTGCGGAGGGAATTACGGGACTGATAGCGGGCCGGTTTCCCGCCGTCAATTCAGACGTTGTAAGAACACTCACTGTAATACTGCTCACTATCCTACTATCTTATTTCACACTTGTATTCGGAGAACTGGTGCCGAAAAGGATCGCAATGAAAAAGTGCGATAAAATAGCCAGGAATTCCGTTGGCATACTTTCCTTTACAAACATCGTTTTTATGCCTTTTATAAAACTTCTCTCAGCCTCCGTGAATCTTGTTCTCAGGATCCTTCGGATCGACCCCAACGAAAGAGATGATAACGTTACGGAAGAGGAAATTAAGCTCATGGTCAACGAAGGGCAGGAGCAGGGCAATATTGACGATGACGAAAGCGAGCTGATAAACAACGTTTTCGAGTTTGACGATACCACCTGCGGCGACATCATGATACACAGGACCGACGTTCTGGCAGTACCCGACGACGTGGACTTTGATGAGCTTATTAAGATCGCCACGGAGGAACGTTATTCAAGGATCCCCGTTTATTCCGGATCCATTGACAATATCATCGGCCTTGTACATATTAAAAGCCTGCTGGGTCAGACTAAAGATTCCTTCGATCTCAGGTCGGTGCTGCTGCCTGTGGTTAACGTACCGGAATCCCAGAAGATCGACGACGTGCTGAACGTCCTGAAGAAGAATAAAAGCCATTTGGCGGTGGTCCTTGACGAGTTCGGAGGAACGGCGGGGATCATTACCATGGAGGACATTATCGAGGAGCTTGTTGGCTCCATCCAGGATGAATATGACGACCAGGAGGAGCTGCCGGAGGACCTTGTGGTTAAGGTATCCGACAATGAGTTTATAATCGCCGGACATGCCGAGATCGACGGTATCAACGAAGAGCTTGATCTCAGTATCCCCAGTGACGAGTTCAACACTTTGAACGGATTTGCCGTCGACATGCTTGGAGAGATCCCGGACGAAGGAACGCATCCTGAATTCATGTACAAGAACATGAAATTCACCGTCCTTGAAAGCAACAAAAAGCTGATCACCAGTATCAAGCTTGAAATTCTGCCTGAGTTGCCTTCGGAAGAATTTGAGACATATGAAGAATAGACCGATTACCGCCAAATTGATAAAAGCCTCGCTTATAACTTTAGCTGCCGTACTGTTGATTTCTCTGTGCGGCTGCTATAAGTCTGCTTACAAAAGCGTTTACAGCGGAGCAGCCGGTGATTTCTCTCAGATAAAGTATCATCTTCCGGATTTTAAAAGATTCAATACGATTTGTACCTATATTGAGGAGAACTATGAAAACAGCCTTAGCGCTTTTGAGATAAACAAGCAGTATCAGGAGGCCCTTGATATACTTGACGACATGGCGGCAATGGAATGCTACATGGAGATCCTTACCAAAGCAGACTCCGCAAATGAATCCGTGTTAAAGGATTACAAATCCGTTAAATCAAACCGTAAGACTGCCACCGACAGGCTCTGGCTCATAACCGACAATCTCCTTATCGAACCCGGCGGACGCATTGCCAGAAAAATGAATGACCTGGAGGCTGTTCTTAATAAATTCGGAGGATCTTACTATCCGAATCACAGAGGAACAAAACAGCAGCTCTTGAAGGACGAATCCGATCTTCTCGTAAGATATAATTCCCAAATCAATTACCATTACGCAATTGACGGTTCCAAGTATTCATTCTTATATAAGATCCCTGATGGCGAAAAGGTATATACCGAAAAATCCGACGGCACAAAGGTTTGGCAGCTTGATTACAGCGACATCGAAAAACTTTACTCCCAGGGCTATATAAGCGAAGAGACCGCCTCAAAAATGCTCTATGACATGGATAAAATGAGGGCAAAAGACCTTGGGAATACCCTGATATATTTCGTGCAGAAGCGAAACGAAATAGCCGCTTACGAAGGCTTTGACACCTATAAAGAATATGCTTACTCCAAGCTCTACGGCTTTGATTATACCGTAGCTGATGTCGAAGCTCTTCGCGCTGTGATCAAGAATGACTTTTCAACGCTTTACAAAGATTTAACGGCTTCTAAAAACTTTGAGCTTCTTTCCGAGGCTGACAGCAAGGCAGCCGCCATATATGACGGAGGGCTGATCCCCGGCGTTAAGAAAGTTCTGGGATCCGTATCAGCGGATTACACAGATATACTTACGGAGCTTGTCAGCAATCAGAGACTGAATTACAAGTATTCTCAAAACAAGCAGGGCGGTTCGTTTACCGTTCTTATCCCGTGCTATGAGATCCCTTATATATTTTTAAACCCCGGAAGTCCCGCTTCCTTTGACGACGTTAACTGCTTCTTTCATGAGTTCGGAAACTATTATTACCTGCTTCAAACTGTTAACGAAGGCTTCACTTGTGACAGAGCCTCCTCCGATGTTATCGCCGGCGCTATGGAACTTTTGTGCACAAAGCATTACGGACTGCTGTTTGACAGAAGCGATATCTGTGAAGAACTGCTGAACGTCCGCATTTCCGAGATCCTTTATGATATTCTGAAAGCATTTCTGTACGACGAATTCGAGTCGATACTTTTTACGGAGAAGGAGCTTGACTATGAAAAAGTTCGGGAGATCTACGGCCGGCTCCTTATCGAGTACGGTCTTGCTACTGAGGAGACGCTTGCCTACAGAACGGAAACAGAATGGATGAATGATCCCGAGCCTTACGAAAAACCTTTTTCAAGCATAAGCATCGGTATTTCAGCTATTGCCGCACTTGAGATCTATCTTTCAGGCAATGCAGAGGAAATATGTGACGAATTCTGTGTGAATTCAAGTGAGTTCGGGATACGCATCAACTGCGGCGAATGCGGGCTTGCCGATCCCCTAAACGAAAAAAACGCAGCTGAAATTTCCGGCAAACTCACAGACAGATTTATAAAGACAAAGGATTAAAAGGATATTTCAGATGAAAAAAGCATTCAGATCAGGCTTTGTTACGGTAACCGGCAGACCCAACGTCGGTAAATCCACTCTAATCAACGCGCTTACAGGCGAGCATATTGCCATCACCTCGCCAAAGCCCCAGACTACCCGTAAAAATCAGCAGGCTATACTGACCACAGACGATTATCAGATAGTTTTCATTGACACCCCGGGTCTTCACGTTCCAAAGACAAGACTTGGCGAGTATATGATGAAAAGCGCCGAAAGCGCCATAGATTCATCTGATATTATAATGTTCCTGTATGATTCCACGGAAAGCAGCGTATCGGAAGCAACTAAGAATTATTGCAGGAGACTTGCTTCGATCGGCGGTCTTGTAAAAATACTGGTGCTCACTAAAATAGATCTTATTGAGAAAGACAAACTGCTTCCTATAATTTACCAGCTCAGTTCGTTATGCGCCTTTGATTCAGTCATTCCCGTGTCATCAGTGAAAAGAGACGGCACGGAAATAATAATCAATGAAATTCTGAAATATCTGCCTGAAGGTCCAAGATTTTATCCCGACGATATTTCAACTACATCCACAGTACGAGAAATGTGCGCCGAGATCATCCGGGAAAAGGTTCTATATTTTACAAATGATGAAGTGCCTCACGGCGTCGGAGTCGAAATAATAGAATTCAGAGAGCCGACAGGAAGAGGCGCGTCTACTTCCATCAACGCTACGATCCTTTGCGAAAAAGAATCTCACAAAGGTATCCTAATCGGCAAAGAGGGCGCAATGCTTAAGAAAATTGGCTCAGCGGCAAGGAGAGACATTGAGAACGTTGTTGGCGGACAGGTCAATCTTAAGCTCTGGGTCAAAGTCAAAGACGACTGGCGAAACTCAAAGACAGTACTTAAAGAGCTAGGATATAAGGAAGAAAAGAACGACTGATATTCAACCGGGGGAAGCATCATGGGCCGCAGAATAAAATGCAAAGCATTGGTTCTGAGATCAAGCCAATACGGGGAATCAAGTAAAATGCTCACGGCCGTCACCGATGAGCTGGGAAAGATATCAATATCGGCAAAGGGCGCCAGCAAGCCTCAGGGACCTTTTCTTGCTTCGGCACAGGATTTCTGTTATTCCGTAATGGAGCTTTCCGAAGGGAAAAACGGCATATATACACTTTGCGAATGCGAGCTTATCAATTCGTTTTACGATCTGAGAGAGAATCTGGACGTACTATTTGCCGCATACGAGATAGGAAAAACTGTTTTGACCGTATCCCAGGAGCAAAACCCGGACAACGATCTGCTGCGTCTCACGCTGAACACATTGTATTGCCTTTCGACGACTGCCGCAAAGACCAAGGCAGCTGAGAATGATGCGGAACAGATCGAGACTATTATAAAAAAGCGTATCGAATTCATAAGGTCCGTGTTTTATATAAGGCTTGCTTCGGACCAGGGCTTTTTCAATTATCCCGAAGACTTCAGGGAAAAAGCTACGGAGCAGGCAGTTTCTCACATCACCTCCAATGACTTTAAAGAGATATTTGCCTTCGGTTTAAGTAATTCATCGCTTTCCGAGCTCTCCGAGATCGCGGAGAAAGCACGTACAGGCGTTCTGGAATAAAACGGTTCTTATATCGTTTTTTGCGCAAAAAGCCCGTAAAACGCATTCTGAGGCAAATTTCTGCGGCAAGCGGCTCAAAGCCTGCTATAAAGGAAAAATAATGCATTTTTTATATGCTGTATCACATCAGATCAATAAAAAGCTTCTGTCTGTTCTTAACGCCAAAGGCGATGTCGTTCTCCTGACCGACAATCCTTATTTACCGGGGCCGGAAGCGGCTCACGCAGACATGCAGATCGCGGATGTAAGCGATGAGCTTGTTTTCATAAAGAAAGGTATTTGCGATACCTTCAAAGAAGCTCTGGGCAGGACGTCCAAGAGGGCGGTTGAATCAAAACAGACCCTCTCCGGTATTCAGAAGTATCCGGACTGCTGCACTCACAACATACTGATCTGCGGCAATTATTATTTTCACAGGCTTGATATTACAGATCCGGATTTAAAAGCTAATTTGGCCTCTAAGTTCTTCATCCCCGTAAACGTCCGCCAGGGGTATTCCGGATGTTCCTCATGTTATATTGACAGTCTTGATCTGATCATTACGTCCGACAGCTCCGTTGCCAAAGCCTCTTCCGGGCATTCCTTTAACTGCCTTGTGATAGATAAAGAGATCACCAAAAATATTATCCTTCCCGGCTATGATCACGGTTTTATCGGCGGCTGTATGGGTTACTGCAGACAAACCAATGAGCTCTTTGTCAACGGAGCTCTCAGCAGTACAGTTCCTGACCTTTACGCTTTGCTGAGATCGGCCGGAATTACAGTTTATGAGGTGGAAAACGAGCCTCTTTGCGACATTGGCGGCATCAAATGTATCGTTTACAAATAATCTTGTATTTGTTAAAATAAAAGTTTGTGAGGATATCAATTTCCCCGCAATTTTCATAAACAATCAAAAGGGCGGATCACATTATGAGCAATTTTGAATCAGGAACTTACAATCCCGCTACCATCGAAAAGAAATGGCAGAAGATCTGGGAAGAAAACGACACCTTTGAGCCTTCAAGCGATCATTCGTTGCCGAAATTTTACGGACTCATCGAATTCCCTTATCCTTCAGGAAACGGTCTCCACGTAGGACATCCCAGGTCAAATACGGCCATGGACATTATTTGCCGCAAGAGGCGCATGGAAGGCTACAACGTTCTTTTTCCCATCGGCTGGGACGCCTTCGGCCTTCCCACGGAAAACTTTGCCATTAAGAACAAGATCCATCCGGAAAAAGTAACCAAAAACAATATCGAAAGATTTAAAAAACAGCTCAAAATGCTGGGCTTTTCCTTTACCTGGAGCTCCGAGGTCAATACCACTGATCCGTCTTATTATCATTGGACCCAGTGGATATTCCTGCAGCTTTACAAGGCAGGTCTCGCTTACAAGGCGGAAATGCCCATAAACTGGTGCACTTCCTGCAAGGTAGGTCTTGCCAATGAGGAAGTCGTCAACGGCGTTTGCGAAAGATGCGGCGGAGAAGTAGTAAGAAAGGTCAAAAGCCAATGGATGCTTAAGATCACCGAGTACGCTCAGAAGCTCATCGACGGACTCGACACTGTTGATTTCATTGAAAAGGTCAAGATCCAGCAGAGAAACTGGATCGGCAGATCCACAGGCGCGGAAGTTGATTTTAAGATCAAGGGCACCGACGACAATATAAGAGTTTACACCACAAGACCCGATACTCTGTTTGGCGCCACCTACATGGTAATTTCCCCTGAGCACAAGTATATCGACAAATACAGCTCAAGGATCACAAATATCGACGAGGTCAGGGCCTACAGAGATGCTGCGTCAAAGAAATCAGAATTTGAGCGTACTGAGCTCGCCAAAGAAAAAACCGGCGTTGAGCTTAAAGACCTTACCGCTTTAAACCCTGTAAACGGAGAAGAGATCCCCGTATGGACCTCCGCGTACGTACTCAGCTCCTACGGTACAGGCGCCATCATGGCAGTTCCTGCTCACGATGACCGAGACTTTGAATTTGCCAAAAAGTTCAACATTCCGATAGTTCAGGTCGTAGGCGGCTGCGATATAGAAAACGCGGCATTCACCGATATCAACACCGGAACGATGGTCAATTCAGGTTTCCTCAACGGTCTTACGGTAACTGAAGCAAAGAAGAAGATCATAGAGTTTCTTGAAGAAAAAGGCATCGGTACAGGCAAGGTGAACTTTAAGTTAAGAGACTGGGTGTTCAGCCGCCAGAGATACTGGGGCGAGCCCATACCCATTGTAAAATGCGAAAAGTGCGGCTATGTGCCTCTCGACGAAAAAGATCTGCCTCTCCTGCTGCCTGAAATAGATAACTACGTCCAGACAGACAGCGGCGAATCTCCTCTTGTCAACGTTCCGGAATGGGTGAATACGTCCTGTCCCTGCTGCGGCGGACCTGCTAAGAGAGAAACAGATACGATGCCTCAGTGGGCCGGTTCCTCCTGGTACTTTATCAGATACACGGATCCGAAAAACAGTGATGCGCTGGCAAGTCAGGAAGCAATGAAATACTGGCTCCCGGTTGACTGGTACAACGGCGGCATGGAACATACCACGCTGCATTTGCTTTATTCCAGATTCTGGCACAAGTTCCTCTATGACATTGGCGTCGTTCCCTGTCCGGAACCTTACCGGAAGCGTACCTCCCACGGTATGATCCTCGGCGAAAACGGCGAGAAGATGTCCAAATCCCGCGGCAACGTCATCAATCCCGACGATATCGTTGCCGAGATAGGCGCCGACGCTTTCAGACTTTACGAGATGTTCATGGGCGCCTTCGATCAGCCGATCCCCTGGTCCACCGACGGCGCAAGAGGCTGCTACAGATTCCTTGAAAGAGTTTATAAACTCATGCGCATGACCACTGACGAGAAGGATATCTCAGGCAAACACGCCAAAGCCGTTAACATTACCATAAAGAAGGTCTCGGAAGACTACGAGAAAATGAAATACAACACTGCCATCGCGTCAATGATGGCTCTTGTCAACAATTTCTACGCCCAAGGCAGTCTTTCCAAGGGCGATCTTGCGGCGCTTCTCAAGCTTCTTTATCCCGTCTGCCCGCATATCACCGAGGAGATGTGGGAGCTTATGGGTCTTAAAGGCTACGTTCATGAGCAGAAATGGCCTGAATGCGACGAGTCAAAGACTGTTTCCGACGAAGTTGAGATCGCCATTCAGATCCTTGGCAAGATCAAGGCAAGGATCAACGTTCCCACAAATCTCGACCGTGACAGCCTTGCGACTTACGTGCTTGAAAACGATACGGTAAAGGAATTGATCGCCGGAAAGCAGGTAAGAAAGGTCATCGCCGTTCCCGGAAGCCTGGTGAACATAATTATTTAATGTATGGTGAAGTTCACTATACACTATACACTATTCACTCTTAACTATTCACTCTTAACTAAAGACATGGATATCAAGAACATCTTAACCGAAATAATTGTATCAAACGTTAATGACGCCTCCGTGACCGAGGATCTGGTCCGCAGTCTTATCTCTGTGCCGCCGGATGAAAAACTCGGGGATTTTTCATTACCTTGCTTTAAGCTTATAAAAGGCAGAAATCCTAAGGAAGTTGCAGAGAGCCTTAAGAATGCGATCGAAAACAGTGAGTTCAATCAGTTCTTCAGTGAGATCAAAGTTGTTGGCGCTTACTTGAACTTTTACCTTAACCGGATGATCATCTCAAAGACTGTTATTCAGGAGATCCTCACAAGCGGCGAAAATTACGGCCGGAGCGGGGAGGGTGAAGGCAGGAAAGTCATTGTTGAGTATTCTTCTCCGAATATTGCCAAGCCATTCCACATCGGCCATCTGTGCTCGACTGCAATTGGCAATTCACTCTCGCGCATCTATGATTTTCTGGGCTATGACGTTGTAAGGATCAATCACATCGGCGACTGGGGCACCCAGTTCGGAAAACTGATCAGTGCTTATAAACGTTGGGGCGACCGGGAGACCATCGAAAAGGACCCCATCAACGAATTGCTGAAAATTTACGTAAAGTTTCACGCTGAAGCAAAGGAACATCCTGAGCTTGAGGACGAGGCAAGGCTTAATTTCAAGCTTTTGGAAGAGGGCGATCCTGAGGTCACCGCCCTTTGGAAATTCTTCGTTGACGTGTCACTCAAGGAATTCAACAGGATGTACGACCTTCTGGATATCCACTTTGATTCCTTTGCGGGAGAAAGCTTTTATTCGGATAAAATGCCCGAAATTGTCGAAATTTTACGGGAAAAATCACTCTTAGAGGACAGTGAGGGCGCAAAGGTCGTAAGATTTGATGATCCAAACATGCCGCCCTGCATTATATTGAAGTCAGACGGCAGCACTATATATGCCACAAGGGACATTGCCGCGGCTCTTTACAGGAAGCGTCATTATGATTTCTATAAGAATATATACGTCGTAGGAACGCCTCAGGCGCTCCATTTTAAGCAGGTTTTCGGCGTCCTCAAGAAAATGGGATACGAATGGGCTGACGACTGCCTACATGTGGGTTTCGGATACGTAAGATTTCCTGACAGAGTCCTGTCCACAAGGAACGGCGACGTCGTACTTCTTGAAGACGTTCTCAACGAGTCGATCGCCAAGACAAAAGAGATCATTACCGAAAGCGGGACAGTAACCCAGATCGAGAACATTGACGAAGCCGCCAATATCATTGGCATCGGAGCTGTTTTGTTTGAATTCCAGAAAAACGGCCGTGAACGTGATATAGTGTTTGAATTGTCAAAAATGCTGGATTTTGAAGGCGAATCCGGACCATACGTGCAGTACATATACGCAAGAGGCAGATCCGTTTTAAGGAAAGCATTTGAAATGGGAATAACATATAAAAATGTGAAGCTGGAACTTCTTACAGACGATCAGGAATATCAGATCGTTAAAATACTTATGAAGCTCCAGTCAACTGTCAGGGATGCGGCTTCAAAGAACGAACCTTACATAATTACTAGATACATTATTGAACTGTGCAAAGCGTTCAATAAATTTTACAATTCAACCAGCGTTTTAAAATCTGACGAAGGTGTAAGAGCCGCAAGACTTGTTTTAATTGACGCAACAACAAAATGTATCAAAGAAGCTTTGCATTTGATAGGCATTGGAGTCGTTGAAAAAATGTAATAATACATATAATAAAGAAATCCGTCGACTGAACGAATGATGCAGCCGGCGGATCTCTTATATAATTTACATCCGGAAGTGAAAACAGCGTTTTTTGCCAAAAAAGCCCTTGAATATTGCACAAAATTATTATTTTGTGCAATTATAGATATCTCCCCTTTTTCGGCAGGATCTGTCAGAATCCTTTGGTCCGAAATGATTTACATTCAAGAATTTAATAAATACTGTTTATAGAAAAACTTTTAAAGATCACTTAACTGCTTTCTCAGCATATTCTCTCAGCATTTCAATATAAACTTTATATCTTGTAAGCGGTACGTCAGGCGGAGTTTGATGATCAACGCTTGGAATGAAGCCTCCGCTCTTCATAACAGGAAGCAGTCTTTCAAATTCATCGCGCATTTCAGCTTCGCCTTTGCGCATTGTCATCTTGTCAAATGCTCCGATAAACAGAAAATCGGGATGCATCTCTCTCAGCTTCACGATATCAACTCCGGCCTGGTGTTCCAGCGGCAGAACGCCCTCGATACCGGCTCTTTTTAGCCAAGGTATCATTCTTGTGATATCACCGTCGGAGTCGATAATTACTTTGGTTCCGTGCTCCTTGATGTAAGGTACCACCTTTTGGTAGTACGGCAGCAGAAACTCGTCAAAGCTCGCTTCCGATATCATTGGCCCGTTGTTGTAGCTCATATCCTCGCCAAAGGTCATGAATTCAGGCGTAAGAATACTGTACATTCTTTCAAGCTGCTTCAGCTGAAACTCAGCCAGGTCGTCAAGGATCCTGTGGTACAGCTCAGGCTGGTCATAAAATGAATATAAGTGATTTTCTATGCCTAGTATGGTTCTGGGAAACCAGAAACCGCCGTCAAGAGAGAACCATATAGGCAGATCGCCCTTTTCATGCTGAGGCTTCAGAATTTTCATCTCCTCAAAGACCCAGTCATTGTCGGGGAAAAGGTGCGGCAGTATCTCCTCGTATTCGTCTTCGTCCTCCGCTATAGGACCGCCTTCTCTATCAGGCTGCGGACAGGTGTTTTTCTTATGAGGAAGCCAGAACTGCTTTTCCGCATCAAGTCCGAGATAAGGTCCAACTGTATCCCAGTTTAATTCGGCAGGAAGACCCTGTTCTCTCCAGTTATATATGGTTTTATCCCACCAGGCGGCCCATTCTATCATTGGCAGTCTGTCGTCAGGTTTTTCAAAATTTAAAACTGCTTTGACGCGATCTCTGTTATTCATTAAAGTACCCTAATATTACCTTTCTTTACAAATTGTTCTTAAATAAGCCGAATTAACGGCTGTCGGCACCCAATGTGTCGTAAAAGGCCTGTGCGATGATCCGGGAGCCTTCAGGAGACGGATGTCCTCCGTCATCGCAGTATACGTCAACGCCCGCTCTGTACGCCTCGTGCAGCCTGTCCCCCGCGGGAACAAGTATGGCGTTGTTTTCATTGACGGCGGTAACGTATGCCTTTTTAAGCAGATCGTGCATTTCTTCGTGAGTCCAGGAATTGTCGGTAAGGACCTGCGTACCGTCAGGCCTTCCCCAGGTCTGATAAAGGACCGGCCTCGCTCCGTTTTTTAGTATAAAAGGTATGAATTCTCTTACGCTTTTATAAAACGTCTCGGGATTTTTCGCAGGTCTGACGCTTTGCTCCTGAAGTACAACGTAATCGAATTTTTGATCTCTGAGAAGCTCCTTCGCCCTTCTGCCGTACTCATTGTCGTCTGAAACATAATGAGCAATAGTATATCCGCCGCATGTAACGCTCAAGACCTCAGCTCTAACTCCGTTGGCCTCGCAGATTGAACGGAATATACCGGGCATGTCATTGTAAAATGTGTAGCTGTTTCCGATAAAGAGAACTTTCATAAGAATATCCCCGATCAATAGCCGCAAGTCCGTCAATTATAACGGAAGCTCTACTTCCGAGCCCGTATATAAGTATCTCAGATGAAAGCCGGCGGCAACGTCAGCAATATTAGAATATGTGATAGTAACACCGTATTTTGCCGAAACGTCAAGCCCGATATCGCCAAAGCCTTTAACAAAGTGATAATGAGGATGATTGTCTTCAATTACCTTCGGCGTTCTTCCGGCGACCCATTTTTCACTCTGCATGAGATATGCCTTCTCGGCGATCCTGGATATAGTGGTGCCGGGTTTCATTGCTTTTGTCTTGGCGTTTGCGCCCTGCCCTTTTATATACTGATCGGTCCAGGTGCCGTTGGCAAATTTTCCGATAAAGGACTCTGAAGCCTTTCCTTTTTTGGAAATAATATACCAGAAGGTGTCTCCTTTACCGCCAAGGATGTGATCCTCGTCGTTGCGGTAGGCCTGGTAAAATTCAAATCCGTCGTATTCCTTTACAAGCTCCATAAAACGTTCTTCGTTCATCAATAACCTCCATAAATTACGGAAATACCAGTGAATAACTTCCGAGGGACGTGCTTCCGTCTTCGCACAAAGTGGAAAATATTACTGTAGGCATAGGGAAAAACAGATTGTTCTGTTAAAAATTATCCACTATTTTGAGCTTTTTGAAGTTCGGCATATTACGCTCCTTTATATTAGAAATATATTTTCATTATATAACAAATATGAGATCATTTCAATTCTTTGGCGGATACGAACCTATCTGACTGGATGGAATTTTCAAT
>JAGCZO010000217.1 GCA_017959965.1 Clostridia bacterium | reverse complement strand
CTCTCAAGGGTATCCCTGCCGGCGTCGTCGTAGCCGTATCCGGTGGAGCCCGCGAAGCAGGCGGCGCTGACCCGGTTTTTTCTCATTGCCAGAAGCACCTTGGCCTGGTTGCGCTCCGCAATGTCGTCGATGGCCTTGAATCTCTTCTCAAGCTTTGCCAGAACGCTTTCGCCGTATTCGATCACCTTGTCGGAAACGCCGAGTTCGTTAAAGATCAGGTTTTTGTCATCCATGGTTTATTTCCAATGATTCTCATCGGATCCGTCATCGTCCCCGGAACTGTCGTTTCGGAAATAGATATCCTCCACCGTGCCGGATCCGCCGTTTGTTTCTTCATCACTGTTTTCGGTCTCTCTCCGGGAGCTGCTCCGGGAGGAAGCCGCCTTTGCGGGCTGCTTTGATTTCTTGGCAAAAAGCTTTGCCGCGTCAATATCGTAAAGAATGAGCCTCGAAAGCTTTTTGTCTTTGAATTTCTCTAAAATTGCGTAAATTCCCAATGTGATCCCGTAGGCTGTGACCGCAGAAAGGAGACCCACCGCGCAGCCTGCCATAACGTCGGTAGGATAGTGAGCCATCAGATAGTTCCTGGCAAAGCACATCAGGGCAACGTAGGGAACTCCCGCGTACAGCACTTTTTTATTCCAGCAGAAGGCCAGCGCAAGTATCCCCGCAGAAGCCGCGGTCACGTGTCCGGAGGGAAACGAATAGCCGGTCTCCGTGGGAGCACTTACGAAGTGCATCCAGTTAAGATATTCCGTGTTCACGGCGTCAAAGGGCCTCGGCCGCGCAATGAGGTCCTTCAGGACCACGTTTGTTATCAGCGCCCCGCAGCAGACCGCTCCGAAGAGGCATATGCCCACCTTCCTGGTCTTGGCGAAGCACATCAGTATCACGGCAAGGGCCAGCATCCAGATGCCTTTTTCGCCGATGAAAGTAAATACCTTGGCAAGGGGCGTCAGAAAGCCTCCCGCCGCCTCCGCAGCGCTGTGCCAGAATGCAAGGATATTGTGGTCGAGTCCGTAAAAAAACGAGATCATGGATTCCTCCGCATATCATTCAAAATACATATTGTCAACGAATCTTGTGTTGAATTCCTTCACGTCGTTCAGCGAGAAGGTCTCTATTTTCGAGGCAAGCTCTCCGGCTTTTTCCACGAAGGACGGGTCGCTGCCGGCCCTGACGGCTCCTTCAAGGGATGTGTTGCCCGGAGAGACTGTCTTGTTTGCAAACTCAGGAGGAAAAAGGCCTGTTTTAAGAGCCGCTTCCGGATCGATAAAGGAGCCCAGTCCCCCTGCGGTGTAAACGGTGGATACGTCTGCGGCCCTGACCCCGCCTTTTTCAAGGAGAATGTCGATGCCTGTCCGTATAGCCGCCTTGGCAAGCTGGAATTCCCGGACGTCCTTTTTCGTCAGGAAAAGCCCTGTATTCAAATATTCGCCGCCCTTTCCGGTGTCGTGGAGGCCTGCGATCTCATGATCATCCCCCATGAGCCCCGTTTCGTCGATGATATTCTTTTCAAGAAGCAAGGCGACAAGGCTGAGAAGTCCCGAGCCGCAGATCCCCGAAGGCTTTTTGTTTCCTATCGTGCGGAAGGAGACACCGTTTCCGGGATCGGTCACCGAGGATATCGCGCCTTCGATGCCGCCGGTGCCGCAGCTTATATTGGCGCCTTCAAAGCAAGGCCCCGCAGCCGACGATGTAGCCAGGTACCTGTCTCCGGCTCTTAACACCATCTCCCCGTTAGTGCCGAGGTCGATAAAAAGCTCGGCTCCCCGGTCCTTTTTGGTAAGGTACAGCGCCGCGCCTGCCACCACGTCTGCGCCTATAAACGCGTCAGCCGAGGGAAGTATAGTAACGTTTTCAACCGGAAGGCCCATATCCTTTCCCTTCACCCTTTTTGTTTCCGTGAACACGGGGGTGAAAGGGTATCTGCCAATACCGGCGGGAGTCGCTCCGTAGAAAATGTGCTGCATGGTGGTATTGCCGGCAACGTAAAGCTCTGAGACCGCTATTTCCGGGTGATCCTCCCTGCATTTCTTCAGAATACCGCCAATGCAGGCTCTGATGTCGGCGGTCATTCTCTCAAGACCGCCTTCCTTTTCCGAAAAGGCGATCCTTGAGATCACGTCGGCACCGTATTTCTTCTGGGGGTTCAATAACGCGAAATGCTCCGCAGGTCTTCCTTTATATACGAGAACAGCTTCCACGGTGGTGGTGCCGATGTCTGCCGCAAGAAACGCGTCCTGTCTTCCGTCAGCTTCAAATTTTACGGAAAATTCCAATGTTTCCGGCGTTCCCGCCCCTGCGTTTCCGAGGATCAGCTTCTCCGGAAGCCTGACGGTAAGTCCCCCGTCTCCGGTCACCTTCGTGCTGCATATCCTGACGAATCTTTCCCCGGATGCAGGGTCATCTTTTGTTTTAACGTACGCTCCGCACTTCCCGCATCGGCCGCTGCCTCCGCAGGGAAGATCAACGTCAAGGCCCATAAGTCTCAGCGCCTCGGCAACGGTCTTGCCGCCGTATTCTCCGGGCACCTCAACGTTCAGAAAGCCTTCGGCATCTTTGAAAGCGTTTATATTACCAGCCAATTTTTTTGATCTCCTCGCAATAGTAGACCGTAAGTTCAAATTTAGTTCCGGGCATCAGCCTGTGGTCCGGGCAGGGAATAAAGCCGCCGAGGCTCGCCAGCCGCTTCATGCGCTCAAGCTCGGCGTCCACCGCTTTTTTGTCTTTTCTCAAGGCGGTCTTATCCATGCCTCCGACGCCAAGCACGGCTTTTCCGAATTTGCTTCTGGCCTTTTCAAACTGATCGCCCCAGGTACCCACCTCTATCGGGAACATAACGTTGACCCCGTTTTCCACCCATACGGGCAGGAGCTTCTCCACAACGCCGTCGCAGTCAAGAGAAATGATATCAATACCGTGGGCATGGCAGAGCTCCGTGCGTTTTCTGTAATGCTTGGAGCAAAGCTCGTCGAATTTGGCGGGTGAGAGAAGCGGGCCGCCGTTGAAGCAGATATCCTCCCAGTAGTGGGCGAAGTCAAATTTCGCGCCGGTCTCCAGCACCGCTTTCGCGGTCTCATACTGCATCTCCGCATACGTGTCGACAATATCGCCAAATAGGTCCTCGTCGTCATCGTACATAAGATAGCTCATTCCCTTGACGGAGGTCATGTCCCTGATGCTGCCCATTACGGAGCCGAGATGTATGCCTATCGGCACGTCGGTCTTTTCGTAGATCTCTTTGTTGAAGCTTCTGAAAAAGTCAAAATTGACTCTTTTTTCAATGTCGACAGACATTTTCGGCTTAAAGAGGGTCTCAAACGCCTCCCTGTCCTTCAAAAGATAATCATATTCCCCGGGGATCGAGGCCGCGCCGGGAGAGATCTTTTCGACGATCCCATTGCCGTTTAGCATCGCTTTTGACCCGTCAGGGAACTCCTTTACGACCTTCCGCTCAAATGGCGGGAGCAGACCGTTGTAGCCGCAGTAGTTGTGCTGCCAGTTGTAGTCCCACCCGATGATCTTATCGAGCTCATTGTCCTTCGGACCGCCGTCGTAATAACCTTCGGGAATTGAACTGTCAATGAATCCCTGCTTTGCCCACTCCGACAGGAGCTCAGGCCAGTATCCGAAATGCACGGCAGGCATTCTGTCCGCGTTTTTGAAATGAAGGATATTGTACGTCCGTTCGCGATTTGTCATTTTGTCTCCCACTCCCCGCAAAGCCCTGATTTTGTAAAGTCCCGATCCTCGCAGACTGTCAGCCTTATTTCCCGTTCATCTCTTTCAGAGCCTTCTCGGCAACCTCCGCGGCGCTGGCGGCGTCAAGAGTGTAATAGTCCGCGCCGATCTCGTCCGCAAAAGCCTGTGTGACAGGCGCGCCGCCCACCATGACTCTGACCTGATCCCTGATACCTGCCGCGATAAGCGCATCGATGACGTCCTTCTGGCCGTTCATTGTCGTGGTAAGAAGAGCCGAGAGACAGACGATCTGCGCCCCGGTCTCTTTGACCGCCTCTACTACCCTCTCCGGATCAACGTCAACGCCAAGGTCTGTGCACTCGATGCCTCTGCCCTCGATCATCATCTTGACCAGGTTCTTTCCTATGTCGTGCATGTCGCCCTTGACCGTGCAGATAATGGCTTTTCCCAGGGGCTCCGCTCCCGCTTTCGCCAATGCCGGCTTAAGTACCGCGGAACCCTTGTTCATGGCCCTTGCCGCCACAAGCACCTCCGGCACGAAGACTTCATTGGCTTTGAACCTTTCGCCGATGACGTTCATACCTGCCATAAGACCGTCCTTCAGGATAGTCTCCGGATCTTCGCCTTCCTCAAGCGCCTGCTCCACGAGAGCAACCACGTCCTTTGCTTTTCCGCCAATGACCTTTTCGGCAATTTCTTCACAATAACTCATAATAACTTCCTCCCGGCCGCTGATAAGCGCCTCAAAACATTATTCTTCCGATCATTTGTTCGCATTATTTTTTATCCGGATTTTTCCGGTATAAAACAACTGTAAAACCGACCACCTGTATCACTTCCGCCGAGAGCTCTTTGGCCAGGTAATCCGCCACCTCCCTCGGGTCCTCCAGTGAGGTGTCAAGTATCCTTATTTTGATAAGTTCCCTGGCGGTGAGAGCGTCGTCCACCTGTGTGATCAGGTTCTCCTCCAGCCCGTTCTTGCCGATCTGAAAGATCGCCGGCAGTTTATTGGCCTGCGCCCTGAGCGCGGCTCTTTCTTTTCCCTTAAGCATATACACACCTTTCTTTAAAAGTACGGTAAAACAGGTCTTCTGTGATACTATTTACCGCGCCTTACTATAAGTCCCTTTTGTCTCAGGGAGCTTTCATAACAAACCAGCGTGGCGGCAAAGCCCACGTTAAGCGACTCAACACTGCCCAGCATCGGAATTATCACTGTGCTCGAATACGGTTTCTCTCTCCATTCCGGCGAGATACCGTTGTACTCGTTTCCGCAAACCACCGCGATCCTGCCGGAGTAATCCTCGTCGATGTAGCTCTTGGTGGCGGTAAGATCCGTCACCACCGCCTTGAAGTTATTCTTCTCCAGCCAGCGGCAAAGCTCCTCATTTGAAGTCTCCGCAAAGGGAACCGTAAACGCGGCGCCCAGGCTCGATCTGATCAGTCTGGGGTGGGTGATCCTGCATCTTCTGTTCACGTAGATCGCGAAATCCCCTCCGCAGGCATCCACCGACCTCAGGATCGCTCCGATATTTCCCGGCTGCTCCTGACCGTCAAGCACGACCCCGGTCATATTCTCCTTCAGCACGATATCATCAAGCTTTATTTCCGGCATCACCGCGATAATGAAGCAGTAATCCGCCCCGTCTCTGTCGCTTATGCGGCCGCAGGTCTTTTCGGAGATCACGTAGGACTCCCGGGACGCTTCAATGACCGACGCCAATACCTTTTCGTTTTCGCAGGCCTCTTTTCTTTCCGGGCACACCAGGAACATCCTGATCCTTATGTTGTTCTTAAGAAGCATCTCCGCGGCCCAGTCCCCTTCGCAAATGAAGAGCCTGTCGGCGTCCTTGTCATTGGCGTATTCCTCAGGCAGTTTTTTGGCGGCTGCGAGCCTGTTGGCAAGCTTCACCTGGGGGCTTGAAATACCCGCCGCAGGAAGTTTTTTGAAAATGTCGCTCATTGGTCTTTTCCCGAAAATGATCTCAATGCGCGCTCTTGCGCAGATTATATATTCCTATCGCCGCGGCAACAGGAAGATTCAGCGAATCCACCGTGTCCGCGTGCATGATCCTGACAGGCTTCCCCGTGCGGAGAAAGCTTTCCGGAAGGCCTGCCGCCTCGTTTCCGAAAATAAGGGTCGCCGGAGCGTTCCTGTTGATCCTGACCTCCTCCATGGAACATCCGTCCAGCATGAAAGGGAAAAACTGACGGGCGCTCAGGTCGTCTCCCGACTCCGCTAAGGCCTTTTTGTAATTCTCAAACGAGTCGAACTCACTGATCCTCAGTCTGAACACGGCTCCCATCGAGGCCCGGACAGTCTTCGGGTTGTAAACGTCGCAGCAGGGAGTGATCAGCGCCAGGTCGAATATCTCAAAAGCCGCCATGGTTCTCATTATGGTGCCGAGGTTGCCCATATCTCCCGGATTGACCAGCACCACGTGGTCCGCGGCTTTCCTTGGCTTTTCAAAGGTCTTCGTGAACACGCCGACGGCGTACACGTTTTCCTTCGGATAGATACGGGCGACGGCCTTATCGTCTGTCCTGAAGGGGATCCTAAGCTCGCCCGCGGTCTTTTTCAGTTTTATGACGCCGGCGTTGTCCGCGGAATTGGCAGTGACAAGGATCAGCTTCAAGGCATCCGGTCTTGCGGCCGCAAGCTCGCAGGTGGGAAATACTCCGCAGGAATATGAAAAGCCAAAGTCCTTTTTATAAGGCTTCAGTCCGGAGAAGGCTTCCACCGGGCTTTGGTTTTGGATATCATTCCTGGTCATCTTCAAAAACCTTTCAGACGGAAATCCTGTCTTTATGCTTAAAATGCACGTATTTTTAGGGAAAACACGTGCATCTAAGGCGTCGTTTTTGCACACCGGCGGAGCTTCCCGGGCCGTTTCCTTTTCAAAAGGCAGAGTTCCTTTTAAAGGACCGCGTCAGGTCTTGTAAATAGTCTTACGGCGCTCAAATTCTTCTTCTTCGATCATCTTGGCGGCTTCGTCGGCGATCCCTTTCGCCCAGTCAGCGGCCTCGTTAAGGATACGCTGAGTCTCCGAATCTTCATCCTCGAAGATAGGCTCTATGCAGTGGTATCTTCCCAGAATGACCGAATCCTTCAGCTTTTTTGAAAACTTATCGAGAGCCTTCTGCTTATCGGTGGAACCGGTGGAGAACAGAGCAATTTTTCTGTCGTAGATCTTGATGACCTCGAACAGAGTGTTGAAAACAGGATTGTAAGTGTCAAACCAGACCGGAGTCCCTATGAAGATCAGATCGTAGTCGCGGGGATCGTGTTTGAACGGGAAAATGCCGGGGCGGCGTTTAAAAACAACTTCAAGCCAGATCCGGAAGAGATCGATCCCGTATGCATGCCTCTTGCTGACGCGAACGATCTTGGAAACGTCCGCATCCGTCTTCTCGGCAATGGCCTGTGCTACGGCCTCGGTATTACCGTCAATTGTCGTATAAAGAACAAGTACTTTCATCTGTCTGACAATAACTCCTTTCGGAACTCATGTTTTCAATTCTTTTTGATTTTACAACGAAAACAGCCTCAAGTCAACAATAATAACCTTTGCCGCCGGACCCGGGATCAGTGAAAAAGAGGCCGCTTTCCGGGAGAAAAACTATTGTATTTCCCCTCCGCAATACACCTCGTCGCCCTCGTAAAAGACCGCGAACTGTCCCGGGGCCGCGGCTCTCAAAGGCTTTTCCACACGGGCTGTGACAACGTTATTCACGCTGTCATACTCAAGGGAGGCGGGAACCGTTTTCTGGCCGGATCTGGTCTTAAGCTGCAGGCCTCCGTGTGCTGAAGGAGGAGTCTCTCCCTTTTTCAGCCAGGGGAAATTCGGATCGATCACCGTCAAGGTGTCCGTATAGAGCAGCTCGTCCCTGCCCATGATCACGGCTCCGTCCTCCGCCCGTTTTGCGATCACGTACATCGGCTCCCCGCCGAGAGTCATGCCCACGCCCTTTCGCTGGCCGATCGTAAACCGCTCCATGCCTCCGTGGGTTCCGATGACGTTGCCCTCGGTGTCCACAAAGCTTCCCGGCCGTCTCGTCTTTCCTTTTTCGGCGTAGTATTTCTCTATAATTTCGATATAATTACCGTCCGGCACGAAACAGATGTCCTGGCTGTCCCGTTCCTCGGAATTTTCAAGCATTTCGCTTCTGGCCAGCTCCCGCACCGTTTCCTTCGAGTCCACGCCGCCAAGGGGAAATATCACCTTTTCCATGATACTTTGGTTCAAGCCGAAAAGGAAATACGACTGGTCATTTGGAAGGCAAAGCGCTTTTTTCAGCTT
>JAGCZO010000216.1 GCA_017959965.1 Clostridia bacterium | reverse complement strand
GGCGAGATGGCTGACGACATCAAAGAGAACAACAGCGAAGGACTAATTGAAGACGGAACACAGCCCGAGACTGAAGTGAGAGATAAGATCAAACCCATTGACGTTGAGTTTGAGATGAAAAGGGCTTTCATCGAGTATTCGATGAGCGTCATTGTGGACCGCGCGCTGCCGGACGTCAGGGACGGAATGAAGCCGGTGCACAGAAGGATCATTTATTCACTGTTCGAGCAGGGCTTCACTCCCGACAGCTCTTACAGAAAATGCGCCACCACGGTAGGTTACGTTATGGGTAAATATCACCCCCACGGCGACGCCGCGATCTACGACTCCCTGGTGAGGCTCGCCCAGGATTTCTCCATGAGATACACCCTCGTGGACGGAAACGGAAACTTCGGCTCCAGGGACAACGACCCGCCGGCCGCATCCAGGTACACAGAGGCGAGAATGGCGAAGATCGCCAATGAAATGGTGGCGGATATCAGGAAGAACACCGTTGACTTCAGACCCAATTTCGACGAACACGAAATGGAGCCGGAGGTGCTTCCCTCCAGATTCCCGAATCTTCTGGTAAACGGTTCTTCGGGTATAGCCGTCGGTATGGCCACAGAAATCCCCACCCATAACCTTCGCGAGGTGATCGACGGCGTTATCGCAATGATCGACGATCCGGACATCACTATCGACGGTCTGATGCAGTACATTAAAGGACCCGACTTCCCCACCGCCGCCAATATCATCGGCAGGCAGGGCATACGCGAAGCGTACCTTACGGGCAGAGGCAGGATCGTTGTCAGGGCTGAGGCGGCCATCGAGGACATGCCGGGCGGCAGACAAAGGATAGTTATCACTGAGCTTCCGTATAAGGTAAACAACGCCCAGCTGGTAAAGAGAATCGCCGACCTTCATAAGGAAAAGAGGATCGAGGGCATCTCGGATCTGAGAGACGAGTACAGTAAAAAAGGCATCCGCATCGTCATGGAGCTTAAACAGCACGTGAACGCGAACGTTCTCCTGAATCAGCTCTACGCGAACACTCCTCTTCAGGATACCTGCTGCGCGAATATGGTGGCTCTGGTGCCCGGCGAAAACGGTAAATACGAGCCGAAGCAGCTGAACCTGAAGGAGATGCTGAAGTATTACATCGACCACCAGAAGAACGTTGTCACCAGAAGAACACAGTTCGACCTTGACAAGGCCAGAGACAGAGCTCACGTCCTGGAAGGCACCCTCACCGCGATAGATAACATCGAGGAGGTCATCCGCATAATCAGAGGTTCCAGACTGGAGCAGGAGGCCAAGGAGAGGCTCATGGAGCGCTTTAACTTCACCGAGAGACAGGCCCAGTACATCGTAGACCTGAGACTCGGAAGGCTCACGGGACTCGAAAGAGATAAGATCCTCGAGGAATACGAGCAGAAGCTTGCCGACATCGCTTATTTCACATCGCTCCTTGAGGATGACGGAAAGATGTTCGAGGTCATAAAGAGCGAGCTCACTGCCATTAAGGAAAAATACGGTGACGACAGACGCACCAGGATCCTTGACGCGGAGAACGAGATACCGCTTGAGGATCTCATAGAGGAAAAAGACATCGCCATCACGCTGACACAGCACGGTTACGTTAAGAGAACTCCTTCCGACACCTACAAGGCTCAGAACAGGGGCGGAAAGGGCGTTCTCGGACTTACCACGAAGGAGGAGGATTTCATCCAGCACCTCATCGTAGTCTCGTCCCACGACCTTGTCATGTTCGTGACGAATTTCGGACGCCTGTTCGGCATAAAGGGATACGAGATCCCCGACGCGGGACGTACCGCCAAGGGCATGCCTATCGTGAACCTGATACCGCTGGAGCCCTCGGAAAAGGTCCAGACCATTATTCCTATCAGGACGTTTGAAGACGCCCAGTATCTGACCATGTGCACGAAGAACGGTATCGTGAAGAAGACCAGACTTGATCTGTACAGAAACCTCAGAAAGACGGGCCTCAGAGCCGTGGAGCTCAGGGAAGGCGACGAGCTTGTTAACGCTATCCTGACAAACGACGGGGACAGGTTCATCGTGTGCACAAGGAACGGCTTCACAGTCAAATTCGACGGAGACACCGCAAGATCCGTGGGAAGGACTTCCTTTGGCGTCATCGCGATAAGGCCCGGAAAGGACGACTGCGTTATAGGCTTTGACGTTTGCAGAGACGTTGACGATAAGGTCCTCTTTGTGACGGAAAACGGCTTCGGAAAACGCACTCTGGCCTCCGACTTCAGCGAGCACGGCAGAGGCGGAAAGGGAATGAGAAGCTACAGAGTCACCGAGAAGACGGGCCCCCTCTGCGGAATGGTGGTCGCCGGGGACGATAAGGACGTGATGATCATTAACCTGACAGGCACGGTCATCAGAATACACGTTAAGGATATCAGCACCACCGGAAGAGTTGCTTCGGGCGTAAGGCTCATGAGAGCGACTGCCGATAATCCGATCATAAGCTTCACCACCGTCTCCATGTCAGAGGAGGAGACCGCAAAGCCTGAAGAGTTGCCGGGCTCTGCCGATGAGGACACGGTTCAGGAGACCTTTGAGGATATTGCCGGAGAGGAGCCGGAAGCCGAAGAAACGGTCGAAGGATCCGCCAATCCGGAAAATGCCGAAGATACGGACGCTGAACCGGTCGATGACGCTGAGACCGAGGAAAACAGCGAAGAATAAAACTTCCCGACTGCTTATTATGAACGGTTTGAAAACAGACGCCAAAAAAGTTCTCGTTGCCATGAGCGGCGGGGTCGACAGTACGGTAGCGGTCAAACTGCTGAAGGAAAAAGGGTATCAGGTCGCGGGAGCGACCATGAGACTTCTTCCCGGGTGCGATAAGCAGGTGGAAAGGGCGCAAAAGGCGGCCGAAAGGCTCGGCATTGATTTTTACGTTTTTGATCTCGAGAAAGAATTCTCCGGATCTGTAAAACAGTATTTCTGCAAGGCTTACGAAAACGGCCGGACGCCAAACCCCTGCGTCGTATGCAACAAGACTGTAAAATTCGGGCTGTTCCTTGACAAAGCCTTGGCGATGGGCTTCGATTTTATCGCGACGGGCCACTACGCCAGGATAGAGGCGGACCGTGACGGCAGGCTCAAGCTGAAAAAAGCGCTTTGCCTTCCAAAAGACCAGTCGTATTTCC
>JAGCZO010000215.1 GCA_017959965.1 Clostridia bacterium | reverse complement strand
TCGCCGAAGATTTTTTATGTTCCGTATGACAGCGACACGGGTGAACTGTGTCGTGACGAAGCGGTGGAAGCGGATCTTTGGTACAACCCGGGACCTTACACGGGCAAGCCGGGTTTGACCCTATTTGAGCCTGAGATTGTGTCTACAATCGTAGAAAACAAGCAGAGTCAGCTTAAAATGGGCTTTTCCCTCTTTATCCCGGCGGGCCTTAAGGTTACGGTGAAGGGTGCTCTCACGAACACTCCTCAGTCGGTAGGATTTACTTCGAATGACAAGGTTTGGCTCAAAAACGGAGTGATCGTCATCACCTTTGACCCACGCGTCACCTACCGGATCGCCGATCGTACCGTCACAGTCGGCTACGACTGCGGCCCCGCAGACATGTGGTCCCTTGAAGGTTACCGTACCACCTCAGGCTTCCGTAAGGGGGATGTCCTTGCTTTCGACCTTTCATCCGATATCAGGGACGTATTCTTCGTGGATCACCTCAACTGATACAGAACCTTTCTGTTATAGAGTAAAGAATTTGTCAGTTGAAAAAAAATAAAAGATGAGAGTGATCATCCTCTAAAGTATAATGAATTTGACCAAAACAAAAAGCTTAGGAGGAGACCACTCTCATGGATATTGTATCATTATTAAGGCTTTTGGTGAATGGGTTAATTGAGGCAGAGGCTAAGTTCTTTTCAAACCCGAAAGATTTATATGCCCTTGAAAAGGCAACCAAGGCAACGACGGATGCGGTTGCCGCGCAGTTTATGTCAGTTGTCTTAAGCAGTCTGGACGAGCAGATCCGGAACAGTGGTGTACGAAATGAACGTTATAGTGTTCAACGTACCCGAAAGAGAACTCTTGTCAGTTCCGTTGGGGATCTGACTTTTGACTGTACGCTGTACCGGAGAAAGGGACTGGCTAAGGGGGGATATGTCTCGCTCCTCCCTCAAATGCTGGGACTGGACAAACATGAACGCTTTACGGAAGAAGCCGAAGTATTACTGCTGACAGAAGCACTTAAAACGAGTTATGCTGAGGCGGCGCGAGTACTGCCATCAAAACAGCAGATCACAAAAACGACCGTGATGAATAAGGTCCACGGTACTGCTGATGAAATGCCGCTACAGGAACCGGAAGAAATAAAAAACGCGGAGTATCTGTTTGTTGAAGCCGACGAAGACCATGTGGCAGAGCAGCACGGTGATCAGACAAGTGCGGAAGAAAACGGAAGCTTCATATCCAAACTTGTCTATGTGTATGAAAACAAAAGCGTTACAGAAGGCTATACTGACAGGAAGCAATTGATCAACAAGTTCTATTTTAGCGGCCTGTATCCCGGACCTGAAGGGAATACGAAACTATGGAATAAGGTGCAGGCTTACATAGACAGTAATTATGATACCGACAAGATTAAGCGCGTATTTGTAAGCGGAGATGCTGCGTCATGGATAAAAAACGGAGCCGATCATCTTGATAAGGCGTTGTTCTGTGCTGACAAATATCATTTGATGCAGTATATCAATCATGCAGCGGGTCAGCTGAAAGATGAAAAGGAAAACGTAAAAAATGAACTGTGGCATCTGTTGTACTCAAAGAGGAAAAAAGCAAAAGCCCGGTTCAATGAGTATACACTGAGAATGCTTGCGTCTGCTGAAAAGACAAAAAGCATCGAGGATCTGAGGTCATATGTGCTGGGGAACTGGGCGGCGGTAAGAAGAACACTTCGGAATAAGCTTGTAAATGGGTGCAGCGCCGAAAGCCACGTGAGTCACGTACTTTCAGACCGTTTAAGTTCCAGACCGATGGGATGGAGTCAGATCGGTGCTGATAGGATGAGCAAGATACGTTGCTATGAAAGGAATCATGGCAGAGAAAAAATGATCGATCTAGTCCGTTACAGCAGGGAGAAGCGAAATTGTCAGCGAACGGGAACAGATGATGAAATGGTGAAAAAAGTACAAGTACGTGAAATAATAGCCGATCATTACGATCAGGCCAAAAGCTATATCGAGCGGATCCAGGCAACAATCCCGGGTCTTACGATAAGAAAAACAGTAAGTATAAGAGAACAAATCCACTTGCTGTAAAGGAAACAACACCTACGGTGTTGTCCTGAATTGAAGGCGCTAAAAGCGCCTGTGTAACCAATACATTGTCATGCCTCAAATAGAAGGCTTGCGTAGCAAGGCTTCCTTTTTGACAGACGGAAAAGAAAGATTTAAAATGAGATAATCATTTCAAACAGAATCATTAATCTTAGAGGATCTCTATTCTTTTCCAACTGACAGTATGTTTACTCTATCAATCCACAAAAAGAAATTTGCTTATTCATCTCCGATATAGTAAACTGTGGGATAACAAGG
>JAGCZO010000214.1 GCA_017959965.1 Clostridia bacterium | reverse complement strand
TGAAAACAAAGTGATCCTTGAAGGCTTTGAGTCGACCTTCGGCTCTCTTTCCTTCAACAGGAATTCGACTCAGATGCTCATCTCCTCCGGCCTCAGCACCTACTTTTCTTCAAACGACGAGCCTGCCGTCAACACGGGCAGTTACTGCAGGCCCAAAGGCGAGTCTGCCTTCTTCTCCGCAGGCAGCGCCGTATATTATAACGTTGATGATTTCACAAAGGCGTTTTACAGTTCCTGGAATTTTTCACTCGAATCGTTTCTCTCAGGTCTGATCGGTTATCGGGTGATGTCCGTCGGGGACGACGGAAGGTTTTACGACGTTGTCGGGGAGAACGTTTCCGACATTTATTTCAGCGATGACTGCTCCGTGACCGTATACCGCAAAGGAAGCAGTGTATACAAGGTCTCTTTTTCCTCCGACGGACCGAAGACCGAGCTTATCGCGGATGATGTCTCGGCAGTCAGACACGTGAGCCCCGACTGCGGCATCATATACTACAAGAACGAAGCCGGCGGGCTTGCCGTTGTAAAAGGGAAAGGAAGACCTGCGACGGTTGCGGAAGAAGAGGGCGAAAAGGGAGATTATCTTTACAGCAGGGATTATTGCGTTTTTATCAAAGAAAGCGAACTGTTCGTTTCAAGGGGAGGAAGCCCCTCAAAGGCAGGTATGGACCTTCCCAAGGCAGTTCTGTCCGGAAGCTCCTCCGTCAAGGTAAACGACTGCGGAGTGTTTTACTTCGAACGCCGCAATTCACAGTACTACTCCTTTGACGGCATCAACTGGAACAGGACCAATGCCGGCGGCAGGTGACGGATCTGCGGCGCGGGATCTGTCAAAACCTGCCCTTTGGCGACAGTTTTAAAAGCTTTATTTCTCTTGTAAAAAAGAGACGTAAGTTGTAAAATCATTTTCGCGAGCTTGCGAAGGAATTTTGCCTTAGCAAGGCTTTTTGCATGTTAACTGAAAGGCGGAATTATTATGAATTTTTTGGAAAGAATATGCGAAAGAGCAAAACAGGACATCAAGACCATCGTGCTTCCCGAATCGGAGGACATCAGAGTCATTGAGGCTGCCGCAAAGGTACAGGAACGCGGTATTGCCAATATCATTCTCGTTGGCGATCCCGCCAAGATCGCCGAACTCAGCAATGGCCTTGACATTTCCAAGTGCCGGATCGTGAACCCCGCAAACTACGAGAGATTTGAGGAATACGCCGACGCGTTTTACGAGCTCAGGAAAAACAAGGGCATGACTCCCGAAAAAGCAAGGGCCACCATGCTTGACTACGTTTATTTCGCGACCATGATGGTCAAAATGGGCGAGGCAGACGGAATGGTATCGGGCGCTGCTCATTCCACTGCGGATACCGTTAGACCGGCGCTTCAGATACTTAAGACCAAGCCCGGCACCAGCAAGGTCTCCGCTTTCTTCGTTATGGTAGTTCCCAACTGTGAATACGGAGCAGACGGCGCCTTCGTTTACGGCGACAGCGGACTCGTTGAGAATCCCGACGCCGAAGCTCTTTCCGACATTGCCATTGAATCCGCCAAATCGTTTAAGCAGCTGATAGAGAAGGAGCCTATTGTGGCTATGCTCTCCTATTCCACCTACGGCAGCGCTCACAGCGAGCTTACCGAAAAGGTGATCGAGGCTACAAAGCTGGCCAAGGAGAAGGCACCCGAGCTTATTCTTGACGGAGAGCTCCAGGGCGACGCCGCTCTTGTGCCGAAGGTGGGCGCCTCCAAGGCCCCGGGCAGTCCCGTTGCCGGAAAAGCCAACGTTCTCATATTCCCCGATCTTAACTGCGGAAATATCGCTTATAAGCTCACTCAGAGACTTGCCAAAGCGGAAGCCTACGGACCTATTCTCCAGGGCGTTGCAAGACCTGTCAATGACCTCTCAAGAGGCTGCGCCTCCGAGGACATAGTCGGAGTGGTAGCCATCACTTCGGTCCAGGCTCAGGAACAGTAATAACAGAAAGGATGCCTCAATGAAAATACTAGTAATCAACTGCGGCAGCTCGTCGCTTAAATACCAGCTTATCGACATGGAGACCGAAAAGGTCATCGCCAAGGGTCTCTGCGAAAGGATCGGCATCAACGATTCCGTACTGAACCATATCCCCGACGGAAAAGGCAAGATCGTTATAAAAGTCGATCTTCCCAACCATGAGGTGGCTATCCGCGAGGTCATCAAGGCTCTCACCGATAAGGAGATCGGCGTTATCTCCGATCTTTCGGAGATCTCAGCCGTCGGTCACAGAGTGGTCCACGGAGGCGAAAAATTTGCCTGCTCAGTTCCCATCACAGCCGAGGTCATGAAGGCTCTTGAAGAGTGCACGCCGCTTGCTCCTCTCCACAATCCGCCCAACATCACCGGTATCAACGCCGTCACCGCCGCTATGCCCGGCATTCCTCAGGTTGGCGTATTTGATACCGCCTTCCATCAGACCATGCCCGAAAAGGCATATATGTACGCTCTTCCCTACGAGTTTTACGACAAATACCGCATCAGAAAGTACGGCTTTCACGGAACCTCTCACAAGTTCGTTGCCGAGAGCGCCGCGGAGATGCTGGGAAGGCCTATTGAAGAACTTAAGATCATCACTCTCCATATCGGAAGCGGCGCCTCCATTGCCGCTGTTAAATACGGCAAATGCGTTGATACCTCTATGGGATTTACGCCTCTTGACGGACTTGTGATGGGCACACGCTGCGGAAAGCTTGACCCGGCGGTCCTCACCTACCTCATGAAGTACGGATACAACGCCAAAGAGATCAACATGATCATGAACAAAAAGTCAGGCGTTTTAGGTGTTTCAGGCGTAGGAGCCGACACCCGTGACGTATGGGCCGCCGCAGACGCGGGCGACAGGAGATCGATCCTTGCCAGAGATATGTTCGTCTACAGGATCAAGGCCTACATCGGCGAGTACATGGCCGCCATGAACGGCTGCGACGCAATAGTGTTTACCGCCGGCGTCGGTGAAAACGATTTCTATACCAGGGAAAAGGTCTGCGAGGATATGGACTTCCTTGGCATCAAGATGGATACCTCCAAGAACCACGTGAGAGGCGAACAGGCGGATCTTTCCGCCGCGGATTCAAAGGTCAAGGTGCTTGTGATACCGACCAATGAGGAGCTTGCCATCGCGAGAGAAACAAAGAGACTTGTTGAGTCCTGAACCGAAAACGGTTGACGATAATGCCGGAGCGTCATTTTACGGCGCTCCGTTTTTTAAAACTGATGCTGAGCTTTATTTATTGATGAAAGTCGGGTGATTTAATTGGCCGGAAAAAGCGAGAACCGCTCCTGGAAATTGTTTGTTTTTTGCGCTGTGTTTGTTGCGATGAGCATCGTTCTCACAAGGTATTTCTCGATTAATATCGGAACCTCCCTCAGAATAGGTCTCGGAAGACTGCCGGTAATGCTCGCAAGCATACTGTACGGACCGCTGGCGGGACTTGCGGTCGGCGCCGCGGCAGATATACTTGGCGCTGTGATGACCACGGGCTGGGACCCCATACTGACTCTTCCTGCGGCACTGTGCGGCCTGCTCCCTTACATTTTCGTGACTTTGTTCAGAGTGGGGAAGGGCGGCCTCGGCTCAAAGCAGTCTCTTAAGTATATCCCCGGCATTCTGTTTACGGTCCTGCTTACGAAGGTGATCACCCAGGGGGTCCTCATGACCGTCCTTCTCGCGGATCTCTACTACGGCTTCGAGTCCTTCTGGTTTTTGTTTCTCTTGAGAAACATTATAACCGTTTCCGAAGGCCTGATCGAGACCGCGATCATCTACGTCCTCTATACGAATAAAGCTGTCTACAAAGCCGCCTGCGGAGGCGTCTACAGGTTAGCTTAACTTAGAGTCTTTGGTGTGCTGATGACTTTCGAAGAATGCATTGAATTCCTTTACGGAGATAACAGGGCCTTTTCAAAGCCCGGCCTTTTCAGAATCGAATATATGCTTAAATGCGCGGGAAACCCCGAAAAGGGCCTCAGATACGTCCACGTGGCGGGGACCAACGGCAAGGGCTCCTGCGCGTCTATGGTCGCATC
>JAGCZO010000024.1 GCA_017959965.1 Clostridia bacterium | reverse complement strand
TGTTACTTCACCATTGTCTTCGATGCCAAGGTAAAGCTCGCCTCCTTCTGTGTTTGCAAAGGCGACCACAGCTTCAAATATCTCTGAATCAGAGAGCTTTTTAATATCACTCTTGAACTCAATAGTTAAGGTTTCTTTTTTTGGCAGCATTGTATCACCTCCAAATGCATTGTAACACACACGTGCGTTAAAGTCAACGACTCCAACGCGTTCAACGCGTTGGATGCGCGTTGGATGCGCGTTGGAGCTGTGTTAAGCCAGCCATGGCAGCTTTTGTTTTCCTTCAGTGTTGTAATATTATCTTTCAAACAACTCCAATTATCCTTCAAATAACTCTCTAGAAGGCGATGGGATTTCCAAGAGAGTTATGAGAGGGACTGCATTGGACAGTCTGTTTTGCTTGATATTACGCGGTTTTCTGCCCGGCGGCAGCAGGCAGCTGTGATCTTGCCTATGATATCAAAGTGCTGATAAATGCGTGTTTTTGCTGCATAGGCAGCTTGGGAAATTGAAAATATAAAAAACAGGAGACCGTCTCCTGAGAGAAGATCTCCTGTCTTATGTGAGTTTTTCGGTGTTGTGAGAATTTGGCTATGCTGCATGCACGCTGCATATACGTCACTTATCTATAGCGGCGAATTGCTGCATACGACTTCTCACAACTACATATTGCGGATAACTCACGCTGTAGGACGCAATATATTGTATAGAGACGTCCTGAGAAGCGCCACAGATTAACGCTTCGTGAATTCCCTTATCTCTTCGAGAACTGAGGAGCTCTGCGGGCTTTCTTCAAACCGTACTTCTTTCTCTCTTTCATTCTCGAGTCTCTTGTAAGGAAGCCTTCCTTCTTGAGCTCGGGCTTGTTCTCTTCGGAGGCTACCACGAGGGCTCTTGCGACGCCGTGTCTGATGGCGCCTGCCTGGCCGGTGAATCCGCCGCCCTGAACCTTAACTGTTACGTCATACTTATCGAGAGCGCCAACGAGCTCCAGGGGCTGACGGCAAATGTATCTCAGAGTTTCGAGTCCGAAATATTCGTCAAGTGTTCTTCCGTTTACTTTGAAGTCGCCATTGCCGGGTACGATCACGACCTGGGCGATAGCTTTCTTTCTTCTGCCAGTTGCGCAAAATCTATCTGCCATGTTTGTATCCTCCATGCCTTAAAACTCGTACTTCTCGGGCTGCTGAGCTTCATGATTGTGCTCGGGTCCTGCGAATACTTTAAGCTTCTTGAACATCGCTCTTCCGAGAGCGTTTTTGGGAAGCATACCTTTTACAGCATATTCAACGGCGTATGTCGGGTGCTTTGCCATCATTGTCTTAAAGTTGACTTCCTTGAGGCCGCCGGCGTATCCGGTGTGATGTCTGTAAAGTTTGTCTGTGAATTTTTTGCCGGTAACGACGACTTTGGAAGCGTTAACGACAATTACGTAATCTCCGGTGTCGAGGAAGGATGTGTACTCGGGTTTCTTCTTTCCCATCAGAAGCATAGCGACTTCGGTGGCGAGGCGGCCAAGGGTCTTTCCCTCAGCGTCGATAACGTACCATTTTCTCTCGATTTCTCCGGCTTTTGCAACGTATGTGCTCATGTTGAAAAATCCTCCTGAATCTTAACGGGCAACGCCAATGTCTTTCTGCGGTGCCGTGATCGTTTATCTTATTGCTCCGCTCCTGCTGTAAGAGCGAAACGCCCGCACCTGCCGGGAACAAGCTCCCCTTCGCAGGCGCAGGCGTAATAATAACAAATTATAAAAGCCTTGTCAACTGAGTGATTGCTGATTTTAGCGGGCGAAAGCCGAGATGTTATGATTTATACGCATTTTAACGGTCATAGGCGACCGGTTCAAACTATTTTGCGTTTTTTCTCTCTTTTTCTCGCTTTTTCAAACTCAACGCAGCTGTTTTATGGAGATAACGGCGTTTTCGCCGTTGATATCCCACTCCTTGGTGAAGCCATCCGAGGGTTTGGTGGTCAGTGAGTCGGCAAGCACGTCGTGGCAGATGTCCGCGCCAAGGGTATTGGCGACGTTCTCAACGACAGGCGAGCCTGTGATGGACACGCTGATGTGGTCGGTCACGTCAAAACCGGCATCTTTGCGCATGGTCTGGATCTTGCTGATGAGCTCGCGGACGTAGCCCTCCTGCACCAGTTCCCCGGTGAGGGTGGTGTCGATGGCCACGGCGTAGCCGGGTTCGGAAACCGAAGCGTAGCCGGGCACTTTGGCGACGTCAATGAGGAGGTCCGCAAGCTCCAGCTCGATGGAGGCGGAGGGAAGCGTGAGGGCCAGCCTGCCGGTGTCGTCGAGCTCCCGCTTGGCTGCGTTGCCGTCCACGTTCTGGAGGGCGGTCCTGATCTCGCCAAGAAGCTTGCCGAATTTCGGGCCGACGGTCCTGAGCTGAGGCTTGAAGGTGTAGGTCGAGAACCTTGACATGTCGCTGACGAATTCCACCTTCTTCACGTTGAGCTCATCGCCGATGACCGCCTTGTATTCTTCCTTAAGGTCCGCGGGGGCGGAGAAGTACATGACGGAGAGGGGCTGGCGGTTCTTGATGGCGGCTTCGCTGCGGCAGGCACGGCCCATAACAACGAGTTTAAGCACTTCTTCCATAGAGGATTCCAGCTCATTGTCGATGGCGCTTTCGTCGGCAACGGGGTAGTCGCAGAGGTGTACGCTTTCGGGGGCGTTCTTGTCAACGGAGCATACCAGGTTACGGTAGATCTCGTCTGCCAGGAAGGGGATCATCGGCGCGGCAAGCTTGACCAGTGTCACCAGAGCGGTGTAGAGAGTCATGTAGGCGTTGATCTTGTCCTGTGTGAGCTCTTTTGCCCAGAAACGCTCGCGGCTGCGGCGGACGTACCAGTTGCTCATCTCGTCAACGTAATCCTGAAGGGCTCTCGCAGCCTCCGTGATGCGGTAGTTTTCAAGGTCGCCGTCAACTTCAATGATCAGTGAGTTGAGCTTTGAAAGAAGCCAGCGGTCCATGCCCGAGAGAGTTTTGCGGTCGAGAGTGTACTTCGTGGGATCGAAGCCGTCAATGTCTGCGTAGAGAACGTAGAAAGCGTATGTGTTGCGGAGAGTTCCCAGGAATTTGCGTTGGCCTTCGTTGACCGCGTCAGCCGAAAACTTGTTGGGTAGCCAGGGGGCGCTGTTTTCGTAGAAATACCACCTGACCGCATCTGCACCGTGATCCGCCAATGCCTGGAAGGGATCCACCGCATTGCCCTTGGATTTGCTCATCTTCTGGCCGAATTCGTCGAGCACCAGGCCCAGTACCACAACGTTCTTGTAGGGTGACTTGCCGAAGAGCAGGGTGGAAATGGCCAGGAGCGAGTAGAACCAGCCTCTTGTCTGGTCGACGGCTTCGGATATGAAGTCCGCGGGGAAGTTCTCCTCGAAGATCTCCTTGTTCTCGAAGGGATAGTGCCACTGGGCAAAGGGCATTGCGCCCGAGTCGAACCAGCAGTCGATGACCTCGGGGGTCCTGCGCATCACGCCGCCGCAGTCGGGGCACTTGATTGTCACGTCGTCAATGTAAGGCCTGTGGAGCTCGATGTCGTCGGGGCAGTTGTCGGAAAGCTCTCTGAGCTCGGCAATGGAGCCTATTGAGATCCTCTTGCCGCAGGAGCACTCCCAGATGTTGAGAGGAGTTCCCCAGTATCTGTTTCTGCTGACGCCCCAGTCCTGAACGTTCTCGAGCCAGCTTCCGAAGCGGCCCTTGCCGATGCCTTCGGGGATCCAGTTGACCGTGTTGTTATTGGCAATGAGCTGATCCCGCACGGCGGTCATCTTGATGAACCAGGAGTCTCTGGCGTAGTAGATAAGGGGAGTGTCGCATCTCCAGCAGAAGGGGTAGCTGTGCTCGAACTTCAGTTTTCTGAAGAGCAGGCCTCTTTCACGGAGATCGTCCATGATGAGGGGATCCGCTTTCTTGCAGAAGGTGCCTGCCCAGGGAGTTTCCTCAGTCATCTCACCCTTTGAGTTGACCAGCTGTACGAAGGGAAGACCGTACTTCTTTCCCACGTTGCTGTCGTCCTCACCGAAGGCGGGGGCGATGTGAACGACGCCGGTACCGTCGGTCAGCGTGACGTAGCTGTCGCAGACCACGTAGAAGGCCTTGCCCTTGGGTTTGGCGAAATCGAAAAGGGGCTCGTATTCCTTGAACTCCAGGTCCTTGCCGGTGAAGGTCTCGATTATCTCGGCGTCATCGCCAAGGACCGACTTTACCAGCGCCTCGGCCATGTAGTAGGTGTATTCGCCTGATCTCACTTTGGCGTATGATTCCACCGGATTGACGCAGAGGGCAACGTTGGACGGAAGGGTCCAGGGCGTCGTGGTCCACGCCAATATGTAAGCGTCCTCGCCCTTGACTTTGAACGGGCAATCACGCTGGTCTCCTTAACGTCCTTGTAGCCCTGAGCCACCTCGTGGGAGGAGAGAGGGGTGCCGCAGCGGGGGCAGTAGGGCACGATCTTGTAGCCCTTGTAGAGCAGACCCTTGTTCCAGATCTCCTTGAGAGCCCACCATTCGGACTCGATAAAGGTGTTGTGGTAGGTGACGTAGGGATCGTCCATGTCGGCCCAGAAGCCTACTGTGGCGGAAAAGTCCTCCCACATTCCTTTGTACTTCCAGACGCTCTCCTTGCACTTGCTGATGAAGGGCTCCAGTCCGTACTGCTCGATCTGTTCCTTTCCGTCAAGGCCAAGCTGTTTTTCGACCTCGAGCTCAACGGGAAGTCCGTGAGTGTCCCAGCCGGCTTTTCTTAAGACCTTGCAGCCTTTCATCGTCTTGTACCGGGGGATCATGTCTTTTATGACACGTGTGAGAACGTGGCCGATGTGGGGCTTTCCGTTGGCGGTGGGAGGACCGTCATAAAAAGTGAATACCGGATGGCCTTCACGGATCTCCACGCTTTTTTCGAAAATACGGTTGTCGCGCCAGAATTTTTCGATAGCCTTCTCCCGCTCCACGACGGTCAGGTCCTGTGAAACCTTTTTGTACATTAAAAATCACCTCATAGTCTTTCGTTAAAATAGGCAAATTCTATTAAAAAAACGCCTTTCCCGCCTGTTTAAAGCCATGGGAAAAGCGCGCTGAAATTACGCCGATATCCTGGTATACCCAAAGCTCCATACAGTCATATGTGTCCGTTCTAACGGTCGGAAACCGGCTCCGCTAATAACGTCGGCATCTATTTCAACGCCGATGCTTTCACTTCGCAGCTCGGGAGTGATATTCGGAACGCGCTTACTCATGCAGGACCTTTCACCAGCCGCCTGCTCGCTTTGATTTTCCGCGCGGCTTACTGTCTCCGTCAAAGCTTTTCGGATACGCGGGTAAGGATAACAAAAACAAATAAAATAGTCAAGGGGAAAAGTGAACTGCGGGGCGCTTTGCCGGCGGCGGCACTCCCTCGCGCCTGCGCGCAGTGTACACTGTACACCGCCTGCCGTTAGTGATATCATTAAGAAAAACCTGTTCGGCGCGGCAGACTTTTCACGGGAAGGCCTCTGCCCCGCTGATCAAGAACAGATCTTTTCACAGTCGGAGGCTTTATGCGAAGAATTTTACTGTTTCTGACCGTTGCGGTACTTTCATTGGCGGTGCTTGCGGGTATGGCGGCAGCGGACGACGGAGGAAAAACCATGAACGAAAATAAATACGGGCTTCACGTTGAGAAGGACGGTACGGTCACCCTGAGAGGCGAGCCGTTCTGCGGCTTTGGCGTCAACTATTTCGGCTCATTTGCCAGATACGTTGAATCGGAGAATATGTCGGTCAAGGAGTTCAAGGAGGGCCTTGCGGGACTTGCCTCCTACAACATTCCTTTTATACGCATCCCTCTCTGCGGCTATTCCGCGTCTTACTACGACCTCTACGACAGTGATCCTGAGCGGGTCTTCGGCTACATGAAGGAGCTGCTTGACGAGTGCGAAAAGAATCATATAGGCGTTATCGGAAGTCTCCTGTGGTGGGAGGCCTCCATCCCCTGCCACGTGAAAGGAAAGCGCTCCGATATGGGGAACCCTGACAGCGAGGTGGTGAAATACGCCAAAAAGTACGTTGCGGACGTGGTGTCACGCTTTGCGGACCATCCCGCAATTTGGGGATGGGAGATCGGCAACGAGTACAACCTTGGCGCGGACCTCTGCGATAAAGAGTTCAAGGAATATCTCTGGTACCCCTACGACAGCATGCCGCTGGAGAATATAAACGGATACGACTATTACACCTCGGAGGAGCTTTCGGAGTTCTACAAGGAGATCGCAAATACCATCAGACAGTATGACACATACAGAATGATCTCGACGGGCAACGGTGAGATGCGGCCCGCGGCTTTCGCACTTTACAGTCAAAGCAAGGCAAAGGACGAAAACCATACCTGGGACCTTCGCTGGGACACCAACTGGAAGGGCCAGTTTGAGTTTATGAACCTGCTTATGACGCCGGTCCCCGTTGACACGGTGTCGCTGCACCTGCAGCAGGCCACCTACGACGGAAGCAACCGGTACATCATGAATTTCAGGTATTTCGGCAGAAATCTTTCGTCAAAGGAGTATTTTCAGATATACTACGAGACTGCGAAAAGCGCGGGGAAGGCCTGCTATTTCGGTGAATTCGGAGATCTTCTGGACATGGAGGACGCTCCCGATATGATCGACAAATTCAAGG
>JAGCZO010000213.1 GCA_017959965.1 Clostridia bacterium | reverse complement strand
CAGGAACCTTGACCTGGTGGTGGCGGCCAACGACGACCTCGCCAACGCCGTGCTGGAAGCCCAGAAGACCGTGGGGTATAAAGGGAAACCGACACTGATCACCGGGCAGGACGCCAGCGACAAGGCCCTCGAGAATATCCGTGCGGGCCGTCAGGCCATGACCATCTACAAAGACCCGAACGTCCTCTGCGCGAAAGTCGTCCGCATGGTCAAAGCCGTCGTGGAGGGCAGCCAGCCCGCCATCAACGATGTGCAGAACATCAAGAACGACGTCAAGACGATTCCAAGCTATCTGTGTATCCCGGCCATCGTCGACAAGGACAATATCGACGTGGTGAAGAAATAAGGAAATAAGGATCTAAAACGACAACCTGTCGCGTTTTTTTCGCGGCAGGTTTTTTTATGTCCCCGTCAGGCGGCGGGCGTTTACATCAATTAGGCTGTGAAGCCTTTGATTTATAAGCATTTTTCCAAGTTAAAAATTTTTTAAATTACATGTTGTAATTTATATTTTAATGTGCTATTATGTGATTAGATAAATAACAACATGTAATTTAAATGTGGAAGTAAACAAAAGGAGGTAAAAATCATGAAAAGAATTTTGAGCGTCGTGTTGGCAGTTGTTTGCCTGATTGCTATTACAGGCTTCGGCGACAGAGCGAATCAAGCTGACGTATTTACCGGTGTGGCAGCCCCGACGGAAAAGGTGCTGCGTGTGGGCATCGCATCCAACAACCCGCCGTTTGCGTATTATCAGCCGGCAACCGACACGCACATCGGCTTTGACATCGAGCTGATTCGAGGAGTGAGCAGAGAGATGGGCTACGACAAGGTGGAATTCGTGAACACGGACTTCAACCGGTTGATGCCGTCCCTGCAGGAGGGAAACGTGGATGCGGTCATTGCCAGTATGACTGTCACGGATGAGCGCAGGGAAGCGGTTGATTTCACGGCGCCTTACCTTGAAGGCGTGAGGGCTGTCGCAGTCGCTCCTTACGGTACGGCATCTGGCGGCGCAGACGCCATGAGGGGAAAGCGCATTGCCGTCGAGACCGGCAGCGTCCACGCGGACCAGGCGAAACAATATTCCGAGACGGTCATCGAATGCGGCAGCGCGGAAGAAGCGTTGAAGATGGTCCTGGACAAACAGGCAGACTTTGCCGTCATGGATAACTACACCGCCCGTTTCTTCGTCAGCTACTTCTATACAGACAAGCTGACCATTATGGCAGACTTCTCCGGCGGCACGGAGGACGGCGTCGGGATCGCCGTTGCCAAGGGAAATCAGGAAATGCTTGACAAGCTGAATGGGGCGCTGCAAAATTATCGTGACACGGCGACCTATTACCAGATAAAAACATCCTATTTCGGCAGGTTGGAGGTTTGAGCTTGAAAGAAGACGTAGGTTTTATCCGGGCGCGGGGAGAAGAGAAGAAAGAAATCAGGAGACAGCAGATCGTGGACGCGGCGGCGTCTCTTTACGCGGAAGTGGGCTATGACAAGGTCACGTTCTCCAAGATTGGCAAGAAGGTCAGCTTTTCCCGCCTGAATCTATACAACTATTACCAATGCAAGGAAGACAACTTCCTCACGCTCCTCTTGCAGGACCGGTGGAATACGCTGGAAGACGCCAAAAACTCCTTCTCGGGGGCGGTGACGGACCGTGACGCATTCTGCCGTGCCTGGGCGGAAATGCTGCTGCGCCATCAGCGGATGATGGCCCTGTTCAGCATCGCGAACACGGTGATACTGAAAGACGCGTCCTCGGAGGTGCACAAGCGTTTCCGCCTGGAGATCAGCCAAATCTCCGGCGAGCTTATCAAGCTGGTACAGGAACTGTTCCCCGCGTTTACCCCGGAACAGGCCACTCTATTTGTGACTTGCGAAAGCAGTTATGCCATGACGCTCTATCCCGCAAGTCTCGAATATAAAAAACGTATGCACATAGAGATATTCAAGGACGTAGGATCTGGCACAAAAGACTTCGTTTCGCTGTATGTCCCGTTCTTGAAGGTTACTCTGAACGGTTTGGATACGATGGGCTGAACGCGACAATTTCCATTGGGTAAAAAAGTTGAGGTCAGAAATTCAGAATTTCTGACCTCAAAATATTCAGGCGCGCTTTTGCATGTCTGCATCATTTCCTTGGGAAAATGTACGAGGGATAACTCAGATTGTTTACAAAAATGTAATCGTGAAATTTTCTGTCAACCCTTGAAACCCTTGTCTAATATATGATTTCTCATAGTCTGTTTTATCAGCGAAAAAAATCGGAGTAAAAAATTTTTACTCCGAAATTTTTTTTGGAAGAAATGATATTGGAGAAAACCTTTGTAAATAAAAGGCTCATAGCCGACACGGAAATTTTTTGCTCAGACGGAATTGGGGCTGACGTAGGAAGAAAGAATTCTTCTTACGCCAGCCCCTGCTAAGTTTTCGCCCGAATTTGTCTTTTCTTATGAAGCAAAAGACGGTATGATGTGGTATAATTACAATGATATATCTGCTACGACTGGCGCAAAGGAGGCTGAAAACATGACATTGTTCTTGTGGTTGCTCCTTTGCGCCTTTGTTGGTTATTGT
>JAGCZO010000212.1 GCA_017959965.1 Clostridia bacterium | reverse complement strand
GGCCCCGTCTCTGTCGATCTTATTGACAACGACAATAGGTTTGAGTTTCATTGCCAACGCCTTTGTAAGAACGAATCTGGTCTGGGGCATAGCGCCTTCAAAAGCGTCCACCAGCAGCAGCACGCCGTCGCAAAGGCCCAGCACCCGCTCCACCTCGCCGCCGAAGTCGGCGTGTCCCGGGGTGTCGACTATATTTATCGTCACGCCGTTATACTCTACCGAAGTATTTTTCGAGAGTATCGTGATGCCTCTTTCCCGTTCGATGTCGTTGCTGTCCATTACTCTTTCGGCAACGACTTCATTTGTTCTGAAGGTTCCGCTCTGTCTCAGAAGTCCGTCCACGAGTGTAGTCTTACCGTGGTCAACGTGAGCTATTATCGCAATATTTCTTATGTTATCTCTGGTTTCAATCACTTTAAGGATCTCCTTATATCAGGATTTACAACCTTTTATTTTAGCATTATTCCATTACCCTTTTCAATAATTAAATATAATATGCATGGATTTTTGCGGCCTGCTTCGTGTATCATTGGCATTATACTTGTCCAACATTTACGTTTTATTGAAGAACAGGCCCGAAAGTTGTATAATCAGGACATAAAACAAGCTGCCCCGCAGCCGAAAAGGTGCCGTTATGAGCAAAAAGGACGAACAGAAATCATTGACCATCAACACTCCTCTACCCTACTGCGCGGAGGAGTTCCTCATATACATGGAAAGCATAAAAGGGAAATCGGAAAACACCGTCAGGGAGTACCGGTACGACCTCATATCCTTCTTTTCATACTTTGCGGAAAACGAAAACGTAAAATACATCGACGAGCTTGACGACGATTTTCTCAGGAAGATCAGGCTTGCTGATCTTTACAGATATATAAACCATCTGTCCAAGGACCTGAAGCTGGCCGCCACCAGCCGGGCAAGAAAAGTCGCTTCCTTAAGATCCTTCTTCAAGTACCTTCACTCGAAGGCACACATCATCGACACCAATCCCGCCATAGATCTTGAATCCCCGAAGCTGACAAAGAAGCTCCCGGTGTACCTTAAACTGGACGAAAGCCGCCAGCTTCTCAGCAGCGTCAAGGGTGAGAACGAAGCCCGGGATTACTGTATCCTGACACTTTTTCTCAACTGCGGCATGCGTCTTTCCGAGCTCTGCGGCATCAATATCACGTCCATCAAGGACAACACCGTCGTTGTCCGGGGAAAAGGCGACAAGGAGCGGACCATCTACCTGAACGAGGCCTGCGAAAACGCCATTACGGACTATCTCAGGGTGAGAACGGTCCTGCCTGAAAACGATCCGGACGCGGACGCTCTGTTCCTTTCCGAAAGAAAAAAAAGGATCAGCCGCCGGGCCGTCCAGTACACTGTCAAAAAGTATCTCACGGCAGCCGGCATAGATCCGGAAAAGTATTCGACCCACAAGCTTCGCCACACCGCCGCCACCTTGATGTACCAGTACGGAGACGTTGACATCCGCTCCCTGCAGGAGATCCTGGGCCACGAAAGCATTTCCACCACTGAGATCTACACACACGTCAACAGCGAAAAGCTTGCCGAGGCGGTGAGAGCAAACCCGCTGGCAGGCGAGAGCAAAAGCCATAACGTTAAAGACGAAAGCGATAACGGCTGACGGCGCCCCGCGATTTTTCCCGGAAGCCTCAGCCAAACAGCTGGCCGGGAAGCTTAAGCTTTGTCTTCGGAGGAAACCCCTTGTCGAATTCCTCAACGTCTTTGTCGTCGACGTAATATCCCTCAGGCGTCAGATAGACGCCGGTCACGCCCTCAAGATAACCCTCAGCCAGTTCCCTGCAGAGAAAGAACGAATCGTCTGCGCCTTCAGGCAGATCGTGGTACCTTATTCCGAAATTTCGTGAATAAGAGAACCCGCAGTGCCCGTAAAAGCCTATATTGCCCTCAAAAAGCACCGCGCCAAAGCCAAGGGCCGCCGCCTTTTCAAGGGAATAGTCCAGAAGCTTTTTCCCGTAGCCTTTTCTTTTCAGCTCATTGGCAATGCATATCGGTCCCATAGTGAGCACCGGCAGATCGCCACCGCCGTCAGTTCTGATCACGGTCTTCATAAACATGTTCTGGCCTATTATCCTGCCGTCTTTTACCATCACAAAGTCAAGCTCCTTTACAAACGCAGGGTCGTCCCGCAGCACGTGCATCACGTAATGCTCGCTGCAGCCCGGCCGGTATACGTTCCAGAAGGACTCTCTTATAAGGTTTTCAACTTCTCTTTCGTCCGCCTTTGTTTCAGGCCGGATCTCAAAATCTTTATTCTCCATTTTTCGGCTCCGTAAATTACTGTTGCTTTCTAGTATTGTTTCTTTCCGTGGGTCCTGTCCCTTAAAGTTTCAAAAAGCAGCCTGATGCCCCTTGCCAATGCGTCCAGCAAGAGCAGGATGCCTGCGACAATTGCCACGATGCTTTCGATCTGCTGAGGCGCGGCGAAAAACGCAATTGCCAGAAGAACCGATATCGCAAATTCCGACACGGAAAGGATCCGGAAAAATCTCGAACGCGAGGAAGCTATCTTTTCGAACGAAACGAAGGCAAACACCGCGAACGTAAGTCCCAGGATCACGCTTCCGAAGAAATTCAGCGCATTTGGCTTCAGGATAAGTACCGTCAGTGCCCCCGCTATCCCGATGACCATGATCATGCGGAGACGGGTGGTCTCGCTGAGGGAACGTTCCTTGACCAGGCGGCGTATAAGAACGATGACCTGGAAAACAAGGATCAGGCCGACGGCAAGAACGGAAGCGGCTTCGAAAAGACTTCCCGAGAGCAGCAGCGTGGCGGTGCCCAGAGCCGCGATGACGAGCATGTAGAACAGCTCTATCTGCTTCGGCGTGAAGTAGCCTGTCTCCGGTCCTATATTCTCAAGAAAACCGTCGAAGATGAGCTTCTTGGGTATCTCTCCGATGATCTGCCTTGTCTGTTTGCTCTTGCCGGTGAGCTTGATGAGGACGTTGCCGTAATACTCCGGTGAGACCGTCGCGATATCCTCAACTCCGTCGACCCTCATGCTGTCGAAAAGCTCGTTGACGAAGGTCTTTCTTTTTTCGACGTCAACGGAGCGTATCCAGTTGTCCGCCAGATCATTTAGGAATTTGGAGCCAGCCGCATTGCAGGGCACGGTGGAAAGCTCCCCGTGGTCCACCATCCAGGAGGCCAGGGAGTGCTGGTTGATGCCCCTTCTGAAGCTCCTCACGATGCGGAGATCGTCGATCTCAGGCTCGAAAAGCTTTCCGATAATGTCGAACTCAGGGATAATGCGTGTTGTCTTATCCTTTATGCGCATAAGCTTGCTGACGGAGGCCACCTCGGGGCAGAGTCCCGGCCCGTCCAGAAGATAAACGTGTTTCACATTGGCAAGCTGCTCATCGCCGAGGCTGATTGCCGCGCACAGAGCAAGATTTCCGCCCTTGGAGTGGCCTGCGACTATCCAGTCCGACCCGCCGTCAACGTATTTTGCGACGTATTCCTCCGCAAGCTCCTGGGCCTTAGTCCGGGTGAATGATATCATAAAATTCTCCTTCCAGCCCGCGATGGTGCTGTCGGTGCCCCGGAAGCAGATCACGGAAAAGCCTGTGTCCGAGCAAAGCGACACGGCGGAGAACTGGACGGGAGGCTCCTGGGACAGGACGTTTACGTAGTTCTTAAGCGTAAGGGATCCGAACCGTTTGCTTTCAGCCGCAGCGGCGTATATCCCGGAATTTCCCATGTCGCCCCCGGTTATCATAAGAGGCACTTCGCCGGAGCTGAAGAAAGGAAGCGTTTCCGAAAGAGGCATCTCACTGCGGTCTTTAAGCGCCGCGGAAAATTCGAAATATGACACCACGCACATGACGAGTATATCCGCTTCCCTGAGAGGCAGCTCGCCGAAGCCGAAGTTCCCATACCATTTGACGTAATCCAGAAGCGTGCTGTCCTTCTTTTCGTTTATTACGTTTTCAAGTTCGAGATCCAGTTCCTTAATTTTGGCAAGAGTCTTTTTGGCATCGTATTTTTTCAAACCTGATCATCCCTTTTTGAGGTTTCTCTGTCCTTGATCGTGTAGATCGCATTGGCAATGGCCGTCGGGGAGATAAACATCCCGCCGATGTTTCCCGTGACGGAGTTTCTGGTGTCGGCAAAGCATCCGTTGTATTCTCCCGCGAGATAGTTGGGCAGAGTGTCCGGAATGTTGTGTGGCCGCCAATTGACCGTTTCGTCGGTGTCCGCCATGAAGGTGAAGGCGGCGGCAACGATCCCCCTGCCGAAGGTGTCCCAGTCCAGCTCCGGATCCAGTTCCCGCCAATCGATACCGTACGCCGCGGCGGTGTTGAAGCTTTCAAGCACCTCCCACTGGACAAAGTCCCTCACCCAGTTGGCAAAATACCAGTCGGAGGAGCAAAGACAGGGCTTGGTGCAGTAAGTGAGGTTCATGCCCTTCGGGGTGCGGAGATGCGTGAAAGCCAGCAGCGATCTCAGGAACCTGACCGCCTTTTCACGGTATTTCGGGTCGTTTGTGATCCTGCAGGCTCTCTCGAAGACCACCACCGCGTTGCCTGCCGCAAGAAGATTGGGAGCGTGGAGGGGAGTCTCCCAGTAATCGCCGCCCTCGGGTCTTGTCATGTCACCGCAGAAATCCAGGGCTCTCAGCGCGCCCTTCAGATATTTTTCGTTTCCTGTCTGCTCGTAGACGGAAAGAAGCATGCCCGCGGGGACCGTATTCATGTAAAGAGCGGTATCTCCGTCGGCTCCCATGGGATCGATGAAGGACCTTGCCACTCTGAAATCGTCCTTTGAGGTGTGTCTCCCGTCAGGCTCGAATCTGAAGGAGCCGTCCTCCTTCTGCCAGGAAAGTATCCTGTCCCCCTCTTTTTCCGGGTCTGCGGAGTCGCCGGTGTTCTTACGGCCGCTTTCCTGTTCTTTCCGCAGTTCTTCGCATTTTTCGAATTTTTCCGCAAGTCCCGAAGCGACGGCAAGGCCCTCGTGCTCCGCGGCATACCTCTTAAGAAAACCGGGGTAGTAAGGCCTGATCTCTCCGGCGCTGAATTCCTTTGGAGACATCTGCCTGTAGCCAAAGCCAAGGTCTTCGTGCCAGAGGTTCGTGTTGAAGGCATTGGCAATGCGGTCCAGAGCCTCGTCAAAGTCGTACCTCGGCGTCACGTCCGGCATTCCGGTGCGCTTGACGTAGTCCGCCAGGGCATCCAGGCTGTCGCCCTTTCCGACTGTAATATTATATTCAAACTCAAGCTTTTCACCGATGTGGAGCTCCAGTATTTTTCCGCAGCCGAGCTTGTTTTCGTCTTCAATCTCCTTCACGTCGGGTATCGTGATGCCGATGAGGCTGTTGTCGGCGCGGTCAACGAAATTCGGAGCCGCGAACACAGGCTGCGGGTAGATCTCCTTATAGTTGAACCAGCGGGTCACCGGTCTGTCCAGGTCGAAGTCGCAGGAAATGTAGTCGCCCTGATGGGATACCGCCATGAACGGGGATCCGATCTTGTTGGGGTGAGGCATAAAGCGCATTGCCCAGGGGTCTCTGAAAAAGTCGTTTCCCGAGGTCCACTCCTTACCAACAGCCCAGTCGACGCCCGGAAGAAGAGCGTCGGTCTTTTCCGCTCCGTAGGAGGCCTCTCCGCAGAGAAGCCATACAAGTTTGATATATTCGGCGTAAAGGTCGAAGTTTGATCTAAGCCCGATCCTGACCGAAACGAAAGGCGCGTCAGGCTTGAGCGTAAAGCAGATGCTTCCTTCAAGCACAGGCTTGTCGAAGGGAAGCCCCACCCATTTTTCAAAGGAGGTGCCCCTGAGCTTTTCGGCTGAGACGGTTGACGAAACGTCAAATGTGACGGTCTTACCGCCGCCCGACTCACTGACGGTGAAGCCGTCCGCTTCAAGCCGCATAGGGATCGACTGGTCTCTCAGCTTGATCTCTCCGAAGCTGTCGAGAACACCCATCAGCCTTTCTTCTTTTGTGTATATTTCGGCAAAGCCGTAGCCGCACAGTCGTTTAAAAAAGACCGCCCTTATGCTTCCGTTTTCCAGCACGGTATATTCGCCGGAAAAGCTTGCTTTATTATAAAGTGGTTTCATATGATCACAACTCCTTTGGATCTGAGCTGCTCCGCCGCCCGTTCAAGATCTTCCTTTCCGGGAACGTATCCGGAAGAGCTTTCGTCCTTAATTCCCAGTCTTGTATATTTGCTTCCGTAAAGCGCGTGGTAAGGCACGAGCTCGACCCCGCGGCAGTTTTTAAGTTCCCGGAACACCTCCGCGATATAGTCATAGTTCGTTTCGTCGGCGTTGACGCCTTTTAAAAGGATGGCCCTTAACGTGAATTTTCCTTTGGCGTTTTCGTCCATCAGCTTAATATTCTTCAGGAGTTTTTCTTTCGATACACCGACGTTTTTCAAGTGTCTTTCCGGATCTCCGTCCTTGATATCGACAAAGAAATCCCAACAGAGAGAAGCCGCTTCCGCGGAGACCTCCGGGATCCCGGCTCCGCTTGTTTCAAAGCAGCAGCCGATTCCTTCTTTTTCGCAAAGTCTGAGAATGTCAACGGACTCTCTGAAGGCAAGAGGCTCGCCGCCCGTAAGAGTCACGCCGCCCCTGTCTCCGTAAAACGCCCTGTCGGCCTTTATCACCTCAAGGATCTCCTCCGCAGTCATTTCCCTGCCGGATAAAGTCAGAGCCTCCGAGGGACATACCTCCGCGCACTTCCCGCATTTTATGCAGTTCGTTCTGTCAAAGAGATGACCGTCATCGTTTATAACGTGGCAGCTCCGGGGACATACGGATGCGCATGCGCCGCATTTTATGCAAAATCTCTCATCAAAAAATATATCAGGAGAGAAGGATCTGTTTTCCGGATTGTGGCACCAGAAGCATGACAAAGGACAGCCCTTGAAAAAGACGCAGGTCCTGATCCCCGGGCCGTCGTGTGTGGAAAAACGCTGAATTTTAGTTATTAACATTGAACCTGGCCTCCAGCTTCGCGTTCAATGATCATCCGCTGCCAGTTGTCGTCAAGGGAGACGAATCTCGCGTTCCAGCCGGACACTCTTACCGACAATGATTTGTATGCGGCGGGGTCCTTCCGGGCCTCCAGGAGAGTCTGTACGTCCGCCACGTCAAGCTGCATGAAGTATCCGCCGAGCTCAAGAAATCCTTTTATAAGTGCCGAAACAGAGTCAATACCGTCGTTCCCGCTTACTGTATGGGGAAACAGCTTCACGTCAAGAGCGGCGCCCGTGACCTGTTTTGTAAGATCCGCGGCGCAGTAGGACTTGATGACGGCCGTTGCCCCCTCCAGATCCGTTCCTGGAGTGGGAGACGCGTTGCCGGCAAGTATCTCGCCCCGCTTCGAGCCGAAGGGAGACGCGGGTCTACTGTCCTTCCATTCAAGCTGGCGCCCGAAGGTACTTACGCCTGAGGGGATCCACATGACATGCTTTGTGCCGTAGGCCTCGCAGAATCCCGAGAATCTGTCAAGTATCTCAGCCATGATCGAATCAACCTCGGGGTTGTCGTTGCCGTAGTATACGTATTTGTTTCTGGCATACTGCCTCAGGTATTCCTCGCCTTCCCAGTTGTTCTTAAGTATCCCGATAAGTTTGTTCAAGGATACGATGCCGTCGTCAAAGCAGAGCTTTTTGACTGCGTAGAGACTGTTTGCGGTGTCGGCGCTGCCGCCGATGTGGGGAGGTATGACCGAATATCTGGTGCCGCCCTCAAGGTAACCTTTTTTGTTTTTGACACAGTCGTTCTCGAAAAGGTCGATGACCGTTGTCGGGAACAGTTGGCGGAACTCTTCCTTTGACGGGTCATCCGAAAGGTTTACGATGGAGCCCCGGAGGATATCATTGGCGATGGCGTCGACGTGTTTTTTCAGATCCTCAAAAAAGGCTTCCTTCAGCTGCTCAAAGCTCAGGAATTCCGGAGTCTCCTCCGACTCAAGTCCGAGAGTGTCTTTAAGAAATATCTGCAGGCTGTCGAAGGGCCAGTATGAAAATCTGGTGCAGCCCGGCACCTGGACCTCCCAGCAGCCGTCATTGGCAAAATCCGCCGCCTCTTCGGGAGCGTAGCCGAACCTTGTCATGGCTTTCAGGATCGTTTTTTCGTTGTACACCGCAACGGTCCCGCCGCCGTGCCTTATGACCTCTGCCACCCTCCTGTAAAGCTTTTCCGGAGACTTGTCGTTAAATCTCACTGTGATGGGAAAATCGCCGATGGGCAGCTCCTCAACGATATCAAGTATCAGATATGTCACGTCGTTCGTGATGTCGTTGCCGTCACTGTCCGTGCCGCCGAGAACGATATTCTGATAGTGCTGAGCGTCCCCTGAGCCTCTTTCGGCTTCAACGCCTCTGATCCACTCGCATCCTTTTATAAAAAACGAAGCAAGAAGCTCCCTGGCTTCGCCAAGGGTGATGAGACCGCGCTCCAGATCGTCCTCAAGAAATTTTCCGAGGAGCCGGTCTATTCTTCCGATGCCCGGCCAGTTTCCCGTCAGCCTCAGGAAGGAGAAGGTGAACCATAAGCTCTGGACTGCCTCTCTGAAATTCGACGCGGGCCTGAAAGGGACGTTTTTCGCGTAGGGAAGTATATCCGGGCGCTTTTTTTCAAGCTCCGAAATGTACCTTTTGTGGTATATCCGCATTGATTCCAGGGAAGACAGACAGCTTTCAAGGAACCTGAGCTTCCTCCCGCCAATGTCCGGGCCTCCCATTTCTTTCTTTACAAGAGCTTCTATACTGTCAACTCCCTTAAGAACAGGGGTAAAGAAATCCACCGTCAGGTGATTGATGGACGGAAAAACGTATTGACCTTTGTATTGAGCGGGGACCTGGGCATAGACAGCGCCTCCCAGGGTGGCGGCGCCGGAAACAAGCTCGTGCTCCGTGACTCTAAGGGGTGCGGTCTCGCATATCATGCGTATCGCGGTGTCGTATTTTCCGAAGGGATCCAGCTCCCCGAAATTCCCGATACCGTCAAGAACAACGAAGGGGGTTTTCATCGCCTCGTCGCCGTAACGTCCGCAAAGAGACTCCTCGCAGAAAAGCCTTGTCTCTTCCTTGAGTCTTACGGGCCTCCCTCCGCTGTAAGCGGATCTGAAGACCGTTTTTTTAACTTCTCCGTCATTCATCACGCATGCTCCGTGTAAACAAAACAGGAGGTGCAAAACAGCGGCAGCTCCTGTTTTCAGTCCGTCTTAATTACTTTTTAAGCGCTTTTATTCTTTCAAGCTGGGACAGCGTTTCTTCCTTCAGGGCTGTGAACTTGGCAAATTTCTCACGTTCCGCGTCAATAAGTCTCGCGGGCGCCTTGTTGACGAAGTTCTCATTGGCAAGCTTCCCCGAAACTCTTTCGATCTCCGATTCGATCTTCGAAAGCTCGGCGGTGAGTCTTTCGAGTTCCTTGTCAATGTCGATCAGCTCCGTCAGCGGCATGTAGACGGTGGCGCCGGGGATAATGACGGAAACCGAATCTGAGGGAGCGTCGGCGTCGCTTGAAGTAACGATCACGTTCTGAGCATTGCCAAGGCGTTTAAGCGCTCCGGAGGACTCACGGATAAGGTCAAAATTCTCCTCCTCGGTGACGAAATACACCGTGGCTTTGGCGGAATTCGGGACCTTCATCTGAGTCCTTATGTTTCTGATGCCCTTCACGGCGTCGATCAAAAGGCCTATTTCCTTCTCGGCGGTAAGATTCTCCGCATCCTTATCGTAAACGGGCCATTGCGATATCATGATGGATTCGCAGTCTTTGAAGAGCAGCTGGTAGATCTCCTCTGTGATAAAAGGCATGAAGGGGTGCAGCAGCTTCATGGATGTGACGAGCACATGGTTCAGCACGTACTGGCACTCAAGGCGGGTCTTGTTGTCGGCGTCAAACAGGCGGGGCTTTACGATCTCGATGTACCAGTCGCAGAACAGATCCCAGATAAAGTCAGTGATCTTTGTGAGAGCGACGCCGAGCTCATAGCGCTCCATGTTGTCGGTGACCTCCTTAACCACCCGGTTGAGGCAGGAGAGTATCCATTTGTCCTCGGCAGTGAATCTGGACTTGTCCACGTTATCGAAGTCAGGCTGCTCGTCGAAATTCATAAGAACGAAGCGGGTGGCGTTCCAGATCTTATTGCCGAAGTTCCTGGCAAATTCCACCTTCGACGTAAGGAATCGCTGATCGTTTCCGGGTGAGTTTCCGCTGATGAGAGAATATCTGAGTGCGTCCGTTCCGTAGTCTCTGATTATCTCCAACGGGTCGATGCCGTTGCCGAGGGACTTGGACATTTTCCTGCCCAGCTCATCCCTGACAAGGCCGTGGATCATAACGTGTCTGAAAGGCACCTTGCCCATCTGCTCGATTCCCGAAAAGATCATTCTGGCCACCCAGAAGAATATGATATCGTAGCCTGTGACCAGCACGTCCGTGGGGTAGAAATAATCCAGTTCGGGAGTCTTTTCAGGCCACCCGAGAGTGGAGAAAGGCCAGAGAGCGGAGCTGAACCAGGTATCCAGCGTGTCCGGATCTCTTTCAAACTTTTTGCAGCCGCACTTCGGGCAGGCCGTGGGTTCTTCTCTTGCGACGATCACTTCTCCGCAGTCGGCGCAGTAATATGCCGGTATCCTGTGGCCCCACCAGAGCTGCCTTGAGATGCACCAGTCCTGAATGTTCTCCATCCAGTTGAAATAAATATTCTCGAATCTCTGGGGAATGAACCTTGTATCGCCCTTTCTCACTGCCTCCACGGCAGGCTCGGCAAGGGGCTTCATTTTCACATACCACTGCTTTGAGACAAAAGGCTCAACGGTAGTGCCACAGCGCTGGCAGGTGCCCACGTTGTGCTTGTAGGCTTCGGTCTTTACGAGAAGACCCTCTGCCTCAAGATCCTTTACGATCTGTTTTCTGGCCTCGAAACGGTCCATGCCGCAGTATTTACCGCCGTGTTCGTTTATAACGCCCTTTGAATCCATGATCTGGATCACCTCCAGGCCGTGGCGGAGGCCAACGTTGAAGTCGTTGGGGTCGTGGGCAGGTGTGATCTTCACGGCGCCGGTTCCGAACCCGAGCTCAACGTAATCGTCGGCAATGACGGGTATTTTTCTTCCCACAAGCGGAAGTATCAGTTCTTTTCCGACAACGTCCTTATATTTTTCGTCCTCCGGATTCACTGCCACCGCCACGTCGCCCAGAAGCGTTTCGGGTCTCGTGGTAGCGATCATAATGCTTCCGGTGCCGTCGGCAAAAGGATAGCTGATATACCAGAAGTGTCCGTCCTGCTCCTCGTAGATGACCTCGATGTCGGAGATAGACGTATTGCACCTCGGGCACCAGTTGGTTATACGCTCACCCTTGTAAATGAGTCCTTTTTCGTAAAGTCGCACAAAGACCTCTGTAACCGCTTTTGAAAGCCCCTCGTCCATGGTAAAGCGCTCCCGCTCCCAGTCGCAGGAGGAGCCAAGCTTCTTAAGCTGATTTACTATCTTTCCGCCGTATTCTTTCCTCCAGGCCCAGGCGCGTTCCAGGAACTGCTCTCTTGTAACGTCCTCTTTCTTCAAGCCCTCCTGAGCCATTTTGTCAACGATCTTCGCCTCGGTGGCAATGCTGGCATGGTCGGTTCCCGGCAGCCAGAGAGTCTCATACCCCTGCATCCTCTTGAACCTGATTATCGAGTCCTGAAGAGTGTTGTCAAGAGCGTGGCCCATGTGGAGCTGGCCGGTGATATTCGGCGGCGGGATAACTATGGTGAAAGGCTTCTTGTCGTGATCGACGACAGCATGAAAATATCCTTTTTGCAGCCAGGCGGCGTAGATCCTGTCCTCGGATGAGCCGGGGTCGTATGACTTAGGCATATTCTCAATCGCTTTCATTTTGTAAAACCTCCAAAAGATGTGTCGGATCCGGGATTATTCCCCCGGGTACTGAAATTTTATTATAGTTTTACGCGCGTAATAAGTCAAGGCAGTTAAAAGTTTAAAGAGCCGGCTATGAACGCCGTAACCGGTTTCTGAAATAACGGAAAAGGCGCCCCGTTTCCGAGGCGCCCTGAAAGCATTATTTATCAAATCGGACATCAGTACATTCCGCCCATTCCGCCTCCTGCGGGAGCTGCGGGCTCTGGCTGCGGGATCTCCGCAACGGCAGCCTCCGTGGTGAGAAGGAGAGCCGCCACCGAAGCGGCGTTCTGCAGAGCGCTTCTGGAGACCTTGGCGGGGTCTACGATGCCTTCAGCCACCATGTCAACGTACTTTTCGCCGAGAACGTCATAGCCGATGCCTGCCTTGGAGTTCTTGACCTTATCAACGATCACACTGCCTTCAAGGCCCGCATTGAAAGCGATCTGCTTGACGGGCTCTTCAAGAGCCTTGAGCACTATCTCGACGCCTGTCTTCTCGTCGCCTTTAACGGTCTTGAGAAGCTTTGCCACCTCGGGGATCGCGTTGATGAAGCAGGTTCCGCCGCCGGCAACGATGCCTTCCTCGACTGCCGCTTTCGTGGCGGCCAGAGCGTCCTCGATCCTCAGCTTCTTCTCTTTCATCTCGGCCTCGGAAGCCGCGCCCACCTGGATAACGGCTACGCCGCCTGCCAGCTTCGCAAGACGCTCCTGGAGCTTCTCGCGGTCGAAATCGGAGGTGGTGTCCTCGATCTGTGTTCTGATGGATGCGACTCTCTTCTTGATCTCGTCGGGATCGCCGTTGCCGTCAACGATGATGGTGGAATCCTTCTGGATCTTAGCCTGTCTGCAGGTGCCCAGCTGTGAAAGCTCGGTCTCCTTAAGCTCGAGGCCCAGCTCTTCGGTAATGACTTCGCCGCCAGTGAGGATAGCGATGTCTCTGAGCATCTCTTTTCTTCTGTCGCCAAAGCCCGGAGCCTTGACTGCCACGCAGGTGAAGATGCCTCTAAGCTTGTTAACGACCAGGGAGGCCAGCGCTTCGCCCTCAACGTCGTCCGCGATTATGAGCAGCTTCTTACCGGACTGAGCCAGCTGTTCAAGCAGCGGGAGGATCTCCTGGAGACTTGATATCTTTTTATCGGTGATGAGGATGTAGGGGTTGTCCAGAACGGCTTCCATCTTGTCCATATCGGTAGCCATGTAGGGAGAGAGATAGCCGCGGTCAAACTGCATTCCCTCAACAACGTCAAGGTTGGTGCCCATTGTCTTGGACTCTTCAACGGTGATAACTCCGTCGGCAGTGACCTTTTCCATGGCGTCGGCAATAAGCTGACCGATCTGTTCGTCGTTGGCGGAAACTGCCGCGACTCTGGCAATGTCCTTCGAGCCTCTTACCGGGACCGCGCCGGACTTGATGGCGTCGACAGCGGCATCCACAGCCTTCGCGATGCCCTTCTTAATGATCATCGGGTTTGCGCCAGCCGCAAGGTTCCTGACGCCCTCTCTGATGATAGCCTGGGCGAGAAGCGTGGCGGTGGTGGTTCCGTCGCCGGCCACGTCATTGGTCTTTGTGGCGACCTCTTTGACGATCTGTGCGCCCATGTTCTCGAATTTATCCTCAAGCTCCACCTCTTTGGCTATGGTGACGCCGTCGTTGGTGATGAGGGGTGCGGGATATTTCTTATCAAGTATAACGTTCCTGCCCTTGGGGCCGAGAGTTACTTTTACCGTATCCGCAAGTTTGTTAACGCCGGCAATGATGGCGTCTCTTGCGTCTGTTGAATATTTAATTTCTTTTGCCATAACAAATACTCCTTTTCGGCGGGAAGGCTCCCGTCATATTATAAAGGCTCAAAGCCTTATCGTTTTCCGATCAGTCCTCGACCACCGCAAGAAGGTCGCTCTGTCTGATGATGCTGTAGGTCTCGCCGTCGAGTTTTACCTCGGTGCCGGAATACTTGCTCATCATAACCTTATCGCCGACTTTAACTTCCATGGGGATGAGTTTTCCGTTATCGTCTCTTCCGCCGGGGCCGACGGCGACAACAATCGCATAGTCCTGCTTCTCTTTAGCGCTTCCGGTAAGGATAACGCCTCCCTTGGACTTAGTCTCAAGATCAAGCATTTTGATAACTATTTTGTCACTTAAAGGTCTTATTTTCATATTATCCTCCAATTATTCGGCTCGTATAGATGCCGTAGTTCGTTTTCTGCGGTTAGCACTCAAAAGCTTAAAGTGCTAACAAAGCGTATTATACTACAAAAATCCGGGTTTGCAACACGTATTTTTGATTTTTTTCCGTTCAAGGAATTTTTAAGGGAGTTTTTACATTCAGAGCGTACGGAAACGACGCCAAAGGGCCCACTATTTAAAAGGATCTGCACGATTCAAAGCTTTTTCAGCTTGGTATATTGCATGGCGAACCGTTTCATTCCGTGATTTTCAAAGGTGATCTCGCAGATCCTGTCGTCCTTGTCCCCCGTATAGTTTCCCTCAATAGAGGTGACAAGTCCTTCACCGTATTTCGGATGCTCCACCCTGTCGCCAACGTGTATATCCTTGTCTCCCGCCTTGGCGGCAAGTTTAGCCGCCGCAAGCTTCTCGGACATGGTGGAGGGTCCGTTTCCGCCTGATGAAGTATTGGCGGATCCGCTGCGGCCGGAGAATGACGATCCGGAGCCCGAAAAACCTTTTCCCGAAAAGCCGAAGCTGCCCGAGCTTCCCGAGCTGCCGTAACCTCGTGAGTTTCCGGTACCGCAGCCGCTTCCGGAGTCGTCGCCAAACAAGTCGGGATCGTCGTCGCTGTCCTTGTATGAAGGCTTGCGGCGGTTCCCGTAGCCGGAGCCGTAGGAACCGTTGTAGTATCCGGATCTTCCCCGGTAACCGTAGCCCTGGTTTTCGGAGTTGCCGTATGTGAGATAGTCGCTGTCGGAATTATACCGGGGATAGCCGCCGTATCTTCTTCCCGACTCCTTTTCGGAGACCTCTTCGCCGAGGTAATTGACGGTCATGGAATTCTCCGCCGGTATGCCGTCAAGGAATTCCGACCTGGGATTGTACCTGGTCTGTCCGTATATCATGCGCTCTTTGGCGTAGGTGAGGTAGAGACGCTCCTTTGCCCTGGTGATGGCCACGTAGCAGAGCCTCCGCTCCTCGTCCACGTTGCCCTCGTCCAATGCCTTCGTTGAAGGGAACATGCCCTCCTCCATCGCCACCACGAACACCACGGGAAATTCGAGACCCTTGGCGCTGTGGACGGTCATCAGCGTGACGCAGTGCTCATCGCCCTCCTCCTCGTTGTCCATGTCCGTGGAAAGGGAAATGTTTTGAAGAAAGCCCGAGAGGGAATTCTCGAGAGTGGGGTCCGAATCAAGAGAAGCCACGTATTCCCTGGCGACGGTCAGCATCTCTCTCAGGTTTCCGCAGCGGTCCTCATCCTTTTCGAGATCGGATGCGCCGTAGTATGCCAGAAGCCCGGTTTCATTAAGCACTTTTTCGATAAAATCCGGAATTTCATAGTCGCGAAGCTCCGCTCTCAAATTCTCGTAGGCATCCGAAAATTCCTTCAGCGCCGTCGCGTACCTTGAAAGCCCGGGATATTTCCCTATACCCGCAAGGATCTCCATGGGCGTCAGGTTTTCGCTCCTGGAAAGCTCGATCACAGTCTCCACGCCCTTTTCGCCGACGGATCTCTTCGGCACGTTCACTATTGCCGCAAAAGCGTTCACGTCGCCGGGATTCTCGATCAGTCTCAGGTAATTGACAAGTACCTTGATCTCAGCCCGTTCAAAGAATCTCATGCCACCGTAGATCCGAAGAGGTATGCCCCGTCTCACGAACTCCGACTCGAGATACTGGGAAAGTGCGTTCTGCCTGTAAAGAACGGTGATATCGTTATATCCGTATTCACCGGAGTCAACGAGCCTTGATATCTCGCCTGCCACAAATCTGCTCTCGTCCATCTGATTCTCGCCAATGAACTTCGCGATCTTTCGGCCGCCCTTTTTCGCCGTCCAGAGTTTCTTCTGCTTCCTGACGCCGTTATTGCCGGCAATGACGCTGTTGGCGGCGCTCAGTATGTGCTCGGTGGAACGGTAATTCTGCTCAAGCTTGATGACGGTGCAGCCGGGGAAGCCCTTTTCAAAGCTCAGTATGTTCTCTATGTCTGCGCCTCTGAAGCTGTAGATGCTCTGGTCGTCGTCGCCCACAACGCAAAGATTCCCGTGAGGCGAAAGAAGCTTCACAAGCTTGTATTGCACCTTGTTTGTGTCCTGGTACTCGTCCACCATTATGTACCTGTATCGGCGGGCATAGAAATCGCAGACCTCCGGATTCTTTTCCAGAAGCTCCACGGCTTTGAGAAGCATATCGTCAAAGTCCATGGCGTTATTCTCAAAAAGCTTGTTATTGTAAAGTCTGAAGACCTTGAGGAGCTTTCTCTCCCAGGGGTTGCTTTTGTCCATGATCTCCTGATAATGATCGGGAGTCACCATCTGGTTTTTCAATTTCGAAATGGAGGCCCTGAAAAGTCCCGGATTTTCCGATTTGGAGTCGATATCCAGTTCCTTAAGACAGTCCTTTATGACCTTTTCCGTATCCTTTTCGTCGTATACCGCAAAGGTTGAGGAATAGCCGATGAGCTCCCCTCTGTCCCGCAGAAGCCTTCCGCAGAACCTGTGAAAGGTGCTTATGAAAACGCCCCGGCCTTCGTCGCCGAGCATGCGCTCGACCCTCTCCCGCATCTCTCTGGCGGCCTTGTTCGTGAAGGTGATGGCAAGGATATTGTACGGAGAAACACCGTAATGCCCAATGAGATAGGCAACACGGTAGGTGATCACCCTGGTCTTGCCGCTGCCGGCGCCTGCCAGTATAAGCAAAGGGCCGTCCTTCTGAGTGACCGCTTTATATTGTTCGGGATTTAATTCTTTTTCGAAATCCATGCTTATCAACTTTTAAAGTTTCCTTTTCCCGATCTCTGCCTGAAGGCCTCGTACAGCACCACTCCCGCAGCGACCGACGCGTTCAGCGAGGAGACAGTTCCCGCCATTGGAATGTTTACGATGAAATCGCATTGTTCCGACACAAGCCTGCCCATGCCGTCGGCTTCGTTTCCGATGACTATTGCCAATGGCCCGGTGAGATCCGCATTGTAAAACGTGGTCTTGCCGCTGTCTGAGGTGCCCGTGATCCAGAGCCCTTCTTCCTTCAGATGCTGAAGCTCGTTCACGATGTTGGGCACTCTTGCCACCTTAACGTAGCTGACTGCTCCGGAAGAGGCTTTGGCAACTGCGCCTGTTAGAGGAACAGCCCTTCTTTTAGGTATAATTATGCCGTGAGCTCCCACCGCGTCGGCGGTCCTGATAATGGCGCCCAGGTTTCCTGCGTCCTGGATCTCGTCCAGCACGATGATGAAAGGATCCTCGCCCTTTTCCCTCGCGCAGGCTAGTATATCGTCCACGTCAACGTAATCCGCAGCAGCCACTAAGGCCGCCACGCCCTGATGGTTCACGTTTCCGCAGAGTTCGTCAAGGTTCTGTCTGGACTGCTTCACGACAACGATGTTTTTCTCCTTGGCCTCGGCAATGATCATTCCGAGGCTGCCGGACATCTCGCCCGAAAAGCATATCTTGTTTATAGACCGGCCCGATCTCAGCGCCTCAATGACGGAATTGCGGCCGTATATTATATCACCGCTTGTGTCGCCTGCGGGAGAAGCTTCAGCTGCCTTTTCGAATTTCTTCCTGCCTTTATAATTGTTTCCGCGTCCGTAGCTCATTTTTACACCTGCTTTTACTTGTTTGCGCCGTTTATATATTCCTCGACGCTTTCCCTGCACGAGGCAAGGATCTCCGAAAGACGCTCCGGGTTTCCCGAAAGCTCAAGGTATCCCAGGAGAGCCTCAAATCCGGTAGCTCTCAGATAGTCATCTATGTCGGCGTGTTTCGGTATGCTGTGAGGCTTGGAATTCATGCCGCGCCTCACCACCGAAAGCTCATCCTCCCGAAGCTCCTTTTCCAGCTTCGTTAAGATCTCAGACTGGGACCTGCAGTTAACGGCTGCCGCGCAAACAACGTGAAGCTTCCTGACCTTCGCGCCGGGGATCATGTACACCGCAAGCTCCCGCACGTAGCGCTCGAAAACAGCGTCGCCTATAAACGCCAATGTGAGAGCATTTTTCTGTATCGCGTTACCGTCAATGAAGCCTTCATTCATGATCATAAAAAACTCCCGGGAAGACGCCGGCAAAACCTTTTTCCGAGCGTATCTTTTCGGGATAAAATTATACCTCAATTATCATTCAAAGTCAATTGCAGCGGAGCCAAGGTCGGTGCCCCGCCGCGGTGCTCCGGAAGGTCTGTCAGCATTCAAGAAATCTTGCGCCGGGCGTTTTTTTGAACCAGGTCAGCTGGCGTTTCGCGTACTGTCTTGTGTCCTGTTTTATCTTTTCGAAAACGCTGACGGCATCGTAAGGAAGGTCTTCTTTAACAGGTGCCAGTTCCGGATAGTCGAGGAGCGGTATAAGCTCCTTATAGCCAATCGCGGAAAGAGCAGTCCGTTTAAGTATTCTGAGATCGGAGACCTCTTCGGCCGGGATCTTTTCCCTGCAGGCAGCGTAAACTCTGTCAGCCTCCTCCGCAAGGCCCTCTTCGCGCATAATATCAACGCGGCTGTTGATCCTTTCGTAAAGCTCCTCCCTGCGGGGCATAAGACAATAAACGTTAAAACCAAACTCCGGACTGTTGGCGGTGGATTCCAGATTTCTCTGCGCTCTTACCTTTCCCGTAACAAAATAAAGATACAGGGCTCTGTAGACTCTTTTGACGTTGTTCATGTGGATCTCCGCGGCCGCTTCAGGATCGTATTTTTTAAGCATGTCATGTAGAGACGCTCTGTCGCCCTTTTCAAGACAGCAGTCGCACTTTTTCTTTTCGGCCCTGAATTCTTCAGAGAAAAACGTATTATCCGGCTCGCAGGAATACTCCCTGTTGTCGATAAGAGCGTTGACGTAAAGGCCTGTCCCGCCGCAGATCACCGGGACCTTTGAACGTGAGAAGACCTCCGAGATCGCCTTCACCGCATCGTTTTTGTACATAAACGCACTGTAGTTCTCCCAAGGGTCAGTAATATCTATCATGTGGTGGGGTACGAGTTCTCTGTCCCTGACCGAGGGCTTGGCGGTGCCGATATCCATCATCCTATAGATCTGCATGGAATCGCAGGAAATGAGTTCACCGTTTAAAAGCCCGCAAAGTTCCATTGCCAATGAAGACTTGCCGGATGCCGTGGGGCCGCACACAATGACCGCGGTCTTCTGCTCCGCGCTTTTGTATTCCTCTGCGATCAGCTTTGCAAGACTCATGATTTACGCTCTGTGGAATTTTCTTTCGATCTCGTACTGACTCATTTTAAGTATGATAGGCCTGCCGTGAGGACAGGTACCCGGGTTTCTGACAGACGCCAGCTGATCAAGCAAATGTCTTATTTCAACGTCTGAAAGCTTCATATTTCCCTTAATTGCGGCTTTGCATGCCATGGTGTATACCGCGTATTCGGGAAATACGTTGATCATGCCCTCGCCGGTGCGGGGACTGCCCACGGCAGTTATGACAAAAGCCTCGGCGTTTTCCTCCTCTATCATCGTCGGGATCGCCCTTATTATGACAGTGTCCGTTCCGAACTCGTCGATCTCAAATCCGAGAAGCTCTAATGCGCCGCTTATCTCTCTGAATCTCATCATTTCGGAGGCGCCCAGCCTTACGGTGACCGGAAGAAGAAGCTGGCCCGAGGGGTTGTCGGCGCCAAGCAGCCTGCTCTTTATCTCTTCGTATTTCAGTCTTTCGTGGGCGGCGTGCTGATCCACAATGAAAAGAGCGCCGTTGAATTCAAGCAGGATATACGTCTCCAGCAGCTGGCCGATGACGCGCCCGTACCTGTAGACGTCGGAAAACTCTCCGCTGAACTGGGGGTCCTCCGCTTCTTTCTTTTCACCGGAGCGTTCATTTCCGCCGGAGCTCATATCGATTACTTTTCCGCCCTTTTCGCCGATATCGATACCGCCGAAGAGGCCCTGGCCCTTGGGGCCGAGAGGTGCTTTTTCCTTTTCTTTGAGATAATCCGACAGGAGACCGTTGTCGTCCTTGTCTGGTGCAGGTTCTTCTTTTGCAGGGTTCCCGGGAGCGTCATTGCCGACTGTCTCACCTTTACCTCCGTTTGCGTTCACGACTGCCTCTGACTTCTCAGCCGCGGCAGAAGCTCCGCAGCCCTCCGGAACGGTCTTGACGGGATCATTTTCGGGTACCTTCGGCTTTTCCCGGGTATCATCGTAGGGGACGGTCCGCTCTGAGACATTGGCGTGTTTCTCGGGATCCTCCTCCCTGCCTGAACCGGTAAACTCCGGAGGAACGGTCTCCCTTTCGAAAACAGCGGAAGTCAGAGCGTGATAGACGGCCCTGAAGACAGCGTTGTTGTCGGCAAACCTGACCTCCGTCTTGGCGGGATGGACGTTGACGTCGACCCGGTTCGGAGAAAGTGAAATATTTAAGATAACAAAGGGAAAACGTCCCTTCATGGTAAGCGTCTTGTAGGCCTCGTCAATGGCGGCGGAGACGGTCTTGCTTTTGACGAATCTGCCGTTCACAAAAGCGATCTGGCGGTTCCTGTTGCCGTAGGTCAGTTCCTTCTTTGAGCAGAGGCCCGTGACGGTGACATTGTCCTCGGTAAAGGCGCAGTTAAGAAGGTTTTCGGAAATTTCACGGCCGAAAACTCCGTATACAGCGGTCATAAGGTCTCCGCCGGGAGTGAAAAGAACCTGCTTCTTGTCAGATATAAGTCTGAAGGAAATATCGGGATGGGAAAGTGCGATGCGCTCCATGGCCTCGGCCACGTAGGACGCCTCGGTCTGGTCACGCATGAGAAACTTGTACCTGGCAGGGGTATTGTAAAACAGATTCTCTACGGTGAATACAGTGCCGTTTTTGGCGCCGCAAGGGCCCGACTCGATCAGGTCTCCGCCCTCGATCACGACGAACGTTCCGTGCTCTGAATCTGCAGTTTTGGTCCGCAGAGTCACCTTCGAGACTGCCGCTATACTGGCAAGAGCCTCGCCTCTGAAGCCAAGGGTATTGATGGAAAAAAGATCGTCCGGGGATTTGATCTTGCTGGTGGCGTGCTTGTCAAAGGCAATGATGCAGTCGTCAGGCTCCATGCCCTGTCCGTTGTCCTCAACTCTGATATACTTTATTCCGCCGTTTCTGATCTCCACGGATATTCTCGTACTGCCGGCGTCAATGGAGTTCTCCACCATCTCTTTCACAACAGATGCGGGTCTTTCAACCACCTCTCCGGCGGCGATCTGGCTGGAAGTGAGATCGTCAAGTATTATTATTTTTCCCATAATATGTCACCCTGATCCGGGGGCGGATACTAAGACCGCAGCCTGCCGCGGGAGGCAGGCTGCAGGCCGGTATCATTGTTCTTTTCCGTCCCGGTCATCTTCAATATCCTCGGGCTCTTCGCCGTCGGAATCATCACTGTCTTTTCTTTCACGTTTTTTCTCCCGTGCCACCACGCATATACCGATTATCATGATGGGCACGATCAGAAGCACCGTCAGTACCGCGGCAGTTAAGATTATATGATCCTTTGCGAATACCAGCGTCCTGTCCACGGCTTCGGAGAAAGCGTAACGGTTCACGTAGGTACCGTCCCCGGAAGGAGCCCGGGTCGGCTCGGGAGTGCTGACGTTTTCGGGAACAAATATATCAAAAGAATCAACTATTTTATTTCCGCCAAGGTATCTCTGCAGCGTATTTTCCTCAACATCAACGACGTAAAGCTGTTTGGGGCCGTCATTCCGGGACCCGTATATGAGATACTGTTTGTCGTTTCCGGAATATGCCCTGAAACCGCTCAGGATAACGTCCTTGCCGGCTTCATCCGCATAGAGGAAATCGGAGGGTCCGGAAACGGTTCTGCCGGGATATACGCGTTTCAGGTAAGCCGCGGCGTCGTAGAGCTTAAACTTGTCTCCCGCGATCTTATAAATTCCCTTGGCTGTGTCTCCGTCCGCGTCAGGGGTACTGTCAACAGGTTCAACGGTCGGCTCCGCGTCGGGAGTCGAAGTCGGCCCTGCCGTAGGTTCCGAGGTCTGAGCAGTCTCCGTAGGCTTTTCCGTCGGTTCGGCGGTTGGCTCGGCCGTGGGAGCGTCGGTGGGAGCGGTCGTCGGCTCCGTTGTTGGCTCTTCGGTGGCTTCCGCAGTGGGCTCCTCCGAAGCATTTTCGGTAGGCTCCGGCGTCGGTGCAGGCGTTTCGGTGGGCTCCGGTGTGGGAGTTGCCGTCGGAGTAGGCGTGGGTGTCGGCGTGGGAGTCGGCGTCGGCGTCGGTGTGGGCGTCGGTGTGGGAGTCGGTGTCGGCTCAGGCTCGGGAGCCCTGATAACGTTTACAGTGTATTTCTTAACGGTACCGTCCTCCGCGGTAACGGTGATGGTCCTGACGTTGTCCCCCACCTTCAGAAACTCGTTTCCGGAGAGTTGTCCTTTGGCGAGCTTGTCCGCCAATCCGAAATACATATTGCACTTGGATACCTCGTAGGGAACGTAAACAGTGTAATTCAGTACCTTGGGATCAAAATCAGGAGTCACGGTCCCCTCGGAGGGAGTTATGTGCTCAAGATCGCAGTTTGAGAACTTTTTTCTGTCCGTGATGCTGAGGGTCACACCTGTCACGGTGACGTCGAGCATATCGTCCTTCCCGGCCTCGGGATAGAGTCTGATGGCAATGACGTCCGACAGTGTGAAGGAGCAGGTCCCCACTGCTTTGGCTTTAAATTTGTAGGTTTTCTTAAATGTTTTTGAATTTTCGCCCTTGGCGAAGTCAACCTGCTCGGGTATCATACCCGCGGCTTCCGGCTGATCGCTGGCGGGAAGGAAGGTCAGTTTGGAATTGTCGTATTCAAGAGTCCAGCCCACGAAGCCTCCGTCAACGGGAGACGTGTACGTGGCGGTGAGAGTCACTTCGGAATTGATGGATACTTCCTTTGAACTGAGAGTCAGCTTTACGGTCGTATCTTCCGCATTGGCGGTCAAAGGTACCGAAAAGAAGGACAATGCGGTCATCAACGCCAATCCGAAACAAATAAACAGGTTGATTTTTGAAACGGTTTTTCTCATATCGTTTACCCTTTATGAATCACGAAGTCCGCTTTACTTCGGCTGGACGATATTCGCGATATTCCATACGTGTCTCTTGATGAGGACAAAATCGTAGCTTGTGACGGTGGAGACGGCGGACTTGTCTTTTGAGGATATGGATCCCGCAAGCAGCGCGGCGCCCTCAAGAACAGCGATGTTCCACACGTGTCTCTTTATGTACACGAAGTCCAGCGAATTGATGAGGCCGTCTCCGGTCACGTCGCCGTATAAGATCACGGTGTACGATCCAAGGATCTTGCCGTCGTTTTCGGAAATAATATTGACCTTGCAGCCTGTGGATACTATTTCGCTGCCTGTGATCACCTTGCCTGATTTGTTCAGCACCTCGACTCTGGCATGGTCAAGCTCGAAAGCGGAAACGAAAGACGAAACAGTCGTCTTTTCGGAAATGCCCTCCAGAACCGTTCCGCAGATATTTGTCGTCGCTTCAGGCAAATTAACACTGAAGGTCGGGGCCGGCGTTGGTGTCGGCG
>JAGCZO010000211.1 GCA_017959965.1 Clostridia bacterium | reverse complement strand
GAAGACGGCCCGTTCCTCGATGGCAACTATGCTGCTTTCGGTAGAATCATCGAAGGTATCGAAGTAGTAGACGAGATTGCTTCTACTCCGACTGATAGAGGAGACAGACCGCTGACTGAGCAGAAGATGAAAAAGGTAACAGTTCAAAAGTAACTGAGCAGGGCTAAACAAAAAGAAGAGAACGAGAGTTCAATTCGAGTTAGTTTGCAAATGAAAAATCCCACAAGCGCTTCCGCAGGGCGTAGCCCGAGGACTTAGCGTAGTGGGATTTATTCTTTGCAAACTAAGTGAATTATTGATCTTCTTCTTTCTTGTTATCTTCGGCAATTACATAGAGAGGACGACGCTTGACTTCGATATATGTCTTTGCCAGGTATTCGCCGATTACACCGAGGGCCATGAGGACCATGCCGCCGAGGAAGAGCATGAATGAGAGCAAGGACGGGTAACCTGGTCTGTCTTTCCAGATCAGGTGGATGATCGCGTGTACGAAGTAGTAGAGAAGATAGATGAAGGAACCGAAGGATGTGAGGAAGCCGACGACCGTGGCGATACGAAGCGGGGCGGTCGTAAAGGATACGATACCCTCGATAGCGTAGCGGAACAGTTTCCAGAAGGACCACTTGGTCTCGCCGGCGATACGCTCGACATTTTCGAATTCGAGCCACTTGGTGCGGAATCCGACCCATGCGAAGATACCTTTGCTGAAGCGCTGGCGTTCGTTAAGGGAAAGGATCGCATCTACGACGGGACGACGCATAACGCGGAAATCTCTTGCGCCATCTACGATCTCAACATCGGTGAAACGGTTGATCAGGTGATAGAAACGGCGCGCAAACCAGCTTCGGATCGGCGGTTCGCCTTTTCTCGAGACGCGGCGTGTGGCAACGATATCGCATTCATCCTTTTCCAGCATATCGAACATCTGCGGAAGAAGAGACGGCGGATCCTGCATATCTGCATCGAGAAGACCGATCCACTCGCCCTTGGCTGCGGAAAGTCCGGCATACATTGCGGCTTCTTTACCGAAGTTACGGGAGAAAGAAATATAACGGATACGGGAATCCTTCGCGGCCAGATCTCTTAACAAAGAAAGAGTCTTGTCACGGCTTCCGTCGTTGACAAAAATCAACTCATATTCATATTTGGGGCACTCCTGCATGACCTTACACAGCGCTTCGTAAAGATATGGAAGCGCTTCTTCTTCGTTATAGCACGGCACCATCAGGCTGACTAACATAAACCACCTCATGAATATTTGAAATGTATGTTCTTAGTATACTACAACATGCTTTGGTTCGTATGCATGAAAACGTGAATCTTTTGGAAACATAGCGCTTTTGTGATATTATGCATGGTGTATTTTGGCAGGGCGGACAGACATGGAGGGTGAGGTATGCCGGAACCGAATAGAGGGGTACGATTCAATACTCGACCTTGGGTGTCCTTTTTCGCCACCACGCTGTTTCTTGTTGCAATATTCTTTTATTTCGGTGTTTTCCCTTTCGGGTCGAAAGATATCCTGAGTTCTGAGGCGGGCGGACAGTTCCTGCCGTTTCTGGCTGCATTGAAGAATCAGCTTCTTCAGGGAAAGTCCCTGACATATTCTTTTCAAGCCGGTATGGGAAAGAACTTCACCGGTGTTTTTGCCTACTACCTTTCCAGTCCGCTGAATCTTCCGGCTGTTCTTTTGCCGATGAAATACCTGAGCGAAGCCGTCATGTTTCTTCTGATCCTGAAACTCTCGCTGGCCGGCGCTTTTATGACATGGCTTCTGGATACACGTTTTTCCGACAAGACGAAGATGAGCATTCTTTTCGGAGCGATGTACGGCCTTTGCTCGTTCTCTCTGGCGTTTATGGTCCACACCATG
>JAGCZO010000210.1 GCA_017959965.1 Clostridia bacterium | reverse complement strand
GCATCACAGAGAACGCAAAATATGTCACCACGGAGCCGATCTTCGGCAACTTCGCTCTCGGTGTGGCCGACGGCTTCCTGATTTTCTCCGGCACGCTGGTTGATCGCAACGGCAACGTCGTATCCCACGAGCACATTCCGCCGATGTCCGACATCACGGCAGAGCAGGCCAGTTGGTCGGCACGGCTAACCTTCTCCTCGCTGAATATGCCTGCCGAATACGGCTACCGTCTCGTCATCTGCAAGGCTGACGGCACGGACATAACGGGCGGGGAAAAGGTCATCACGTCGTTTGTCTCAATGGGCAATTCGCCGGTCAAGCGGTGGATACCCGACGGTCTGGCGAACTACGACATCGCTCAGCGGCGCATCGAGTATATGCAGAAGCTGCTTTGGACCCCGATCTCAAAGGTTCCTGACGGGAGCGATTCGTCGTATGCCACGAACACCTACTTCTGCTTGCCCGGCCATCTTATGACGAACGTGCCATACTCTGACCTCGGTCTTACGCGAAAGTTCGTCCCGTCAAATGTGTCTATCAGGACGTTCCTCACGGCTGCAAAGAACAAACGGAGTCTGCTCTACACGGAGAATTTGTTTGGCAAAACGTCCGGCTACGGCATCAGCTATACCAACGCCTATCGCTGCGGCTCTTATTACGGCTGTGCTTGCAACGCTTTCGTAGCGTGGGTCATGGGCCTCAAGACAATGTACCTTTCTGGCGACTACCACAGCAATGAAGTGCCGGGCTTATCAACCGTCAGCAGCCCGTCTGTCGACAACGTGCATCCGCTTGACCTTGTATGGAATCAGGGACACATTTCCATGATTTCCGACGTGTTCAAGGATGACTACGGAAAGGTCAGGTTCGTTGTGTGGGCGGAGATGACAACTCCTTATGCCAAGCGTACTATCTATACTGCGGAGCAGTTCGAGGCTCGTCTTTCGGACAAAGACTGCACCGTCCATCGCTGGAACGGATGGGATGGCATCACGGAGCCTCCGACGGTTCCGGGGTACAATCTCCACCAGATCGGCGGCACTGATTGCGACGTTCCGTACTGCGAGGACATCATGTGCTTCGCGGGGGACTTCGCCTCTTTCGCTTCCGGCGAAAAGGTGTTCCTCAATGCGCGGCGCGGCGAGACCTACACGGGCGTAGAACTCTACAAGGACGACGTGCTGCTACAGACGATCGACATCACGGAACTTGCCGTTGACGGCAGCGACGGGGAAGACTGGGTGCGCGTTGACCTCGGCACGGCACTTGCCCCCGGTAAGTACAAGGCACGTTTGACTGACGGCACAAATACGACCGGGTACACCTACTTCGAGGTTATCGGCATCACGTTCTCGGCCTCCCCCGGCAACGGGAACATCACGTTGCAATTCTCTGCGACGGGTGGCACCCCGGTCAGCCTCGAAGGATGCGGCTCAAGCGGCTTTGCGTACTATTTCCATCCGATTACAGCGGAGGATATTCAGGCCGGCTCGGTTACCAAGTCGTGGTCTTCGGCCAGCAACAATGTCAAGCTGTACCTGCTCGTCCAGGGCGACTACGGTACGGTCTGTAAGATCATTGACTATCCTACCGCATAATACTGTAGCTTTTTAGCCTATATGTACAGAAAGGCCCTCAAACGCCATTTGACAGGTGATTGAGGGCCTTTAGTATTATCGAGAATAGAAAAAACGCGCGCTGGGTTTTTCACATTTCGTTTTGAAATTTTTCACATTTCGTTTTGGCGGTTATAATAATTGATTATTTTTGTACGATAAATCCTGAACATAAATATCAAAACCTTGCTTTGCTGCGCTACGCTGCTGTTCCTGACAGCATGCGTTTATCCCTATGATCCTTATATTCCGGTAGATCCGGTGGGTCCTGTCGATCCCGCTCCCCTTACCGCCGGAGATGGAGACCAACAAGGATTACTCGGTCCATCCCGGAGACAGTTTTTACGACTATTGCAACGGATCCTGGCTCCGGAACAATCCGATTCCCGCCACAGGAGCCGCCGGGGGAATGTATGATCAGACGGAAGCCATGTCGAAGCGTGTGGAACAGCTGATATCCGATGTCCCGGACATCGGCCGTTTCGCCGAACTGCTTAACGCCACATCCGGACAGCCGGAGCCCTCCAAAACCTATCTGGATGCGCTGAAAGCGCGTTTCCCCAAGCCCCAGAGCAAGGAGGAGGCCTTCATTACCATGGGCAAGATGATGGCCGACGGCATTAACATGTGGCCGAATCCGCTCATTCCTACGTGGAATATGGTTTGGAAAGACGGTCGTCTGATGGGTTCCCTTACACCGTATATCGATCAAATTCCAGATATTCCCACTGAACTGGATCCCGCGCAGTTTGTCCCGCTTGTGGCCACGAAGGCCGGCGGGGAGCAGTCAGCGGCTTCCCTCATGATCAAAGGCCTGGGGGAAGACCCTTCCCTCTTTGTTACGAATACGCAATGGGGCTCGTTTTGGGAAAGGTTGGAAGCCCGTTCGCTGGAGG